>NZ_CP098604.1:3374047-3680779 GCF_024499015.1 Xanthomonas hortorum pv. pelargonii | reverse complement strand
CCAAAAGCCTGGTTGGTCGAGGGCGCGGTGCCCTCGCCGCTCGCGGGACACGCCGTGAATCCGTCCCTGGAGGCTCGGTGGCGGCATCCATGCCGCCACACGGTCCCGCAATCGGCGAGGACACCGCACCAGAGAGTCTGCAGGTTGCTTCGTTGAAAGCCTGCCTTCCGTTTGCCTTGCGTTGAAAAGCTGATCGGACAAGCCGTTATTGAACCAACGCACGTCTTGCCCCGCTTGTAACCGTGCACACCGACCATCGCGACTGGTCCTTGCCCGCCCACCGTCGCGGGACCTTACGCGGCATGGATGCCGCGTAAGAGCCTACATGGACGTACTTGCGGCGTGTCCCGCGAGGGTGGGCGGGCAAAGGGCCCTGCAGCCAAACCGCAGCCCCAACGCTCTGTTTTCAGCAACACAGTTAGCAAGCCACGCACAACCGGATCGACGAGTCGCAGCACTACACGGCCTGGCGACCATCCAGGCCCCATTAGCAACTGTCGCTGCAGCGCAGCAGATCAACGCGCCGGCGGATACAGCGGCGCCAATACCTCCGGTTCGGCAGCGGTTGCATGGCGCCAACGCGGGCCTTTGGAAAACGCCTCGCGCAACGCCGCACGCGCAGCGGCCACATCGCCATCGCCGCCCCAGCGCGCGCGCTGCATCTGCGCCACTGCTGCGCGCTGGGCCGGGTCGCTCAACGCGGCCAGCACGCTGTCGATGTCGGCAGCACCGGCCATGCCGCAGAGTACCGCCGCCACATCGTCCATCCCGCCGGTATCGAGCGCACGCCGCAATTCGGCCACACCATGGGTGGCACGCCGACCGGAGGCGGGTGCATCGCTGCCATTGGTCACCGGCGCACCGCGCGAACCGCCGCGACGCAGCAGCAACGCCCACGCAAGCGTGGCGACCCACAACAACGCGAAACCGATCGCCGCACCGATCCAGCCCCACGGCCGTTGCGCAACGGCGGGTTGCTGCAGGCTCAGCGTACTGGGAGCTGGAGTTGGGGCAGCGTTATCCGGCGACGGATTGGCAACCGGCGCAGGCGCGGGCGCCGCAAACGCACCGCTACCCGCAGCCACATCCAACGTGAGATCCGGCACTGA
Organism: Xanthomonas hortorum pv. pelargonii; assembly: GCF_024499015.1. NCBI lineage: Bacteria > Pseudomonadati > Pseudomonadota > Gammaproteobacteria > Lysobacterales > Lysobacteraceae > Xanthomonas > Xanthomonas hortorum. Next base: position 3,679,670 of record NZ_CP098604.1, on the reverse strand, counting down.
TGCAGTCTTGGCCGCCGCTGCGCCCACATCCCACCACGCCACCTGCAAACCCGGTACCACCAGTGGACCGGCGCGGTTGGGCACGATCGAATAGCGCCGGGTCAGCCGCAGCTGCGGCGAACCGTCCACGAAGCGTTCCTCGTACTGCGCCGGCTCGGCGAACACCTGCGCGTCAGGCACGCTAGGAGTAGGCAATTCAGGAAACTGCGCCTGGGTGGCGCCGCGTGCGCTGGCTTCCACCACGATCTGCGCCGCTTCACCAGCAGTCGCACGTTGCGGCGTGGTGGTGTAACGCAGTTGCAGACTGCGCAGCGGCAACCACGGCTGCGGCGCGTTGGCCGGCTGCGCACGCACCTGCAGCGGAATGCTGGCGCTGCGCGCGGTCAGCTCGCCATTACCGCGACCGAAGTAATCATCGAAAAAACCACCGACCGAACGCCCATTGAAACGCGCCGACGGCAACAGCAAGCGCCCACTGCGCTCGGGCACCAGCAAATAGCGCCGCTCCACCACGTTGTATTGACGATTGTTGACCAGCTTGACCGAACTGACGTCATCGCCAATGCGCTGCAGCGATGCGCCATCGGGCGCTTCCAGATCCAGCTCGCCGGAGGCCAGCTGCGTAGCGAAGTACAAACGCACCACCACGCCCACACTTTGCTGCACGTAGGGCTGCGGGTCGTCCACCTGCGTTTCAACGAAGGCGTCTTCATTGCCCTGCGCCGCGCTCGGCCCGCCTTGCGCGCTGCCACCAGCGCTGCTGGTGCTTCCGGTGCTGCCGGTGCCCGCATTGTTTGCAGCCCCAACCACCTGCAACCGCAGCGGCTCGGTGCGCTCGTTGCCGACGCGTATCGCCGGCACGATCAGCTCGCCGCTCTTGCGCGGCGTCAACACCACGCCGAACAACGCACGCACCGTGACCGATCCATTGGTCACCTGCATCTGCTGGTTGGCGCTTTTGGCACCCAGTGCGAAATCGTTGCGCAACGGCGTGTAATCCGGATCGACACCGCGTTGATCGGTTTCGATATTCAACATCACCACGTCGCCGGCATTGGCGCTGTCGCGGTCCAGCCAGGCGCGCGTCACCGCACCGACGGGGGCGCAGGCGAGCAGCATCACGCTGGTCAATATGCCGATCGCCGCGCGGCGTAAGTGGTGTGTGCCGATCATCGTCCGTCCCGTTGCCTGCGTTCGTGTTCCAGCGTGAATTTGGTGCGCAGCAAGCTGCCCGGATCGTCCGGAACGCGCCGCAACCAGGCGTCCACCGCCTGCCGTTGCTCGCGCTGTTCCGGCGTCTCGCTGACGGCTGCGGCTTCGTGCTTGCCGTTTGCATCGGCGCTCTTATCGCCGGCCTGCGCCATCGCCTGCTGCATCTTTTGCCGCTGCGCGGCATCGGCCTGCTGCTGCGCCTGCGCATCGGCCGATTGCGGCGGCGCGTCCTGCTTGCTCTGCTCGCCTTGCCCATTCTTGGATTGCTGGTCTTGCGACTTTCCATCCTGCGGCGTCTGCGCCGGAGAGGGCTGATCCTTGCTGTCCTGTTTGCCTTGGGCGTCCTGCTTGCCCTGCCCGTCCTGGCCAGCGTTTTGGTTGTCTTGTTTGTTCTGCCCGGACTGATTTTGGCCGGGCTTGTTCTGACCGGATTGCTTCTGCTCTTTGGACTGGCTTTTGCCGTCCTGACCTTTGCCGTCCTTGTTGTTCTGCTGTTGACGCTTGCGCGCCGCATCCACCGCCGCACGATTGGCGATGGCGTCCTGCTGGTCGGGGTGTTGCTTCAGCGCACGGTCGTACGCCGCAATCGCTTCGTCGTACTGCCCCTGCCGGGCCAGCGCGTTGCCAAGGTTGTACAGGCCCTCATCGGTGGGCACACCTTCAAACGCTTTCTGTGCCGCGGCGAAATCGCCTTTGCGATATGCCTGCACGCCTGCATCCAGACGCTGTTGTTGCACCTGATCGGCGCGTTGCCACAACGTACTCTCTGCAGCGTGCGCGGGCTGGGCCAACGGCAACACACCCACCAACGCGAGTACCGCCACAACCGCACGACGTCGGAACGCCAGCAGCGCCAACAGCATCACCGGCAGCAGCAGCCAGTAGCCTTCGTCCAGCCAGGTCTTGCCGCCATTGGACTCGGTCGCTTCATCGGCCAAGGGCTGCTGCGTAGGATCGAGCACCCCCAGCGCACGCAAATCCGAATCATCCGCTGCAATGCGCGCATAACGCCCGCCGCCCTGCCCGGCCAGATCGCGCAGGCTGGCTTCGTCCAGCTTCGCCTGTGCGATTTCGCCGGTACTTGTGCGATAGGCAGCGCCACGCTCGCTACCCACACCGAGCGCAGACACGCTGAATCCACGCGAATGCGCCAGCCGTGCAGAACTGCCAGCCCCACGATCCGCACTATCGCTGACCAACAGAATGTCGCCTTGCTTGAAGCCCGCCTGCACCAGCAACTGCGTGGCCGCATCGATCGCCGCATCGGCGCGCTTGCCATCCACCGGCATCACCGATGGCGACAACGCGTCCAGAAACAACGCCACATTGGCCGTGTCTTCAGTGAGCGGTGCAACGGTGAAGGTTTCGCCTGCATAGACCAGCAGCGCGACTTCGCCACCGGCGCGCTTGCGCAACAGCGTGGCCAGTTTCGCGCGCGCCTGCAGCAAGCGCGATGGCGGCAAATCGTTGGCATTGATGCTGGAGGACAGATCCAGCGCCACCACCAGCGGCATGCTGGAGTGATACACCGGCCGCTCGACCTGCCGCCAACTCGGCCCGGTCATTGCCACCACTGCAAGCGCATACGTCAACGCAGCCAGCACGAAGCCGAGCCATCCGCGCTGACCACCGGAGACCAGTAACTTGGGCAACAGATGCGCATCCACACTGTGCCGCCATACCTCCGCATCGCGTCGGCGCAGGTGCCAGAGCAGCGCTGCCGGCACGATGGCCAGCAGCGCCCATAGCAAGGTCGGGCGCAGCAGATGCAACGACTGCAATGCCGCTGTCAGCTCGGTCAGCGCGTTCATCGCCATCTCCGCGGCAGCACGTAGGCCAGCAGTGCAATCACGATGGCAGCGCCCAACGGCCAGTAATAGCGCTCCACACGCGGCTGCACCGACGGCCCCATTGCCTTTACCGGTTCCAGCCGATCCAGTTCGGCATAGATGCCGGCCAGTTCCTCGGTGTCGCGTGCGCGGAAGAAACGCCCGCCGGTCTGTTCGGCGATCTTGCGCAACCCGGCTTCATCGATATCGTCATTGCCACCGGCCGGAATCGGCACGCCGAACAAGGAATACCCGCCGCTGCCACCAAACGCGATGGTATGCACGCGCACGCCTTCGGCCTTGGCAAGTTCGGCGGCTTTCAGCGGATTGAGCACGCCAGCGGTGTTGACGCCATCGGTGAGCAGCACCACCACGCGTTGCCCCTGCTTCTGCTCGCGCAGCCGCTTGACCGACAATGCAATCGCATCGCCAATTGCGGTTTCGCGCCCGGCCAAGCCCACCACACTGTCGGCTAGCTGGTCGCGCACGGAGGTCAGATCCGCGGTCAACGGCGTCAGCGCATAGGCGCGTTGGCCGAACACCAACAAGCCGACACGATCGCCTTCGCGGCGATCCAGAAAGTCCGACAACACCGCCTTGGCCGCCGTCAGGCGATCGACCACGCTGCCGCCAAGCACCATATCCGGCTCGCTCATGCTGCCGGACAGATCCACCGCCAGCATCATCTGTCGCGCCTCGCGCGGCGGCTGGATCACCTCACCCAGCTGTTGCGGACGCGCAAGCGCCGCACACAACAAGAACCAGCCCAACCATGCCAACCAGCGCGGCATCCGCAATGCCGGCACACGTTGCGCCTGTGCAACCGCATGCAATTGATCGGCGTAGGGCACGCGCAGCGCAGCCGCATCGGCACGCCGCTGCGGCCAGAACCACATCAGTAACGGCAGCGGCATCAACCACCATGCCCACGGCCACGCACAGTGCGCAAGCGCGTCCTGCCATTGCGACCACTGCAGCCAGTTCATCGCTGGCCTCGCATCAGACTCAGAAAACGCTGTCGCGCCAGTGTCTGCACGGCATCCATATCTGCAACCGCTGGCGCGCGTTGAAATCCGCCCTCAAGCACCGCGCGGCCTGGCCCTTGCGAAAACGCATGGGTCTTGCTTTTGCGGCCATCCAGAAACTGCAGCCACGCCTCGCCCTGTAACCGATCGGCCTGCGCATCAACGCTGCGCGCCGCACGCCGCAACAACAGCGATACCGTCGCCAAGCGCTGCGCGGGAGTTGTCGCGCTCTGCAGTTCGGCATCGAATGCCGCCAACCAACGGCGCTGCTGCCGACGACGACGCCACCACCAGAACCATGCGGCACCGAACACCAGCACCACTGCGGCGATCACCAACCACCACCCCATCGCCAACGGCCACCACGACGGCGATGGCGGCAGATGGACATCGCGTAACGGGAGCGATTGCGGCGCCATCGTCATCGTCCCCGCACGGCAGTACCGCCGCCCAACCAGGCATCGCTGGCATCGTCGGTAGACAGGCGATGCCAGCGCACACCGCGTGCCTGCAATACCGACGTCAGTTGTTCCAGCGGCGCGACGAATTCGGCCTGCCAGCGCGCGCGTCCGGCCTGCGTGGAGAGATCGATCGCAATGCGCTCGCCCCGCACATCGAAGGTGAGTGCACGTGCAGGTGGTGCCAATTCCAACGGGTCGACCAGCACGATCACCACGACTTCGTGATGCAATGCCAAGCCCGACCAGCGCGCCTCCGAGATCTTGCTGGCGCTACGTGCATCGGCCAACACGGTCAGCCGCGCACCGGGGCGCAGCAAGCGTGCAGCATGATCCAATGCGACATCCAGCCCGGCATCGCCCGACGGCGGCTGCGCATACCAGCGCGCCAATGCGTCCAGCACCGGCAACACGCCGCGCTGGCCCGAACGCGGCGCGATCGGTGCTTCATTGCCAGTGCCACGCAGTGCGGCAATGCGGTCGCCCTGCCGCTGCGCCAACCACGCCGCAACGGCCCCCGCACGCGCGGCCTGCACCGATTTGTAGCGCACCCGCGTGCCGAAGAACAGCGATGGCGCGGTGTCGGCCACGATCAGGCTCAAGCGTTCGCGCTCGGCCTGGAAGAGTTTGGTATGCGCTCGCCCGGTGCGTGCGGTGACGCGCCAATCGATATGCCGCGCATCGTCGCCAGCGACGTACTCCCGCGATTCGGCGTATTCCATCCCACGCCCGCGCGTTGCCGCCGGCACCGGCCCCACCAAGCCATGCCGGCCACGGCCTGGCTGACCGCGATGGGTCACGGTGCCGCGCAGCGCGATCAACTCCGCAAGCATCGGGCGCAGACCATCGCCGGCGACGGACGACGGAACAATTGCAGGGGGCGGAGACGGCATCGAAGACATCGGATTCTGGCGAGAGGGCGGCATACCTCAGCGACACGCTACCCGATCAGGGCAGCGGAATCTTTTCCAGCAGGGCGGCGACCAGGCGTTCGCCATCCCAGCCTTCGGCGGTGGCCTCGTAGCTGGGCAGCACGCGATGACGCAGCACGTCCGGCGCAATCGCGCGGATATCGTCCGGCGTCACGTAGTCGCGCCCCGCCAGCCACGCACGCGCACGTGCGCAGCGCTCCAGCGCGATCGAACCGCGTGGGCTCGCGCCCCAGGCAATCCGCCGCGCCAATGCCGGGTCGTAGCGCTGCGCATCGCGCGAAGCGAGCACGATCTCGATCAGATAGCGCTCAAGCTGCGGCGCCAGATGCACATCCAGCACCACACGTCGCGCAGCGAAGACGTCTTCCAGCGGAATCTTGTCGGGCACCGTCTCGTGCTTTTCCAGCGTATCGCGTGCGGCTTCGCGCGCCAGGCGCAGAATCTCCGCCTCGGCGTCGGCCTGCGGATAGCCGATGCGCACATGCATCAGGAAACGGTCCAGCTGCGCCTCGGGCAACGGGAACGTGCCCTCCTGCTCGATCGGATTCTGCGTCGCCATCACCAGGAACAGCTGCGGCAACGCATAGGTATGCCGGCCCACAGTGACCTGGCGCTCGCCCATCGCCTCGAGAAGCGCCGACTGCACCTTGGCCGGCGCACGGTTGATCTCGTCGGCCAGCAGAATCGGATGGAAGATCGGCCCCGGCATGAACTCGAAACGGCTGTCCTGCGGGCGCCAGATCTCGGTACCGGTCAGATCGGAAGGCAGCAGATCCGGGGTGAACTGCACCCGCGCGAAATCCGCTTCCAGCCGCGAGGCCAGCGCCCGGATTGCAGTGGTCTTGGCCAACCCGGGCGCGCCTTCGACCAGCAAATGACCATCGGCCAGCAAGGCGATCAGCAGCCGTTCGACCAGCGCAGACTGGCCCACGATGCGCTGCGTCAGCGACTCGCGCAGCAAGGTGAATTGACGATGCAGCCGGTCCTCGGTGGGCGCGGCGGCGGCTTCTGGGGGTAGCAGCGGCGGTGCGTTCATAGGCTCAGTGTGACCGATTCGAGCGCGATTGGTTCACTCAATGGCATCGGGATGTTCAGTGAGCGACTAAGGTCACGCTGCCGGCCATACCGCGTCTGGCCGGCTCTCCTGGGCACATCACAGAAAAAACCACGGCGTCGATCGCCTATTGTTCCAGCCAGGTAAGCCTCTCAACTTGGAACGCAGATGAGCGCACTGCGCATAGAATTCGAGTGCATGAACTGAAAAGAAGAAGGCCGCTTTCGCGGCCCCCCTCACATCCAGCACGCTTACCGTGCTGCGTTTGCGACCCGCAATACCTTTGGAGTCACAAAGACCAGAAGCTCGGCTTTCTCCTTGCTGCGCCCACGTTTCTTGAACAGGTTGCCCAGGAATGGAATGTCTCCCAAAAACGGAACCTTTGAAACACTTTCCCGATCGGTAAATTCGTAAACGCCACCGATCACCACCGTTTCACCGTCGGCCACCAGAACCGCGGTATTGACTTCCCGACGATTGATTTCGGGCACCGTGCCGTATTGCGGCAAAGTGATGAAGCGTGCGACTTCGTCCTTCTTGACATTCATATTGAGGAAGACACGATTGTCATTGGTAATGGTGGGGGTCACTCTCAGCTCAAGCAGAACTTCCTTAAACTGCACGTTAGCCTGCGACCCACCGCCTGCAACACCCGCACCGCTGATGGTCACATAGCCGATCTCTCGACCCTGCTTGATGACGCCTTCGCGCTGATTGGCAGTCACGATGCGCGGATTGGATACGACTTCGCCGCGCCCCTCTTCCTGCATTGCCGACAGCTCGATATCCAGATTGAAGTTGGAGCCCAGCAAGGTATAGGCGAGCCCAGCCGCACCACTGTTGGTAAAGCCGCCAGCTCCCAGATCGACATTCAGACCAGAGGGAAACAGATGCGCCGGCAGTGTCGTAACCGTACCGCCGTTGGCTTGTTCCAAACGAGATTGTGCAGAGGTATTAAGGTAGTTGACGTTACTTTCCAGGGAGCCACTCAAAATACCCCGACCCGTCGCACCGGTGACTCCAAAGCGTGCGCCCAAGTCACGCGCAAACGTATCGGTCGCGATCACGATGCGGCTTTCGATCAACACCTGATCCACTGGACGGTCGATATGCGAGATCAGCTCGCGCATCTGCGCGACCTTTTTCGGGATGTCGCTAATCATCAACGTATTGGTGCGCTCATCGGCAACCAACCGGCCACGAGGAGATAGAAAACCATTGTCCTGCTGACCTGCACCGCCGCCGCCCTGGCCACCGCCCTGACCGCCACCACCGCCACCACCAATCCCCTTCGCCTCGGTCAGCGCTTTGAAGATCACAGCTGCATTGTGATAATTGATCTGCACGTAATCGGTAATCAGATCCTCGCGATTCTCGATCGCGATGCGTGCGTCTTCTTTGTCCTGCTCGAACTTGGCCAGCTCCGGCTGCGGGGCGACCCACACCACGCCGCCGTCGCGGCGCTTGTCCAGGCCCTTGGCGCGCAGCACGATGTCCAGCGCCTGGTCCCACGGCACGTTCATCAGGCGCAGCGTGACATTGCCCTGCACGGTGTCGGAGGCGACTATATTGAGATTGGATTCCTCGGCGATCAGCTGCAGCACGGTGCGCACCGGCACGTCCTGGAAGTTGAACGTCACCGGGCGGCCGCTATAGCCGCGCGCAGCGATCTGCGCTGCTGCCTGGGTGACCGCTGCGGGGCTCACGCCGCCAACCGCAGGCTGGCCTTTGCGCGGGGTGATCTCGACCACGTATTCGTTGCCGGTCTGATAGGCCAGCGAATCGAACGCACCCTTGGTCGACAGCACCAGCTGCGAACCGGAACCGGACGGCTTCACTTCGACGCGCTGCACCGGCGTTGCGAAGTCGGTGACGTTGAGCGGGCGCTGCAGTTCGGCAGGCAGCCGGGCGTTGCTGATGTCGACCAGCACGCTGTCGCCCTGCGTGCGCAGATCCGGGCTGGCGCCCTGGCCGTCGAACTGCAGGATCAGACGGCCAGAACCATCTTCACCACGTTTGAAATCGATCTTGGACACCGCCAGACTCGCCGGAGCGACCTTGGCCGGATCCTGCGCAGGCTGCTTCAGCGCCGCCGCTGCGAACGCGCTGCCGCTCGCCACTGCCAGCGCGAACCCCAACGCACAGGCCTGGAACATCGCGTGGCGTCGAACCGGACGCAGCCGCCGGGCATTGGAAAACGTCATCGTGCTATCCCCTATCACTTTATTGATCATCCAATGCGAGTGCGGCCGGCCGTTCAAGCCATCCACCCGCACCGTCCGGCACAAGTTCAATCAGCTCGATGCGGTCTTCGTAGACCCCGGTCACCCGGCCATCGCTCTGTCCCAGATACACACCCGGCCGCACCCGGTAAGTCACCTTGTCAGGCGCCATCACCAGCGCAATCAGGCCCGACCCACCGCCAATGGTCCCCACCATGTCGAGGGCGTCGAGCGGATAGGCTTCCAACGGTTCCTTGCGCCGGTTCGGATCCGGACGCGTACCGTTGCTGCCTTCCGCAGTGACCCAGGCATCGCTGAACGGGTCGCGCATCACCTGCGCGGCATACTCGAATGTCTCGAACTGCTGCATCACCGGCAATGGCTCCAACGGCGGCGCCGGACGTGCGCGCACCTCGGCAACCCAGGCTTCCAGATTCGGCGCATTGCCCGGTGTGCTGGTCACACCGCGCGTGCACGCCGGCAATACAGCAAATAACGCCACGCAGGACAGGATCTTGAGCAGTTTCATGGTCATTGGCCGCCCTTCTTCGCAGCGTCGGCCGCAGCCTTTTCCTGCTCGGCCATTTCCTCATCGTCCAGATAACGATAGGTCTTGACCGTGCCGGAAAGTTCCAGAGCCCCGCGCGGGGTGATACCGGCCTTGGGGTCCTTCGGCTTGAGGTTGATGTCGTGCATGGTCAGGATCACCACGCGCGGCAGCGAGGCGACACCGCTGACGAAGGCACCGAACTGGTGGTAACTGCCCACCATGCGCAGCGCGATCGGCTTTTCGGCATAGAACTCCTTCGGCGATTCCGGACCCGGCTGGAACAGCTCGTTGGACAGGCCGCTGGACAACGCGGTCTGCGAGATGTCGATGATCAGGTCCGGCATCTCGGTCTTGCTGGGCAGCTGACGCAGCATCTGCTGCAGCACCTGTTCCATCTGCGCGAGCTGCTGCTTGAGCGGCTCCAGATTCACCGCGCGACCCTGCTGGGTCTCGAACTCGGTGCGCAGCTGCGTTTCGGTGCCTTCCAGGCCTTCGAGTTCATCGCGCTTGCCGCTGATCAACAGGAACCAGGCCAGCACCAGGATGAACAGACCAACCACCACACAGAACACGATGCGTGCCTGCTGCGGCCAACCGCCGATGTTGTTGAAGTCCAGATCGCTGAGCTTGAAAGATTTCTTGCTCGTGACGCTGCCCCCTGCTGCGGCCGATTGGCGGGCGCCGGCGCTGGCGGCTGCGGTGCTGCCGCAGGTGCGCTCGCCGGCGTTGCAGGCGCAGGCGCCGCTGCAGGAGCAGCAGGCGTCGTACCAGTAGGCGTTGCACCCGGCGCAGCCGGATCCACAACCGCGGGCGCGGTGCCGTTCTTGTCGGCCTCATTCGGATTGGCCAACTTGACCTTGAGCGTGAACACGTACGGCAGCGCCTTGGTTTCCATCGACGATCCCGCAGGTTGCCCGGCCTTGTCCTGGCTCTTGGCCTCGATGATCGATAGATCAGGATTGGTCATCCAGCCCGAGCCTTCCAGGTTGCGCATGTAGGCACTGACGCGCGCATTGGATTGCGAGCGACCTTCCAGGGTCAGGATGTCGCCGTCCTGCTTGATATTGGTCAGCGCCACGCCATCGGGAATGGTGCGCACCAGCGAATCGAACAGATGCACCATCTGCGAGCGATTGGCCTGCAGCTCCTCGATGACCTTCTTGCGCGCAAGCAGGCGGTCCTTCTTCTTGTCGAGTTCCTTGATCTCTTCGTTCTGCGCCTTGACCTTGTCGATCTCGGTGGTCAGGAACGCATTTCGTTCGGTCTGACCACTGATCTGCGCGTCGTAATAGAACCAGATCAGTCCGGACAGCAGCACGCCAGCAAGCGCTGCGAAGCCGAGCATCGAATAGAACTCACGCTCACGCGCCTTCCGGCGCTCGGCGCGCCAGGGCAATAGATTGATTCTTGCCATCAGTCAAAGCTCCTCAGGGCCAGGCCGGTGGCAATCATCAATGCAGGCGCATCCAGCGCCAGCGCATGGGCCTGAACCTTCGGGCCGAGCGTCATCTGTGCAAGCGGGTTGGCGACCACGGTGGTCACGCCGAGCTGCTCTTCCACCATCTCCGGCAGGCGCGACAGCGCGGCGCAACCGCCGGCCAGCACGATGCAGTCGACGCGATTGAATTCGCTGCCCGCGTAGAAGAACTGCAACAGGCGGCTGATCTGCTGCACCGTCGCCTCTTTGAACGGCTCCAGCACTTCGACCTCGTAGCTCTCCGGCAACCCGCCCTGGCGCTTGGCCAAGCCGGCTTCTTCATAGGTCAGGCCGTAACGGCGCATCACTTCATCGGTGAGCTGCTTGCCGCCGAACACCTGCTCGCGGCTATACAGACTGCGACCGGAACGCAGCACGCTCAGCGTGGTCATGGTCGCGCCGATGTCCACCAGCGCAACCACTGCATCGGCGGCCACCGGCAGCTCGCTGGCGACCAGGGCAAACGCGTTTTCGACCGCAAATGCCTCTACGTCCATCACCTTGGCAACCAGGCCACCGAGTTCCAGCGCGGACTGGCGCAGTTCCACATTCTCCGAACGCGAGGCAGCCAGCAGCACCTGGACCATGTCCGGGCTGTTGGGCATCGGGCCAAGCACCTCGAAATCGAGATTCACTTCCTCGATCGGGTACGGAATGTAATTGGTGGCCTCGAGTTCGACCTGGGCTTCCATATCGCTGTCGTCCAGATCGGCCGGCATCGGGATCAGCTTGGTGATCACCGCCGACCCGGCCACGGCCGCAGCCGCGTTCTTGGCCTTGCTGCCGGAACGATTGATGGCGCGGCGAATGGCTTCGCCCACCGCCTCCACTTCGACGATGTTCTTTTCCACGACCGCGTTCGGCGGCAACGGTTCCACCGCGTAATGATCCACGCGAAAACGATTCCCGCTACGTGACAGCTGCAAGAGCTTGACCGCAGTGGAACTGATATCGACACCAATCAGTGGCGATTGACTCTTGGGTAGAAGCCCCACGGAAACTCCCCTGCCGACGGGCACTTGGACGCATGTCTGCGCCCGCGTATTAATAATCAAATTTTAACAGTTGACAAGCCCTTCACGCGCAAAGCAATGGCCCCGCGACGTGATCCCCAGCGCTATCCTCTGCGATCCCCAGAGTTCGGCCCCAGCCAAACTCGGCGTCATCTATACTCTGTGACCAAGAAATCTGCAATCGGAATCTCTCTTACATGCCCCGTATTCGCCGTTGGTTGGGCTGGATCCTGGCCACGCTCGTCGTGCTCGCACTGCTTGGCGCTATTGCTGCCGGCGGCCTGTATTACGCCATTTCCTCGAAGTTGCCGGACGTGCAGTCGCTCAAGCAGGTCGAGCTGCAGGAGCCGATGTACGTCTACGCCAGCGACGGCCGCCTGATGGCCGTGTATGGCGAGACCCGGCGCTACCCGATCCAGATGAAGGACGTGCCGCTGCGCCTCAAGCAGGCCTTCCTGGCCACCGAGGATGCGCGCTTCTACCAGCACGGAGGTGTGGACTACAAAGGCATCGGCCGTGCGGTCTGGCTGCTGGCCACCACCGACGCCAAGCGCGTGCCGGGTGGGTCGACCATCACCCAGCAGGTGGCGCGCCAGTTCTTCCTCAGTTCCGAGTACAGCTACACCCGCAAGCTCGCCGAGATCCTGTTGGCGCGCAAGATCGAGAGTGAACTGAGCAAGGACGAGATCTTCGAGCTGTATCTCAACAAGAGCTTTTTCGGCAATCGCGCCTACGGCGTGGGTGCCGCGGCCGAGTACTACTACGGCAAGAAGATGAGCGAGTTGAGCCTGGATGAGATGGCTTCGCTGGCCGGTATCCCCAAGTTCCCGTCCAGCGGCAACCCGATCAGCAACCCGGAGCGTGCGCAGGAACGGCGCGATTACTATGTGTTGCAACGCATGGCCGAGCTGGGCTTTGTCACTCAGGCCGAAGCCGATGCCGCCAAGGCGGTGCCGATGCACGCCAAGCCGCACGAGCCGCCGGTCGAGGTGTATGCGCCTTACGTGGCCGAGTTGGTGCGCCAGGAAATGATCGCCAAGTACGGCGGCGATGTGCTCAACAAGGGCTACCACGTCACCACCACCATCGACGCAACGCTGCAGACCGGCGCCGATGCGGCGATCAGCGAAGGCCTGCGCCTGTACGACCACCGGCATGGCTGGCACGGCGTGGAGCAGCATTTCGATGTCGCCGCCGATGCGGATGCACCGGCCCTGGCCAAGCATCTGGCCGGCGCGTTCACCCAGGGCGGTATGCGCGCGGTGATCGTGGCGCGCACCAATGCCGATGGCGGGGTGACGGTCGTGCAGAGCGACAAGACCGAGCTGATCTTGCCGGCCAGCGCCAGCCGCTGGACCAACAAGACGCCGGCCAAGCTGCTGACGCGCGGTGACCTGACCCGCATCCGCGCCGGCGAAAAAGACGGCGAGTGGATCATCGACCAGTTGCCGCGCGGCCAGGCCGCGCTGGTATCGCTGGACGCCAGCAGCGGCGCCCTGCGTGCGCTGGTCGGCGGCTTCAGCTTTGCCGGCAACAAGTTCAATCGCGCCACCCAGGCGCGTCGCCAGCCGGGCTCGAGCTTCAAGCCGTTCGTGTATGCGGCCGCGTTCGAGAAGGGCTTCAATCCGGCCTCGATCGTGCTCGATGCGCCGGTGGTGTTCCGCGACCGCCGCGGCAAGACCTGGTCGCCGCAGAACGACGGCGGCGGTTTCCGCGGCCCGATGCGCCTGCGCGAGGCATTGGTGCAATCGCGCAATCTGGTGTCGGTGCGGCTGTTGGATGCAATCAGCGTCGATTTCGCACGCAAATACATCAGCCAGTTCGGTTTCCAGGAAGCTGAGCTGCCGCCCAACCTGTCGATGTCGCTGGGCACCGCATCGCTGACGCCATTGTCGGTCGCGCGTGGCTATGCGGTGTTCGCCAACGGCGGCTCACGGGTGGAGACCTGGATCGTGGACGAGGTCAAGGACCGCGACGGCAACGTCATCTTCAAGGAAGTTCCGGCCGTGGCCTGCCGCACCTGCGCGACGCAGGGCGGCACCGCCGCACCGGTGAGCCAGGTGGTGGACGGCTTCAACTTCGGCGCGCCTGCGTTGCCCAAGTCGATCGAACCGGCGACCGCAGCGCCGGCCACGCCAGCGGAGACCACCCCGGCAGCCGTTGCCGAAACCAAGATCGCACCGCGCGCCATCGACGAGCGCACTGCGTATCAGTTGGTCTCGATGATGCGCGACGTGGTCCAGCGCGGCACCGGCACTGCGGCCAAGGTGCTGGGGCGCGAGGACGTGGGCGGCAAGACCGGCTCGACCAACGATCACCGCGACGCCTGGTTCTCCGGTTTCGGCGGCCCCTACGCCACTACGGTATGGGTGGGTCGCGACGATTTCCGCTCGCTCGGCTATCGCGAGTACGGCGGCAAGGCCGCACTGCCGATCTGGATCGACTACATGCGCGTGGCGCTGAAGGACAAGCCGATCGCCGCCAACGACCCGCCCGACGGCATGACCCAGGCCACCATCAACGGTGCGGTGGAATGGGTGAAGAACGAAGATCTGGATCGTCTGCAGGATTACGACTACGGCCTGCAGGAACAGCAGGACGAGAAGGCATTCGATATTTTTTAAGAGCCGGGATTGGGGATTCGGGAATCGCGGCGGCATCGCGCCCGCCCGGTTCCCCGAACGGTTTGGCGACATCGACTGTCCCCGGCCGCAGAGAGCACACTGGGCAATCATCGTTACGTGTGATTGCCCTTATCAGTGAAGACACGCCGCATTCGCCACGCCGTCATGCGGCTGTTGTAGAGTCGAACCAGGTTCATTAGGGGAGCCCGGTCATGCACCACGCGCGCGAGCACGCCGATACGCGAACCCGAGAGCGTCGCCATCGATTGGCGCACGAAGCCGCCCGGCTGATGGCCGAAGGCGGCATCCGCGATTTTCATCAAGCCAAGCTCAAGGCGGCCAGCCGGTTGGGTATCCACGACGATGCATCGCTGCCACGCAACCGCGAGATCGAAGACGCATTGCGCGAATATCAACGCCTGTTTGCCGGCCCAGCGCATGGCGTGCGACTACGCCAGCGGCGCGAAGCCGCATTGCGTGCGCTGGAGTTTCTCGGCCCGTTCCAGCCGCGACTGACCGGCCCGGTGCTCGATGGCACCGCCGACGCCAATGCGCCGGTGCAGTTGCAGCTGCATAGCGACGATGCCGACGCAGTGCAGCGGTTTCTCGAAGAACACCGCATCCCGGCCGAATTACGTAGGCGCCGGCTGCGTCTGGATCGCGAACGCAATGGCGAGTTCCCGGTGTGGCTGTTCAGTGCAGAGGATCTGACCTTCGACCTGACCGTGCTGCCCTACGACGCGCTGCGCCAGGCACCGCTATCGCAGCTGGACGAAAAACCGATGCCGCGCGCATCGGCCGCGCAGGTACGTCAGCTGCTGGCCGACGAGGACGGTCGCGACTCTTTGCAACAGCTGCGCTGACCGCAGCTCGCCGTAACGACCGGCGACCGACCGCAACGCCCCACCCATCAAAGCAAACGCCCCGCAATGCGGGGCGCTGGTTCAAGCAGACAACCGCAAGCGCTTAGCGCTGGCCGGCGTCCTTATAGTCGCGCTGGTCGTAGCCGGTGTAGATCTGGCGCGGACGGCCGATCTTCATTTCCGGGTCGACCTGCTGTTCCAGCCAATGCGACACCCAGCCGGCGGTGCGTGCGATGGCGAACATCACGGTGAACATTTCCACCGGGATATTCAGCGCCTTGTAGATCAGGCCCGAGTAGAAGTCGACGTTCGGGTACAGCTTGCGCTGCACGAAGTAGTCGTCCTTCAGCGCGGCTTCTTCCAGCTTCAGCGCCACTTCCAGCAGCGGGTCGTTGACACCCAGCTCGCCCAGCACCTTGTGGGTCATCTCGCGGATGATCTTGGCGCGCGGGTCGAAGTTCTTGTAGACGCGGTGACCGAAGCCCATCAGACGGAACGAAGAGTTCTTGTCCTTGGCCTTGGCCACGGCGGATTCGACATTGTCGGCGGTGCCGATCTCTTCCAGCATCTTCAGCACGGCTTCGTTGGCGCCTCCATGTGCCGGGCCCCACAGCGCGGTGATACCCGCTGCGACCGAGGCGTACGGATTGGCACCGGTCGAACCGACCAGACGCACGGTCGAGGTCGAGGCATTCTGCTCGTGATCGGCATGCAGGATGAACAGCAGATCCAGCGCCTTGGCGACCACCGGATTGATCTCCAGCGGCTCGCTCGGCACTTCGAACATCATGTGCAGGAAGCGGTCGACGTAGTTGAGGTTGTTGCGCGGGTAGCGGATCGGCCAGCCGATCGAATAGCGATACGCAGCAGCAGCCAACGTCGGCACCTTGGCGATCAGACGGATGGCAGCCTGACGGCGCTGCTCCGGATCGTTGAGGTCCAGGGTGTCGTGATAGAACGCCGACAGCGAGGCGACCGAACCGGCCAGCATGGCCATCGGGTGCGCGTCGTGGCGGAAACCACCGAGGAAGTTCTTCAGCGACTCGTGCATCATCGTGTGATGCGTGACTTCGTGGTCGAACTTCTGGAACTCATCCGCCGTCGGCAGTTCGCCGTTCATCAGCAGATACGAGACTTCCAGGAAGCTGGACTTCTCGGCCAACTGTTCGATCGGGTAGCCGCGATACAACAACACGCCGTTGTCGCCATCGATGTAGGTGATGGCCGACTTGCAACTGGCGGTGGCGGTGAAGCCCGAGTCGTAAGTGAACAGACCGGTTTCTTTGGTCAGCTTTGAAATATCGACGCAATCATTGCCAAGCGTGGGCTTGAGTACCGGCAGAACAACCGACTTGTCGCCGGCGTTGAGCGTGACCTGATCAAGATCGGACACTGTGTACGCTCCTTCAGTGGAAGGCGCCTGTCACCAAATGGGCAGGCACGTGATGGAAGTCCAGGGCATCGCCCCGGATCACGTCATTATCGCACAGCAACATTTTGGCCGTCGCTTGGACAGAAGTCGTAGACGCACCCCGTCCGGGGCGTAAAAAACGAAGTTGTCACCGCCCAAAAAACAACGGCCGCGCAATGCGCGGCCGTTGCCGGTACAGCCCGTCCTGCAAGTTCAGCGCGCGTAGCGCTTCTGGAACTTGTCGATACGGCCGCCGGTGTCGATCACCTTGTGCTTGCCGGTATAGAACGGGTGCGATGCCGAGGAGATATCCACCTTGATCAGCGGATAGTCCTGGCCGTCTTCCCACTTCACGGTCTCTTTCGAGCTCATGGTGGAACGGGTCAGAATCTTGAAATCGGACGTCACGTCGTGGAAGACGACGTCGTTGTAGCTGGGATGAACGTTATCTTTCATGGACTTGGCGCCGGGCTGCCTGGATAGGCCGGTCATTATAGCGGCCTACCTTTGCCCGGCGCAAGCTGCGTCCTAACCGGCTGCCAACGCGGCCTCGACCAGGCCATAGAACCGCTGGCGGTCGTAGTCCAGTAGCAGGTTGGCGTTGTCGGGCGCGCCATCTCGGCGATTCCAGTCCACCACGGTCATGCCACGGGTGTGGGTGCCGGTCAGCTCGATATGGACCGGCCGCCGCTCCAGCCGCTGCGCGCCCTCCGGATGCAGCGCGAAGGCCATCGCCAGCGCATCGGCGGCGTACCAGTGCTCGCCACGGCTGTCTTCGGACCACAAGCGGGTTTTGCGCGAGATTTCTTCGTAGAACTTCGCGCGTGCCGAGTCCGTTGCCAGCCATTGCTCGACATCCCGATGCAGCAGGCCGTGCGCGATGGTGGCCTCCCAGTCGGCGACATCGAACTGCGGAAAACCGCGGAACACGATATGCGCCGCCTCCGGGTCGAAGCCGATATTGAATTCGGCCGCCACGGTGATATTGCCGTGCCCGGTCAGCGCCCCGCCCATTACCACCAGCCGCGCCACGCGCTGCGGCAGTGTCGGGTCCAGGGTAAGCGCCAGGGCAAGATTGGTCAGCGGGCCGAGCGCGACCAGCAACAGCTTGCCCGCGTGCTCATGCGACAGGCGCAGGATGGCCAGCGCAGCGTGCTCGGCCTCGGCGGTGCGCCTGGCCGGCGCCAGGCAGACATCGCCAAAGCCATCGATGCCGTGCACATGCGCCGCATCCACCGAGGGATGCAGCAGCGGCTGCGGGCAGCCCGCGTAGACCGGCACATCCTCACGACCCGCAATCTCGCAGACCTTCAAGGCGTTGCGCACGGTATGTTCCAGGCCCACGTTGCCGGCGGCGATGGTCAGGCCGACCACCTCATGACGGGTGTCGTTGAACGCCATCAGCAGCGCCAGCGCGTCGTCCACGCCCGGGTCGGTGTCGATCAGCAGCGGTATCTTTTTTGTCATGGGATTCGGGATTGGTCATTCGGGATTCGTTACCGCATCTTCGCAAGGATCAGCCGGCCAAGCGAATCACCGGGCCGCCCAGGACGCAGCAGCCGCGCTTTTACGATTCCCGATTCCCGATTCCCCAATCCCCGCCGCTCACGCGGCGGCGTAACGCACCGCACTGCCGATCCAACGCGCGACGACACGATCGGCGATCTCCGGCGCTTCGGCCAGCAGCCGCTCGGCAAGCACCTGCACGCGCGGCAGCAGCCCGGCATCGCGGGCCAGATCGGCAATGCGAAAACTCGCCAGACCGGTCTGCCGGGTACCCAGCAATTCGCCCGGGCCGCGCAACTCCAGATCCTTTTCGGCGATCACGAAGCCGTCGTTGGTCTGGCGCATGGTTTCCAGACGCTGGCGCGCCATCATCGACAACGGTGCCTGATACAGCAGCACGCAACTGGACGCGGCCGCACCGCGCCCGACCCGGCCACGCAACTGATGCAACTGGGCAAGACCCAGGCGCTCGGCGTTCTCGATGATCATCAGCGAGGCGTTGGGGACGTCCACGCCCACTTCGATCACGGTGGTGGCGACCAGCAGATCGGTGTGGCCCTGCTTGAAATCCAGCATGGCTTTTTGTTTTTCGGCCGGCTTCATGCGGCCGTGCACCAGCGCCACGCGCACGCCCGGCAACTGTGCCGATAGCGCTTCAAAGGTGACCTCTGCGGCCTGCGCTTCGATCTTTGGCGGGCCAGGCGGCGCGCCTTTGCCGGGCTCTTCGCTTTCTTCGATCAAGGTGCACACCCAATACGCCTGGCGCCCTTCGGCGCAGGCGGCGCGGATGCGCTCCACCAGGTCCGGGCGACGTTCTGCGCTCAAGACAATCGTCTGCACCGGCGTGCGCCCGGGCGGCAATTCGTCGATGGCCGAGACATCCAGATCCGCATAGGTGGACATCGCCAGGGTGCGCGGGATCGGCGTGGCGGTCATCACCAACTGATGCGGCACGCTGCCGGCAGCCGCACCCTTGTCGCGCAGGGCAAGCCGCTGATGCACACCGAAGCGGTGCTGCTCATCGATGATGGCCAGCGCGAGGTCGTGAAAGACCACCGCCTCCTGCATCAATGCATGCGTGCCGACGACGACCTGCGCCTGGCCGGAGGCCACCTCGGCCATCGCCGCAGCACGCGCCTTGCCGGTGACCTTGCCGGCCAGCCAGACGATGCGCACGCCCAGCGGTTCCAGCCAGCCACGCAGGTTGGTGAGGTGCTGCTCGGCCAGCAGTTCGGTCGGCGCGGCCAGCGCCACCTGCTTGCCCTGCTCCACCGCCAGCATCGCCGCCAACGCGGCGACCACGGTTTTACCGCTGCCGACATCGCCCTGCACCAGCCGTAGCATCGGCGATGGCTTGGCAAGATCGCGCGCAATCTGCTCGAACACGCGCTGCTGCGCGCCGGTGAGCTGGAACGGCAATGCCGCGCGCAGTTGCTGCACGAGGTTGCCATTGCCGGGCAGCCTGGGCGCATGAAAGCGCTGCAAGGCGATGCGTTGGCGGCGCAGGCTGAGTTGATGCGCCAGCAGTTCCTCGATCGCCAGGCGTTGCTGGGCCGGATGGCCGCCCGCGAGCAGTTGCTGCGGGTCGGTGTTGACCGGCGGGCGATGCATGGTCAGCAGCGCCTCACGCAAGGAGGGCAGTTGTTCGTCCTGCAGCCAATGCGGCGGCAGCAATTCCAGCGCGGCCTCCGGCGGCAGCCGCTCCAACGCCTGGCCGATGAGCTTGCGCAGCGTGGCCGGCCCAACGCCCTCCAATACCGGATAGACCGGATCCAGGCTATCGCCCAGCCCGGCGTCTTCGCCCTCCGCCAGCACACGGTAACTGGGGTGAACGATTTCCCAACCGTTCTGCCCCGGCTTGGGCGTGCCGAACACCCGCACCCGCGTGCCCGGCGCGAACTGCGCCACCTGGGCCGCGCGGAAATGGAAAAAGCGCAGCACCAAAGTGCCGTGCGAGTCGTCCGACACCGCTACCCGCAGCACCGGCCGGAAGCGGAAGCCGCGCTCCATCGCATCGACGCGGCCTTCGATCTGGGCCGGCACGCCGCCCTGCAACTGCGCGATCGTGGTCAGCCGCGTGCGGTCTTCGTAACGCAGCGGCAGATGCAGCCACAGATCCTGCAAAGTAAAAATGCCACGCGCAGCGAACTTCTCGGCCACTTTCGGGCCGACCCCGGGCAGGCTGGACAGCGATGCCTGGCCTGCAACGGCCAGGCTCGGCGTGACGGTGAGCGCGCGTGGCACGGCAGATCGAATCGGATCAGTCGAACTGGATCACTCGAGCACCATCACCGCATCGACTTCGAAGCCGGCACCCTTGGGCAGACCGGAGACTTCGATGGTGGAACGCGCGGGGAACGGCGCCTGGAAATACTCCTGCATCACCGCGTTGACGGCGGCGAACTGGCCGAGATCGGTCAGGTACAGGCCCAGGCGCACGATCTTGTCGAGCGAGCCGCCGGCTGCTTCGGCCACCGCCTTGAGGTTGTCGAAGCAGCGACGCGCCTGCGCACCGATGTCACCCGGCACGATCTCGCCGGTGGCCGGATCCAGCGGGATCTGCCCGGAGAAATACACCGTGTTGCCGGCACGCACGGCCTGCGAGTACGGGCCAATGGCGGCAGGCGCCTGGTCGGTATGGATGATCTGAGACATGGAAACTCCGCTGCAAAGGTGTGTGCAGCAGTTTAGGCGTTTGTGCGGATTTGCTCGACTGCTGCGCGCGCTTTACTGACGGCCGACGCTTTGCACCACATGCAAGCGCCGCAACCGGCGCATCACTTCGGCCAGATGGCGGCGATCGCGGACCTGGATGTTGAAGCGCAGCACCGCGGCATTGAAATCGCGGTCCAGGTAATCCACACGCTCGATGTTGGACTGGCTCTGCGCAATCGCCGCGGCAAGCTGCGCCAGCACGCCGGTGCGGTTTTCCACCTCGACCACCAAGGCGGTGTCGTAATCGCCGGTGACGCCCGAATCCCAATCGATCGGCACCCAGCGTTCGGGCGATTTGCGCAGTTCGGCCAGGTTGGTGCAATCCAGCCGGTGCACCACGATGCCCTTGCCGGCGGTGTGGTAACCCATGATTTCGTCGCCGGGAATCGGCTGACAACAGTTGGCGAAGCTGATCACGCCGCGCTCGCTGCCGTCGATCAGGATCTTTTCGTGCGAATGCTTGGAATGACCGCCGCCGCGCAGTTCGGCATAGGCCATCAAGGCCTGCGCGGCCTGGTTGGGCATCCAGTTGCCCAGCGCCACGTCGGCCAGCAAGGCTTCCAGGCGCGGATAGCGGTGCTCGCTGAGGAAGGCGTCCAGGCGGCCCTTCGGCAGCCGTTCCAGCGAGCTGTCCATTGCTTCCAGCGCGCGGTCGAGCATGCGGTGGCCGAGCTGCACGGCGTCTTCGTGTTCGAGCTGCTTGAGCTGGTGGCGGATCGCGGTGCGCGCCTTGCTGCTGACCACGAACTCCAGCCACTGCGGTTTGGGCGTGGCCGAGCGCGCGGTGATGATTTCCACCGCCTGGCCGCTGACCAGCTTGGTGCGCAGCGGCACCAGCTTCTTGTCCACGCGCGAGGCGACTGCGCGATTGCCCACATCGGTATGCACCGCGTAGGCAAAATCCAGCGCGGTGGAATTGCGCGGCAATGCCAGGATCTTGCCCTTGGGCGTGAACAGGTAAACCTCGTCCGGGAACAGATCGACCTTGACGTTGTCCAGAAACTCCAGCGACGAGCCGGCGGCGCGCTGCGAATCGATCAACTCCACGATCCAGTCGTGCGCGCGGCTCTGCGCGCTGTTGGGCGATGTGGAACCGACCTTGTAGGTCCAGTGCGCGGCCACGCCGCGTTCGGCGATCAGGTCCATCTCTTCGGTGCGGATCTGTACTTCGATCGGCGAGCCGTAAGGACCGAACAACACGGTGTGCAGCGACTGGTAGCCGTTGGCCTTCGGGATCGCGATGAAATCGCGAAAGCGCCCGTCCAGCGGCTTGAACGTGGCATGCACCGCGCCGAGGGCGTGATAGCAATCGGCCACCGAACGCACCACCAGACGGAAGCCGAACACATCCATCACCTGATCGAAGGATTTGTTCTCTTCGTGCATCTTCGAATAGATGCTCCAGGGCGTCTTGATGCGACTGACCAGCCGATGTTCAAGCCCTTCCTTGGCCAGCCGCTGCGACAGCTGCACTTCCACCTGCGCCATCGATTCGCGCCGCACCACCGGCTGGCTGCGGATGTGCTTTTCGATGATGGCGTGACGCCATGGATACAGTGCGCGGAAGCCCAGGTTCTGCAACTCGGACTTGATCAGGCTCATTCCCAGGCGCTGTGCGATGGGCGCATAGATTTCCAGCGTTTCGCGCGCGATGCGGCTGCGCGCCTCGCTGCTCTGCGCGCCCAGCGTGCGCATGTTGTGCAGGCGGTCGGCCAGCTTGATCATGATCACGCGCAAGTCGCGCGACATCGCCAGCAGCATCTTGCGGAAGCTTTCCGCCGCCGCTTCCTGGCGGTCGCGGAACTTGAGTTTGTCCAGCTTGGTGACGCCATCGACCAGCTCGGCCACCGCTTCGCCGAACTCCGAGGCCAGCTCTTCGCGGGTCAGCGGCGTATCTTCGATGGTGTCGTGCAGGATCGCGGCGATCAGCGATTCCATGTCCAGGCCGAGTTCGGCGAGTACGCCGGCCACGGCGACCGGATGGGTGATGTAAGGCTCGCCGGACTTGCGGGTCTGGCCGGCATGCGCGGTGGCACCCACTTCCCAGGCACGGCGCAGGATCGGCAGCTGCTCCTTGGGAAGGTAGCTGGCAGCGCGTTCGAGGTGCAGGACGTAATCGGGGATGGCCGGGTCGGGAGACGAGGACGTCACGACGGTCGCCTGGGCAGTGGGGCCTGGGTTCATGGCGGAAGACTATGCCAGCGGCGCGGTCACGGCAAACGTTTGCGCACTACGCGCGCGAAAGCGGCCCGCAAACGAAAACAGCCCGCACAAGGCGGGCTGTTCGGATCGATCGCAGCGATGCGAGCAATCAATCGTCGTTTTTGGACATGTCTTCGTCGGCGACCACTTCGGCGGCGGCCCATTCCAGCGCTTCGCGCTCGGCGCGCTCGCGTTCGGCCTTCTCGACTTCATCGATCAGCGCGTTGTCGATCCGGCGGGCGGCGATCTCGCGCAGCGCCATCACGGTGGGCTTGTCGCTGGCGTCTGCGTTTTCGATCAACGGCTGGACGCCGTTGGCGAGCTGACGGGCGCGCTTGGAGGCCATCATGACCAGCTCAAAACGGTTGTTCACGACTTCCAGGCAATCTTCTACGGTAATGCGGGCCATGCGGGCTCCCGGCGACCAGCAACGGCCGCGCATCGAATGAGGGAAAGGGGGCGGAGTGTACGCCCGGGCCGCTGGGCGGGCAACCGGCTGTCGTTCAGTTTGCTTTGGAATCAGCCACTTGGAACAAATCGATCGAGACGCAGCGCCTCCTGGTGCGCAGAACAGCCCCGCACGCCTGGCCCGGCCGTTCCCCTAAGCCGCAGCGACACGCAGGCCGAATGCGATGTTCAGCTGCAGCGTCATCGCGCCGTGACACCGATGATCGCCGCTCCACCTACCACACCAGGAACTCAGTCAAGCAGCGCCTGGATCAGGCCGGCATGCCGCTGCTGCTGCGCCTGCCGACGCAGCCGGCTGGCGGTGAAGATCGCGCACATCTCCGACACCGCCGTCTCGAAGGTCTCGTTGATGATCACGTAATCGAATTCTTCGAAGTGCAGCATCTCTTCGCGTGCGGCGGCCAGGCGCTGCGCCATCACGTCTTCACTGTCCTGGCCGCGCTTGCGCATGCGCTCGTCCAGCGCCTGGCGCGAAGGCGGCAGGATGAAGACGCTGACCGCGTCGGGGACTTTCTGGCGCACCTGGCGCGCGCCCTGCCAGTCGATTTCCAGCAGCACATCGTGGCCGGCAGCCAGCTGCGGCTCCACCGACTGCCGCGCGGTGCCCTTCCAATCGCCATGCACCAGCGCATATTCGAAGAAGTCGCCCGCTTCGATCATGCCCTGGAACTCGTCGGCGGAGACGAAGTGATAGTGCTCGGCATGCCGCTCGCCGGGCCGCGGCGCGCGCGAGGTGAACGAGATCGACAAGGCAATCTTGGGATCACGCGCCAGGGTGGCGTTGACGATGCTGCTCTTGCCGGCGCCGGAGGGAGCCGCAACGATATAGAGGGTGCCGCGCATTTTTAGGGAATAGGGAGTCGAGAATAGGGAATGGGGCACCGCGCGGAGCAAGCAGGCCGAGGGGAATCGTACCTGCTTTGACGATTCCCCATTCCCGATTGCCTATTCACGGCTATTCGATGTTCTGCACCTGCTCGCGGATCTGGTCGATCAGCACCTTCAGATCCACCGCCGCGTTGGAAGTGCGGCTGTCCACCGACTTGGAGCCCAGCGTATTGGCTTCGCGGTTGAATTCCTGCAGCAGGAAGTCCAATCGACGGCCGACCGGTTCGCGCTGCTTGAGCACGCGGCGGATCTCGGAAATATGGCTGGACAGGCGATCCAGTTCCTCGTCCACGTCCAGCTTCTGCAGCCACAGCACCAGTTCTTGCTCGGCGCGCCCCGGGTCCACCGGATGCGGCAGATCGGCCAGGCGTGCGGCGAGCTTGGCGCGCTGGCCTTCGCGAATGGCCGGAATCAGCGTGCGCACTTCGGCGGCGATGCGTTCAATCGCATCCACCCGCTCGCTGATCGCCTCGGCCAGCTTGCCGCCTTCGCGCTCGCGCGCGGCGACGAAACTGTCCACCACCTCATCGAGCAATGCCAGGGCCTGCGCCTGCAACGCCGGTGCGTCCACGTCCTGCACCTGCAGCACGCCGGGTAGCTGCAACAGATCGGTAAAGCCGACCTGCAACTTGGGAAACACACCGTCGAGCCGCGTGGCCAGTGCGCCCAGTTCCTGCAGCAGGGATTCGTTGACGGCCAGGGTCTGCGCGTTGTCCGGCGCGCGCAGGCGCAGCGCCAGATCCAGTTTGCCGCGGCTGTTTTTTGCCGCCACGCGTTCGCGCAGCATCGGCTCCAGCGCGCGCAGTTCTTCGGGCAGGCGCACGCCTATTTCAAGAAACCGGTGGTTGACCGAGCGCAGCTCGCAACCGAGCGTGCCCCAGGGCGTGATGCGTTCGCCGCCAGCAAACGCGGTCATGCTTCGAATCATCGTCAGTCCCGTGCCTTCAAAGCGCGAATGGTACCCTAGCCGCCCGCGCTGGCTGACCGCCTCGCCACGCGCTGACCCAGACCCACCTCCCGACTTCCGGACTCATCGCATGACCTTTTCCCGTCCCAGCGGCCGCACGGTCGACCAGCTGCGCCCGGTGCGCATCGAACGCGCTTTCACCCGTCACGCCGAAGGCTCGGTGCTGGTCAGCTTCGGCGACACGCGAGTGCTGTGCACCGCCAGCGTGGAAAACCGCGTGCCGGGGTTCCTCCGCGGCAAGGGCGAAGGCTGGGTGACCGCCGAATACGGCATGCTGCCGCGCTCCACCCACACCCGTTCCGATCGCGAAGCCGCCCGTGGCAAGCAAGGCGGGCGCACGCTGGAAATCCAGCGTCTGATCGGCCGCGCATTGCGCGCCTGTGTGGATCGCAATGCACTGGGCGAGCGCACCATCACCCTGGACTGCGATGTGCTGCAGGCCGATGGCGGCACCCGCACCGCTGCGATCACCGGCGCCTACGTGGCGCTGGCCGATGCGGTGAACCTGCTACTCAAGCGTGGCGACATCAAGAAGCATCCGCTAATCGGTGCGGTGGCCGCGGTGTCGGTGGGCATCTATCGTGGCGAGCCGGTGCTGGATCTGGATTACCCCGAAGACAGCGACTGCGACACCGACATGAATGTGGTGATGAACGATGGCGGCGGCTTCATCGAGCTGCAGGGCACCGCCGAAGGCCACGCGTTCCGCCGCGACGAACTCAACGCGCTGCTCGCCCTGGCCGAAAAGGGCATGGGCGGATTGTTCGCCCTGCAACGCGCTGCGCTGGCCGGATGAGCCGTCGCATCGCCCTGACCACCTTGCTGGTCGCCGACTACGATGCGGCGATTGCCTGGTACACCGGCGCGCTGGGTTTCCAGGTGCTGGAAGATCGCGCACTTGGCGACGGCAAACGCTGGGTGGTGATCGGCCCGGGCGACGCGCAGGAGGCCGCACTACTGCTCGCGCAGCCGGCCGACGCCGCGCAGCAGGCGCGCATCGGCGACCAGACCGGTGGGCGGGTGGATCATTTTCTCTACACCGACGACTTCTGGCGCGACCACGCGGCCATGCAGGCGTTTGGCGTGGAATTTCTGGAAACCCCGCGCGAGGAACCGTACGGCACGGTCGCTGTATTCCGCGACCTGTACGGCACCAAGTGGGATCTGCTGGAGCCCAAGCAATGAAACAACTGGTCCTGGCCAGCGGCAACGCCGGCAAGCTGGAAGAACTGCGCGCCATGCTCGCAGAACTTCCGCTGCGCATCGTGGCGCAAGGCGAGCTGGGTGTCGAAGACGTGCCGGAAACCGGCCTGACCTTCGTCGAGAACGCCTTGATCAAGGCGCGTCATGCCAGCGCGGTCACCGGCCTGCCGGCACTGGCCGACGACTCCGGCCTGATCGTCGATGCCCTCGGCGGCGCGCCCGGCTTGTACAGCGCGCGCTATGCCGGCAGCCCGACCAATGCGCAGGCCAACAACGCCAAGTTGCTCGAGGCCATGCGCGATGTATCGGCCGAGCGCCGCAGCGCGCGGTTTTATGCGGTGATCGTGCTGCTGCGTCATCCGGAAGATCCGCAACCGCTGATCGCCGAAGGCAGCTGGGAAGGCGTGATCACCACCGAACCGCGCGGCGATGGCGGCTTCGGCTACAACCCGGTGTTTCTGGACCCGGTGTACGGCCTGACCGCTGCGGAAATGGAGACTGCGTTGAAGAACCGGCTGAGTCACCGTGCGGTGGCGTTGGCCACGTTGCAGCACAAGCTGCACGCCCTGTCGCTGTGAACGATGGCCTGATGCAGTGTCCGACCTGATTCCACCGCCGTTATCGCTGTACGTGCACCTGCCCTGGTGCGTGCGTAAATGCCCGTACTGCGATTTCAACTCGCATGCGGCCAAGGGCGTGCTGCCGTTCGAGGAGTACGTGGATGCGTTGATCCGCGATCTGGACAACGATTTGCCGCTGGTGTGGGGGCGCGTGGTGCATTCGGTGTTCTTCGGCGGTGGCACGCCGAGCCTGTTTCCGCCCGAGGCGATCGATCGCTTTCTGCAAGCCGCGGCTGCGCGGCTGCGCTTTGCACCAAATCTCGAGATCACCCTGGAAACCAATCCAGGCACCGCCGAGCATGGCCGCTTCGATGGTTATCGCGCCGCTGGCGTAAACCGCCT
The DNA here is from genome assembly GCF_024499015.1 of Xanthomonas hortorum pv. pelargonii. Lineage (NCBI taxonomy): Bacteria > Pseudomonadati > Pseudomonadota > Gammaproteobacteria > Lysobacterales > Lysobacteraceae > Xanthomonas > Xanthomonas hortorum. The sequence goes on along the minus strand of NZ_CP098604.1, from coordinate 3,652,089 downwards.
GAGCTTCGGGGTGCAGACCTTCGACGATGTGGCGCTGCAGCGGCTCGGTCGCATCCACGACAGTGCCGAGGCCGAGCGCGCGATCAAGCTGGCGCAAGATGCCGGCTACGACAATTTCAATATCGACCTGATGTACGCGCTGCCCGAGCAAACCCTGGCACAGGCCGAGCGCGATCTCGAGCGCGCCTTTGCGCTGCAGCCCACCCACATGTCGCATTACCAGCTCACGCTGGAGCCGAACACGGTGTTCTTCGCGCGGCCGCCCAAGGGCATCCCCGACGACGACGCGGCCTGGGATATCCAGGAACACTGCCAGCGCCTGCTTGCCGAGGCCGGCTATGCGCAGTACGAAGTGAGCGCCTACGCCAAGCCCGGGCGGCAATGTGCGCACAACCTCAATTACTGGCGCTTTGGCGATTATCTGGGCATTGGCGCCGGTGCGCACGGCAAGATCAGTTCCGGCGCCGAGCAGCACGTACTGCGCCACTGGAAGCACAAACATCCGCAGAGTTATCTGGCCAGCGCCGGCAATGCGGCATCGATCGGCGGCGATGAGGTCGTGCCGCGCGCGCGGTTGCCGTTCGAATACATGCTCAATGTATTGCGCCTGCACGAAGGCTTCCGGCTGAGCGATTTCGAAGCCTCTACCGGTTTGGAGGCGTCAGAGATCGCAGCGCCGTTGGCGCGCGCGGTCGCGCAGGGTTGGATGACCGAGCAGGACGGACGCGTGATACCGACCGAACTGGGCCGCCGCTTCACCAACGACGTGGTCGAGTTGTTCCTGACCTGACGCTGGCCAGCAAACTCTCGCGAGCGTCCGTCATCCGCGCGTGACCGGCACGGCAGGTCTGGAGTGTTCGAGGGGTCCATCGCACCGAGCAATGGCCGCGCCTGGCCGCTCCAATGTCGCGCGGCAATGCGAAAAACATGCTACATAGCTCACGCTTCGAACCGAGCACACCTCCACGGATGTCCACGCCCGCCTCTTCCCTGCAGCACACACTCAGCGGCCCGATTGCCGATGCGCCGGTGTCCGCGCGCGGCCGGCATCTGCTCGCGGCACTGCATGCGCACTGCGTGCAGGCGCTCAGCGGGCCGCTGCGGCTGACCATCGTCGAGCTGGAACGCGAGTTGCTGCATCAGGCCGAACATGCGCGCAACAGCCAGATCCATGCCGAAACCTACGCGCAGACGCGTGGCCTGCGCGATCATATCGATCGGTTTCCGCAAGCCTTTCTGCAGCAGCTGGCGCAGGATCTGGCCAACCTGCGCGAGCGCCCGTCGCTGACACCGCTGGCCGATGCGCCGGCGCATCCGCAGATGCTCACGCTGGTGGAAGACACCGATATCGACCGCGACATCGTGCTCAGCGAGATCGCGCGCCGCGAAACCTCGCGCCGTGCCGATGCGCTGCAATTGCTGGCGCAACGGTTGGCGGTGATCGGCGTGGTTGCCGAATTCGAACTCGAAGAAGTCCCGCTCGGTCCGTACGCGCTGTGCCGCCTGCTGCGCCAATGCGGCGAAACGCTGGGGTTGAGCCTGGATGGGCAACTCACGCTGTACCGCGTGTTCGAGCGTCAGCTGATCGAGCGTTTGAACGATCTGTATGAGCGTGTCAACAGCGTCCTCGCACAGGAAGGCATCCTGCCGGGGCTGATCTATCACCCGTATCTGGTCAAGCCCACGCAGGTGCAGACGCGGCGTGCGCTGCCTGCATCTGCCACTGGATCGCAGGATGCTGCACCCACCAACGCGCGCGCGATGCCGCCGCGTGGCGGGCAACCGGCGACCGGCTGGAGCGGACAGCCCGCACCGACACCGTGGCAAAGCGCCTTGCTGGATCCGTCAGATTTTCCGATGACACTGACTGCGGCTACGTACGGTGAGCAGGCAACACCTGCATTGAGCGATGCAATGCAGGCGCTTGGCGGCCTGATGTCGTCGGCACGTCAATCGCAGGCGGCCGGCAACACAGGCCCATCTGCGCCTCACAGTGCATCGAATCACGGCGCTGCCAATCGCGGTACAGCGCCCGCAACAGGCTCGCAGGCGACAGCTGAAAGAGCATTTCCCCAGCTTGCTTCCACGGCAGTGCCCAAAGCCGCGCTCAGCGACGCGCTGGCCAGCCTGCAAGGCGCGTTAGCCGTGCAATCAACTGCAGCGGCCGGCATCGATGCGGTGCAGCGGCAGGTGCTGGAACTGCTGCGCGCCCAGCACGGCCCGGACGCGGCGCTATCGCCGCAGGACACCGACACCTTCGACCTGCTCGGCCTGCTCTACGCGCAGATGCAACGCGAAGTGCGCGAGCAGACCCCGGCGCAGACCTTGCTTGCCAAGTTGCAGGTACCGGTGGTGCGCGCGGCATTGGCCGACACGCATTTTTTCGTGCGCGATCAGCACCCGGTGCGCGAATTGCTCAACACCGTGGCCGAGTCCGGTGCGGTGTGGCTGGGCGAGGACGATGTCGACCCGCAGTTGCTGCACAAGCTGGGCAATGCGGTCGACAAGATCGTCAACGACTATCACGGCGACGAAAGTGTCTTTGCTGCGGCCAACGACGAGATCCAGACGCATCTACGCGCACTGGCGCGCAAGGCCGAGGTCGCCGAGCGGCGCCATGTGGATGCCGCACGCGGCAAGGAGCGGCTGGAATCGGCCAAGCAACAGGCGGCCGAGCGAATCGAAGATCTGTGCGAGCAGAGCGCGCCGCCGCGTTTCGTGCAATCGCTGCTGCGCCAGGCGTGGTCGGACGTGCTCACGCTCACGCTGCTGCGGCAAGGCGAGCAATCGCCCGAATGGGATGAGCGCCAGGCACTGACGGCGCGTATCGCCGAGGTCACCTGTCTGAGCAAGGGTCAGCCCACCGACACCGCGCTCGGTGGCGATGTCCAAACCGCGCTGCTGCAGATCGGCTATCACCAGGACGAAGCGGCGGCGATCGCGCGTCGCCTGTCCACGCCCGGTGGCGAAGACGAGATGACCTCGCGCACCGAACTCACCGCCAAACTCAGGGCGCGCACGCGGCTGGGCGACCAGGGCGAGACAGCCCCGCGCAAGGACATCGCCACACCGCGCTCGTCGGCCGAAGAGGAGTGCTACACGCAGTTGCGCAGCCTGCCATTCGGCACCTGGTTCGAATTCGTGGTCAACCAGCAGGGCGATCTGCGCCGGCAACGGCTGTCCTGGTACAGCCCGATGACCGACAACGCGTTGTTCGTCAATCAGCGTGGGCAAAAGATCGGCGAGCAGTCGCTGGATGGTCTGGCGCGGATGATGGCCGGCGGCCAGGCGCGCTTGCTGGTTGAAGAAAAATCGCGTCTGATCGACCGCGCCTGGCATGCCACCGTGCGCACGTTACGTCACCTTGCCGGCCAGTCGCCTGCTGCAGAGGTCGCCCCATGATCCAGGACACCCGTCGCGCGCCGCGCCGTCAACCGACCGATCTGGTGCCGGTCACCGACATGCTCAGCGAGGCGCAGATCGGCCGCGTTGGCAATGTGTCGGAAACCGGCATGCTGCTGCTGGCTTCGGTTCCGCTGCATGACGACGCCTTGTATCAATTGCGCTTCACCCTGCCCGAGCGCGTGGGCCGCGCCACCGAGATCGATGTCGGCGTGCACCTGCTGTGGTCCGAAGCCGCGCACGCCCCCGGACAGGCCTGGGCCGGTTTCCGCTTTCTGACCATGTCGGAGCCACATCGGCGACGCCTGCGCGCCTGGATCGCCGAGGAACACATGGCCGGCTGAAGGCACAGCGCCGCTGCCAGGATTGCGGCAAAATTGCGCATTGCCTTTGCATTGCCGATCGAGCCCCGCATGACCCAGCCGTCCTTGAGCCACCTGTATTCCGACCACCTGCGCACGCTGACCGCGCGCGCCGATCAGGCGCTGCAGCGCGGCGGCTTCGATCACTTGGTCGTGCCCAGCGGCAGCCTGCATTACCAGGTGTTCGACGACCGCGATTACCCATATGCGGTCAATCCGCAGTTCAAGGCCTGGGTGCCGCTGACGCGGGTGCCCAACAGCTGGCTGATCTACACCCCGGGCAAGCGCCCGACGGTGATCTTCTACCAGCCGTTCGACTACTGGCATGTCGTGCCCGACGCCCCCAGTGGCTGGTGGGTAGAGCACTGTGACATCCACATCATCCGTACCCCGGACGCGGCCTTGACGCTGCTGCCCAAACAGCCCGAGCGCTGCGCGATTCTCGGCGAAGCGCAGAGTGCGCTCGGCGCCTATGTGCCGAACAATCCGCAGCCGGTGCTTGATTACCTGGACTACCAGCGCGCCTTCAAGACCCCATACGAACTCGCACTGCTGCGCATTGCCCAGCAGCTGGCAGTGCGTGGCCATCGCGCCGCCGAAGCGGCATTCCGTGCAGGCCAGAGTGAGTTCGGCATCCACATGGCGTATTGCGCAGCCGTGGGCCAGGACGCCAACGAACTGCCGTACGGCAACATCATCGCGCTCAACGAACACGGCGCAGTGCTGCACTACACCGAACTCGGCCAGCAGCCGCCGCAACCGCTGCGCAGCTTTTTGATCGATGCCGGCGCTTCGGCCTACGGCTACGCCAGCGACATCACCCGCACCTATGCCGCCGACCCGGGCAGCGAATTCCAGGCACTGATCGATGCGGTCGATGCCGCACAGATCCGCATGGGCCAGAACGTGCGCGCGGGCGTGGATTACAAGCAGCTGCATGTGGAGGCGCATCTGGCGTTGATGGGCATCCTCAAGGACTTCGGCATCCTCACCGTGTCGCCGGAGGCCGCGCTCGCCACCGGTGTCAGCGCCGCGTTCTTCCCGCACGGGCTGGGCCATCTGATCGGCTTGCAGGTGCACGATGTCGCCGGCTTCGCAGCCAGCGACCGCGGCGGCCGCATCGAGGGCCCCGCCGGTCACCCGTATCTACGCCTGACCCGCGTGCTCGAACCGGGCATGGTGGTCACCATCGAGCCGGGCGTGTATTTCATCGACATGCTGCTGGACGAAGTGAAGAAGAACGGCCACGCCGCCAGCATCGACTGGCAGCGCGTCGACCACTTCAAACCCTACGGCGGCATCCGCATCGAAGATGAAGTGGTGTGCACTGATGGCGCTCCCGAAAACCTGACACGCCCAGTGTTTGCCGCACCATAAATTATTCTGCACAGCACGGAGCATCGCCATGAACGATCCACGCCAACCCTCGCACCCGGACCATCCGATGTATCAGCAGATCGAGCGCGGTGTGCACGCGATCGACGCCGCACACGGGCGCGAGCCCGACCAGACCAGCGCGCGGCTCACCGCCGCGTTGCTGCCGCTGGCCAAGGAAGGCGGTTTGTCGCGCGTGGATCACGTACTGATGAGCGAGGCCAACAACAAAGGTGTGCACGGCGGCGAGAATGTGTTCGTGGTGCAAGGCGATCCGGCCAATCCGGCGCATCTGCGCGCGCATATGAAGACCGAACAGGCGCTTGGCATGCCGGTAGAACAGTCGTTCGAGCGTGCGCGGCAGCTTGCGTCGCCGGGCGAGCAAGTCCAGCCACCCGAACCCACGCAGACACCGCGGCTGGGGCGGTAAGATCGGCTCAAAACGACTGCGCGGATGCCTAACGGTGAGCGCAGGGTTTTGTTAGCCGCATCTTGGTGAATGCCGTCAGAAGTCCAGGTCAACCGCTGAGTCGGTCGAGGGCGCGGTGCCCTCGCCGCTCGCGGGACACGCCGCAAGTACGTCTATGTAGGCTCGGTGGCGGCATCCATGCCGCACACGGTCCCGCAATCGGCGAGGACACCGCACCAGAAGATCAGTCGGTTGCTTTGTTGAAAACATGCACACCGACCATCTCCACTGTCCCTTGCCCGCCCACCGGCGCGGGACCTTATGCGGCATGGATGCCGCAGAAGAGCTTCCAGGGACGTACTTGCAGCGTGTCCCGCGATGGTGGGCGGGCAAGGGCCCTGCAGCCAGGCCGCAGATCAGCCGCCCTGCAGCAGGCCGGCATGAAGTCGTTCTGTTAGCCGCTCTAAGTAAGGCGATAAACCCGATTCGACGCGTTGTCGATGCGACGCGCGTTGGACGCAACATTACGCAACGCTGCCGGCCATCTCCGCTTCGATCTCGTCGGCACTGCGCGCCAGCGCATCGGTCAACACGCGATGGCCCTCTGCGGTGATCAGCACGTTGTCTTCGGTGCGGATGCCGATGCCGCGCCACCTGGCCTCCACGGCGGTGTCGTCGGCGCTGATGTACAGCCCCGGCTCGATGGTGAATACCATGCCGGGTTCGAGCAGACGCGAGTCGCCTGCCAGCCGGTAGTCGCCCACGTCGTGCACATCCAGGCCCAGCCAGTGGCCGGTTTTGTGCCGATAAAAGCGCTTGTAATGGCCGTCGGCGATGTTGCGTTCCAGCGTGCCCTTGAGCAGCCCCAGGCGCAGCAATCCTTCGGTCAAGGTTTCCACTGCGGCCAGATGCCCTGCTTCGTACGCCACGCCCGGGCGCGCCTGCGCGAGTGCGGCAGCCTGCGACGCGCCGACCAGATCATGCAGCGCGCGCTGTGCCGGCGTGAAGCGGCCATTGACCGGAAAGGTGCGGGTGATATCGGCTGCATAGCCGCGATATTCGGCGCCGGCATCGATCAGCACCAGCTCGCCATCGCGGCTGCGCGCATTGTTGGCGCGGTAGTGCAGCACACAGGCATTGCTACCGGTGCCGACGATGCTGCCGTACGCCGGCCACGCATCGGCGGCGCGAAATTCGCGCTCGACCTCGGCCTGAAATTCGTACTCATGCACGCCCGGCCGTGCCAATCGCATCGCGGCGCGATGCGCACGTACGCTGATGTCGGCGGCCTGCTGCATCAACGCGATTTCATCGCGCGATTTGAACAGCCGCTGCTCGTGCAGTAGATGTCCCAGTTCGAGGAATTCGTGCGGCGGCTGCGCGCCGTGGCGCACCTGCTCGCGCACGCGCTTGAGCCAGCCGATCAACTTGAGATCGAAATCGACATCGCGCCCGAAGTGGTAGTAGACGCGGCTACGCCCTTCCAGCAGGCCCGGCAGGATCTCGTCGACATCGTCGATGGGATACGCATCGTCCATGCCGTAATGCGCCACCGCGCCTTCCTGGCCCTCACGCGGGCCATCCCAGGCTTCGCGCTCGGCACTACGCTCGCGGCAGAACAAAATCGCCTCGCCATGCTTGCGCCCGGGCACCAGCACCAGCACCGCTTCCGGCTCCGGAAAGCCGCTCAGATACCAGAAGTCCGAATCCTGCCGGTACGGGTAATGGGTGTCGTGGCTGCGCACCCGCTCGGGTGCGGCCGGCAGGATCAGAATCGCCTGCTCGCCGGCCATCTGCATCAGCTGCTTGCGCCGGCGCGCGTACTCGGCGGCGCCAATCCCGGTGAGCTTTTTCATATCGGTTGTGCGATCAGTTCAAGCGTTGGCGGAAGCGCGGCCCCATCACGCAGTCGCCATGCAGCAACAGCACCGCCACGCGCACGAACTCTTCGATCTCGGCCAGCGCGGTGTCGTCCTCGTCGGCGGCATCGAAATCGTCGCTGGAGGCCTGCGCCAGCCGCGCCAGATCCTGCAGCGCTTCTTCGCCCTCTTCGGTCAGTGCCGGGCGCTGCTTTGCAGCCAGACCGAACCCGCCCAGGAAGGCACGACACCAGTCGAACAAGGCATCGGTGCGCGCCGCCAGCGGTGCGCCGTCATCGATCAACAGGAGCTCGAAGGCGAAATCGCGGTCTTCGAGCTGCGCCACCGTGGCCTGCCGCATCTGGTCCAGTGCGCCGCCCTGCTTGGGCGGTACCTGCGCCACGTCGGCCAGCACGTGCCCCAGCCAGTCGCCGCTGTCGGCGCCACCACCGGAGAGCCAGCCGCACAGCCCGCCGTGCAACTCCGCCGCAGAGGACGCCAGCGCCAACTGGCGACTCTCGTTTTGCACAGCGGTTACGTCAGGCAGATCCATCAGGTCATCCAGGCTAAGAACAGAAGGGGCCGGCACACCGGCCGGCGATCAGACTTCCCAGTGTATCAAGGCACCCCGCCCCGGCTGCTACTGCCGCGTTCCATGCAGCGTTCCACGCGCACGGGGCCGGCTCGGCTCGGGGCAGCGACAGCCCTTGTCGCGATTGGCCTGACGGCGGGTGAGCGGCCCGTGATCGCACGCTTGACCGCCGCGCGCACGCGCCCCTATCGTGGGCGTATGGACAACGCTGCCGCCCTCGCCCAACTCAGCGCACTTACCGCCCGCGTGGAGGCGTTGGTCGAGCGCACCCAACGGTTGACCGACGAGAACCGCAGCCTGCGTCATCAGCAAGAACAGTTGATCGGCGAGCGCGCGCGGCTGCTTACCAAGAACGAACAGGCGCGCTCGCGCGTGGAAGCGATGATCGTGCGCTTGAAGTCACTGGAGCAACACACGTGAGCAACAACGAGCCGGTCAGCGTGCGTATTCTGGATCGTGAATACACGGTTGGCGTTACCGCAGACGAACGCGAGAGTCTCACTGCTGCGGCACGCCTGCTGGATCTGCGCATGCGCGAGATCCGTGGCAGCAATCGCATGGCGGCGGTAGATCGCGTTGCAGTGCTGGCCGCGCTCAATCTGGCGCACGAATTGCAGCAACTGCGCGAACAGCAAGCGCTCTACGAGCGTGAATTGGCGAACACGCTGGACAACTTGAATCGTCGTCTCGACAGCGTGGCCGACACACCGCGTTGAGTGCAATTCGCACTGTCGTCGCAAATATGAATTTTCAATCTCGCCGGCCGACGAATGGGCTAGCCATCGCGCAGCAGAGGTTTATACTTCACCTGCGTTCTCTGCTGTAAACGACAGCGTGCAAAACATTCGCCTTGTCCCTTAATTACGACCACGGGGGCGCGACGAAGCCGGGAGTGCAAGTCCGCCTTGTAGCGGGAAGCCCGATGGCCTCACAACGTCCCCACTTGAACCCCGGGTTCAAGGTCGTTTCGCCCGCATCGTTCATGGCGGAGAATGCAAATCTGAAACGGCGCCTTCGGGCGTCGTTTCTTTTTGCGTGTTTGAAACAATGCGTCATCCCTTCCGCCATGAGACACCCATGACCGACGACCGAGATGCATTGCGCCAGCAGTTGCGTGCGCAGCGCCGCAGCCTGCCGGCGACGCAGCGATTGGCGGCCGCCGATGCGCTGGCCGAACGCCTGCTGGCACTGCCGTTCGCGCCGCAGACCGGTGCCGTGGCCGGGTACTGGGCGATGGATGGCGAAATCGCATTGCACCGCTGGCAACTGAGCCTGCCGGCCGGCGTGCGCTATTGCCTGCCGGTGCTGGACGGCCGCGTGCTGCGCTTCGCGCCGTGGAGGCCAGGCCAGGGCCTGGTCAGCAACCGCTACGGCATCCCCGAGCCGGACGTGGAGCGCGCCCAGCTGCTTGCACCCGAGGAAATGGCATTGGTGATCACGCCGCTGACCGGCTTCGACGCGCAGTGCCGGCGGCTAGGCATGGGAGGCGGCTGGTATGATCGCAGCTTCGCGTTCCGGCATCGCCAGGCGCCGCCGCCCTGGCTAGTCGGCGTCGGCTTCGCTGCGCAACAGGTTCCCGCCTTGCCCGCCGAATCCTGGGACGTGGCGGTGGATGCCGTCTGCACCGAACGCGCCACCTTCCTGAAAGACGACACCCTCTCTGTATGACTGCCCGCAAGCGCTATTGGTTGATGAAGTCCGAGCCGGACACGTTTTCCATCGATGATCTGGAGCGCGTCGGCACCGAGCCGTGGAACGGCGTGCGCAATTACCAGGCGCGCAATTTCATGCGCGACGGCATGCATGTGGGCGATGGGGTGTTCTTCTACCACTCCAACTGCAAGGTGCCGGGCATTGTCGGCATCGCCAAGGTCGCCAGCGCGGCCTACCCGGACGACACCCAGTTCGACCCCAAATCCGATTACCACGACCCCAAGGCCAGCCGCGAAGATCCGCGCTGGATGCTGGTGGACGTGTCCTTCGAGCGCAAACTCAAGCGCACGATTGCGCTGGACGAAATCAAGCAGCAGGCCGATGCACTGGGCGAAGGTTTCCCGCTGATCGCACGCGGCAATCGCCTGTCGATCCTGCCGGTGACTGCCGCGCAGTGGAAATTGTTGCTGGCGATGGAGTAGCCGGGAGTAGAGATTCGGGATTTGAGATTTGCAAATCCCGGCTCAGCCCAGCCGCTCTTGCGATTCCCCAATCCCGATTCCCTCCCCAATCCCGAGCTCTTACCCCATGTCCGAAGCAAAACGCCTGGCTGCCGAAAAAGCGATCGATTACGTGGAAGACGGCATGATCGTCGGCGTGGGCACCGGCTCGACGGTGGCCTACTTCATCGACGCCTTGGGCCGCATCGGCCATCGCATCAAGGGTGCGGTGTCCAGCTCCGAGCAGAGCAGCGCGCAGCTCAAGCGCCACGGTATCGAGGTGCTGGATCTCAATCACACCGGCAACCTGTCGCTGTATGTGGACGGCGCCGACGAGTGCGACCCGAACCGCTGCCTGATCAAGGGCGGCGGCGCGGCGTTGACGCGCGAGAAGATCATCGCCGAGGCCAGCGAGCGCTTCATCTGCATCATCGATCCGAGCAAGCAGGTGCCGGTGCTGGGCACCTTCCCGTTGCCGGTGGAAGTGATTCCGATGGCGCGCAGTCTGGTGGCCCGGCAGATCCTGGCGCTCACCGGCGGCCAGCCGGTGTGGCGCGATAACGTGATCACCGACAACGGCAATGTGGTGCTGGACGTGCACAACCTGCAGATCACCGACCCGGTGGCGCTGGAGCGCAGTTTGAACCAGATTCCCGGCGTGGTCTGCGTGGGCCTGTTCGCGCGTCGCCCGGCCGATGTGGTGATCGTCGGTGGCGAACCGCCGCGCGTGCTCTAAGCGGTGACCTGCGCGCGTTCGCGCGCGCATTTCCGGCCTGCGGCGCGAAGCCACTGCGGGCCGCCCACCTACTGCACGCGATGACCGGCCCAACCCACCACGCCGGCTTGACGCACGCGGCCGCTTGGCAGATGGTGCGCCATTCCCGTCCGTTGGTACGCCGCATGCGCCATTTTCGCTTTCTCGCCCTCGCCTGCCTGATCCTGCTGAGCGGCTGCGCCAGCGCCGGTAGCGCGTGGGTGGAACTGGCCGGCACGCGTTACCAGGTGGAACTGGCGCAGAACGACGCCGATCGCGCAAAGGGCCTGATGTTCCGCGATGCCATGGCCGAAGATCACGGCATGCTGTTCATCCACGACCGCCAGGAGCCGCTGGCGTACTGGATGAAGAACACCAAGATCGCGCTGGATATCCTGTATTTCGACAACCAGCGCCGGCTGGTGTCGCAGCAACGCGACGTGCCGCCGTGTTCGGCCGGCGATGCCTGCCCGCCCTACCCCAGCAAGCAGCCCGCCCGTTACGTGCTGGAGCTCAATGCCGGCCAAGCCGCCAAGCTCAATCTGCAGGACGGCGCCACGCTGAACTTCAGCCCGGACATCCCGAAGCTCAAGTAAATCTCACACCACAGGCCATTCCTGTCAGGAAGTACCGGACTTGAACCACGCGCCGCTTGCCGACACTCTTGGCAGCATGGTCGACATGCTCCCACTTCCCCATTGGACCGCGCTCGCCAGCCTGGACGACGACGCGGTGCCGTTGATGTCCACCGCGCTGCTGATCGCGCGCGACGAGTATCCGCAGCTGGATGCCGAGCTGTACGACACGCTGGTGCAGAGCCACGTGGAGCATCTGCGCCGTGAAGTAGAGGCGATCGACTTGTGGCCGCTGAAGATGGCCGCGGTGAATCGCTATCTGTTCGACGAGCTGGGGTACTCGGGCAATCACGACGAGTATTACGACCCGCGCAACAGCTACCTCAATCAGGTCTTCGAGCGCCGCCTGGGCAACCCGATCTCGCTGGCGATGGTGCAGATCGAAGTCGCGCGCCGGCTAGGCATTCCGCTGGCGGGGGTGTCGTTTCCAGGGCATTTCCTGGTGCGTTTGCCGGTGGACGATGGCGTGCTGGTGATGGACCCGTTCAACGGCGGCCGCCCGTTGGGTGTGGACGAGTTGCGCGAGCGTGCGCGTCCGCATCTGGGTGGCGAGGTTCCCGACGACCGCGCCCTGGCGCAGATTCTCGACCCGGCGCCGCACCGCGCGATCCTGATCCGTATCCTGCGCAATCTGCACGGTGTGTACGCCGATGCCGAGCACTGGGACCGCGCCGCCCGTAGTGCCGACCGCATCCTGAAGCTGGTGCCGGATCAGCCAGAAGCGCTGCGCGACCGCGGCATGGCCTATCTGCATCTGGGCCACCGCAACGGCGCCCGCCACGATCTGTCGCGCTATCTGGTGCTCAATCCCGGTGCGCAGGATGCGGGCAATCTGCATGAGCATCTGGTCGAGCTGAACGGTCAGCGCGCGCACGCGCACTGAAATCACTGCCAGCTGCGCGTTCGTCGGCGTCGCGCGAGCGGGCGCAGGCGAGGTTTTGGCGACAAAAACGCAGTCACTCAACTGCGCTGCAAGCGCCTCAGCCGATCTCGATCATCTCGAAGTCGTCCTTGGTCACGCCGCAATCGGGGCAGGTCCAGGTCTCCGGGACGTCTTGCCAACTGGTGCCCGGGGCAATGCCTTCTTCGGGGATGCCGTCGGCCTCGTGGTAGAGAAACCCGCAGACGACGCACATCCATGTGCGGTAGGTGGTCGTGGATGTCTCGCTCATCGGATAATCGCGGTCACGCAACGGTGGGACTGCATTGTCCCATCCCACCCACCGCTTCCGGAAGCGCTGCCATGCCCGACCTGCACAACGCCCGCGGCGTCTACCTGATCACTCCAGACGAGCCCGACACTGCGCGCCTGCTCGCGCGCACGCGGCCGCTGCTGCCTGCCGTCACCTGGCTGCAGTACCGCAACAAGCAGGCCACCACGGCGCTGCGATTGGAACAGGCCAGCGCGCTACGCGAGGCCTGCGCTGCGCACGGGGTGCCGTTGATCATCAACGACGATGCGCGGTTGGCGTTGCAGGTGGGCGCGCAGGGCGTACATCTGGGCGAAGACGATGGCGAGGTGGCTGCGGCACGCGCGCTGTTGGGCGCGCAGGCCATCATCGGGGTGTCGTGCTACGACGAGATCGCGCGTGCGCAGGCGGCGGTGGCGGCCGGTGCGAGCTATGTGGCCTTCGGTGCGTTCTTCCCGACCACGACCAAGGTGACGACACGTCGCGCCTCGCCTGCGCTGTTGCAGCAGGCCGCTGCGCTGGGAGTGCCACGCGTGGCGATCGGCGGCATCGCGGCTGCGCAGGTGCCGGAGTTGGTAGCAGCAGGTGCCGCGTTGATTGCGGTGGTCAGTGGCGTATACGCCGCGCCGGATCCAGTCGCAGCAGTGCAGGCATATCGGGCCGGGTTTGCGCAGTAGCGCTGCTGGCAGACGACAGAGCTGCCGGCGACACGTGCTGTCCAAGACGCAAGACCATCAAGATTTCGAGTCGTAGCAATGTTTGATGCAGTCGCAAGCTCAGGTCAAAAGCTTGGTTGGTCGAGGGCGCGGTGCCCTCACCGCTCGCGGGACACGCCGTGAATCCGTCCCTGGAGGCTCGGTGGCGGCATCCATGCCGCCACACGGTCCCGGTCCCGCAATCGGCGAGGACACCGCACCAGAGAGTTTCCTGGCTGCTTTGTTAAAAGCCATGCAAACCGACCAACTCGACTGGTCCTTGCCCGCCCACCGTCGCGGGACCTTACGCGGCATGGATGCCGCGTAAGAGCTTACAAGGACGTACTTGCAGCGTGTCCCGCGATGGTGGGCGGGTAAGGACCCTGCAGCAAACGCAAAGAACTCAAGTGCGCGCTGCTCTCGCCCCTCGGGGGACACGCCGTGACCCCGTCCCTGGGGGCTCAATGGCGGCATCTTTGCAGCCAACGGTCCCGTAATCGGCGAGGAAACCGCACCAGACAGTTTGCTGGTTGCTTGAAAACATGCACACCGACCATCTCGACGGGTCCTTGCCCGCCTACCATCGCGGGACCTTACGCGGCATGGATGCCGCGTAAGAGCCTACACGGACGTACTTGCGGCGTGTCCCGCGATGGTAGGCGGGCAAGGGCCCTGCAGCCAAACCGCAGATCAACCGCTCTACACCTGATCTATCCGCATCGTCCAACCCAATCAATACAACCGAATGATCGAGTCGTCGCGTCGGATAGATGCAGGCAAAAGCTCAGTGGGCCGGGGGCGCGCTGCCCTCGCCGCATCAGAGCGTTGGCCGTGACCCGGTAAAAAGTCGCGCGGGTCGCGCGCCTTATTCAGACGATTGAAGCTGGTTAGAGCCCCATCACCCAAAAAAACAGCGACGCGTGCCATCACGCGTCGCTGCCGGTTTTGACTCCATCGCCCAACGCGATTAGAAGTCGTAGCTCAGCGTCACCCGGCCCGAGCGCGGTGCCTGATAGGCGACGACCTGATCCCATAGCGGGTTGGTGGTGTTGTCGGGCAGCTGCGAGAACGGGTAGATGTTGGTCGCGGTCTGCTCGTTGGTGATGTTGAACACGTCGAAGCGTAGTGCCAGCTTGCCGGCGGCGAATGCCGGCTTGTAGGTCACCCCCATGTCGAGCTGCGCGATCCAGCCAAGACGCCCCTGCGAACCCGGAGGCGATGCCACGCCGGTGCCGGTTTCCGGGTTGTAGCAGTAGTGGTACGGCCCGCCGGTGATCGCGCTGCCACCGTAGCCGGCCGGATCCGTGCCGGGGTAGTTGTCGCCGTAGTAGTTGCCCAGGCAGTTATGCGGCGCGCCCGAAATCAGGCTGAAGTTGGCCGACGCGCCCCATTGCGGATTGAACTGGTAGAAGCCGAACAACTTGAGCTGATGGCGGTGATCGTTGGATTGATCGCCGTTGAAGTGTTCCATCAGCGCCGCATGATCCCAGCTCTGCGTCGTAGAGACCGACGCCTGGCCCTGATAGCTGCCTAGCGCACCGCCGGTACGCCACAGATCCGAACGCACCTGACCTTCGGTGGTGCCGTAGCTATGCGACCAGACGTAGTTGACCTTGGCGTACCACTGGCCGTCGAACGGGCGCTCCAGATTGAATTCGACCGCAGAGTAATTGCGCTTGAACTTCGGGAAGCCCGCAGCCTCGCGGCTCACCGCCACTTCATGAAACTGGCCATCGGTGCCGATCACGCCCCAGGTGTTGGTCTGGCCGGGATTGATCAGCGATGCACCGGCAACCTGCGAGAAGTCGATGGTCACGCCTTGCGCGGCGGCGGCAGCGATCAACGCAGTGTTGGAGACGTCGTAGTTCTGATCGTCGATACCCGCATTGAGGCGGCGATGCGTACCACGCACGCCCAACACCCAGCCGGTGTCCAGCTGCTTGGTGAAGCCAAGGATGATCTCGTCCTGGTTCTCGCCTTCGATGTCCTTGACCACCGCAGTACGTACATCGGCGATGCGACCGAAGCGCGAGTTGGCCGACACTGCCGAACCCAGCTGCTGCGCCACGATCGGCGTGCCATCAGCATTGATGCCGCTGTAGGTGAAATAGGTATCGGTGGTGGTGGCCGGGGTGAACAGGCTCACTGCCGACAGCGGCAGGCCCAGGTAGTAACGGCCGATGTTGCCGAACACCTTCAGGCTCGAATCGCCGTTGACGTCCCAGCTGAAGCCCAACCGTGGCGCCCAGGCATTGTCCACTTCGATATAAGGATCGCCAGACGGGGTGTAGTTGGTGAATTCGTCCTTGCGCAGGCCGATGCTCAACAGCAAATTATCGGTGACCTGCCACTTGTCTTCGATGTAGTAGGCGCGTTGCTTGGCCTCGTACGAATACAAGCTGGTGTTGATGTTGCGCACCGCGTAATAGCCGCTCGATCCGTTGACCGGATCAACCAGGCCCGGGCTCGGCGCGCCGATGCCGCCAGCTTCGTTGGCAGACTGGCTGACCAGTCCACCCGTCAGGAGGCCATTGGGATCGTTAGTCTGACCATAGGTCCACGCAAAGCCGGGGCCGGAAAGCACCGAGCCGACATCGATGCCTTCGGACTTCTGGTTATCGATACCGAAGTTGAGCGTGTGGTGGCCGATGCGCCATTCCAGATTCAGGCGCTGATTGTCTTTCTTGTACTCGCGATCCGGGGAGCTGACCGAGGTGACCAGCTGACTGCCGATGCGCGGTGTGCCGCCGGTATAGGCAGGATTCTGCAATGCGGCGCTGTTGATGACCGGGCCACCGGCCGCGTTGTAATTGAAGGGTGTCAGCTCGTCGGGCGTGCTCATCTTGCCGTACAACGCGGTTACGGTGAGATTGTCGTTGAGATAGCCGGTGTACTTGCCGGTGAACAGGGTCGGGCCGGTTTTCCAGGTGGATTCGTCGGTGAAATAGCTGCCGCGCGTACGATCGACATAGTTGTAGCGGTAGATGGAGCCGTTGGTTTCGGCCTCGTCGCTGGCGCCGGTCACCTCGATCAGATGATTGTCGGTGATGTTCCAATCCACCTTGGCGTACCAGCGCTTTTGCTTGTAGTCGTAATCGGTGAGGCCACCGGTACGGCCGTTGTCGGTGTCGCGATTGGTGCCGACGCGCACGCCGTCCGAATCCACCTGCTCGGCCGCCAGGAAGAAGAACAGCTTGTCCTGGATGATCGGCCCGCCGACATAGGCGCTGTAGGTGGTCTGGTTGGCTTCGGCCTCGCTGGCCGGCTGGTACAGGCCGTTGGCTGCGCGCGCATAGCGATAGGCGGCGTTGTTGACGGTGCTGGCCTGCGCATCCGGGCGCCAGTAGATGTCGCGCTGATTGGCGCGCAGGCCGTTCGGCTCCCAGATCACTGCGGTGCCGAACTTCCACTCGTTAGTACCGCGCTTGCCGATCTGGTTGATCACGCCGCCGTTGGCGCGGCCGTATTGCGCGCCGTAGCCGCCGGTAAAGATTTCCTGCTGGTCGATGGCGCCGTACGGCGGGGTCAGACCGCCAAGATTGTTGCTGATGGTGGTGGTGTTGAAGCCATTGAGGTAATAGGCGTTTTCGCTGGCGGCCGAGCCGCCGAAGCTGGGCAGCGAACCGCCGAGCGGGCCGTTGTCGAAGCCACCGCTGTTGACCACCACGCCCGGCGCCAGCAAGGCGATGGCTTCGGCAGTACGGCCCAGCGGCAGTTGCTGCAGCTGCTCGGCGGTGACCACGGTGCGCGTGTCCACGCTGCTGACGTCTATGGTGGTCAGGCCTGCGGCGGTAACGGTGACGCTATCCAGGGTCTGCATACCGCTCCCCGACGCGGCAGTGAACGAGACGTCGGTGTTGGCGCCAACCGTGATGGCGACGTTTTCGCGGGTTTCCACCACTGCGCCATCGCGCTTGACCGTGACCTTGTAGGTACCCAGCGGCAGATTGCCGGCGGTGTAACGGCCGCGCGCATCCACCGGCACTTCGCGGGTAAAACCGCTGTTGTTTTCCACCAGCACGCTGGTGCCGCTGCTCTGCCCCACGCTGCCGACGATGCTGCCGCTGGTGGACTGCGCGTGGACGCTCCCCATCGCCACGACCAGCGCCAACGCCAAGGCACGCTTCTGGATACTACGGTTCATGCTTTCTCCCCAAGTCTGGAACTGTCGGCAACGCGACAAAAATGAACGGCGCCAGTGGCTACCGGAATCACACTTACTGAACATCCGGATCGAAGCACCAATGACCACCCGCCATCAGCTCATGCCCCAAACCATCGATACCGTCCCGTTCGATCATAGGCAGCCGCGTTGCCCTACCCGCCGGCTCCGACGGGTAGGCAGGCACACGGTGGGTAGGCGGACAGGGTGCGCAAGCCTGACAATGGCGCGTGCGCTGCCCGTGGTCGGGCAGCGCCGCCCCATCGGCATCACTCAAGGATCTACGCGCATGAACCACTCCCGCTCCCACGCCCTGTTCGCCCAGGCGCAGACCCTGCTGCCCGGCGGCGTTAACTCACCGGTGCGGGCGTTCAAGTCGGTTGGCGGCGAGCCGTTTTTCGTGGCGCGCGCCGATGGCCCGTATCTGTATGACGTGGACGACAACCGCTACATCGACTACGTGGGCTCGTGGGGGCCGATGATCGCCGGCCACAATCACCCGGCGGTGCGCGAGGCGGTGGAGCGTGCGATCCGCGATGGGCTGTCGTTCGGTGCGCCGTGTGCGGCCGAAGTGACCATGGCCGAGACGATCAATCGGCTGGTGCCCTCCTGCGAAATGGTGCGCATGGTCAATTCCGGCACCGAAGCCACGCTGTCGGCGGTGCGCCTGGCGCGCGGCGCCACCGGGCGCAATCGCATCGTCAAGTTCGAAGGCTGTTACCACGGCCATGGCGACTCGTTTCTGGTCAAGGCCGGCAGCGGCATGCTCACTCTGGGCGTGCCGACCTCGCCCGGCGTGCCGCCCGGCCTGAGCGAGCTGACCGCCACCCTCACCTTCAACGATTTCGAAGGCGCCACGGCGCTGTTCGACGAGATCGGCGCCGATGTAGCGGCGGTGATCATCGAACCGGTGGTCGGCAACGCCAACTGCATTCCACCGCAGGCCGGCTACCTGCAGCACCTGCGCACGCTGTGCACGCGGCACGGCGCGCTGCTGATCTTCGACGAAGTGATGACCGGGTTCCGCGTGGCGCTCGGTGGCGCGCAGGCGCATTACGGGGTGACCCCGGACCTGAGCACCTTCGGCAAGATCATTGGCGGCGGCATGCCGGTGGGCGCATACGGCGGCCGGCGCGACCTGATGGAGCAGATCGCACCCTCCGGCCCGATCTACCAGGCCGGCACCTTGTCGGGCAATCCGGTGGCGATGGCGGCGGGCCTGGCGATGCTGGAGCTGGTGCAGGAGCCGGGCTTCCACGCGCGCCTGAGCGCGCAGACCAGCGCGTTGTGCGAAGGCCTGGAAGATGCCGCCCACACGGCCGGCATCGCGGTCACCACCAATCAGGTCGGCGGCATGTTCGGGCTGTTCTTCACCGACGAGATCGTGGAGAGCTACGCGCAAGCCACCGCCTGCGATATCACCACCTTCAACCGTTTCTTCCACGCGATGCTGCAACGGGGCGTGTATCTGGCGCCGTCGGCGTACGAAGCCGGCTTCATGTCCAGCGCGCACGACGCTGCGGTGATCGAAGCCACGCTTGCAGCGGCACGCGAGGCATTTGCGGAAGTGGCGCGCTGAGGCGCATTCATGCGGGTCGCTGCTGGATGTGATTTGCGCAGCGACCACCGCAAACTTTGCTTTTGTCTTGTGGCTGTCATACCTTTCTGAAAGGTGTCCACGGACGGGCATGGGTGGGGACCCTCGAAGCAGCGGATGTGTCGTCGTCGCCGGTCACGGTGACGCCTGGTGCGTCGCCGCTGTTTCATCACGATCTGCAGTGCGTCGAGTCGGCGCGCTGCCGACGCTTGCCACGGCCGCCCTCGCCTCATGCTCAAGCCTGTTGCGTTGCTTACTCCGCGCCCGTCACCGTCGCGCGATTCCGTTCTTCCCGATTGGCTGCTTGCCAGCAAGCTGGAGCCGCCGCTGGCGCGCCCTGGTGCGGTGGTGCGTGGCGCGTTGCTGGCTGCGCTGGATCAGGCACACGCCCGCCCGCTCACGCTGTTGCTGGCGCCGCCAGGGTTTGGCAAGACCACCCTGCTGACGCAGTGGCATGCGCAGCTGTGCGCGCGCGATCACGCCGCTGTGGCGTGGCTGTCACTGGATGAAGAAGACGCCGACGCCGCGCGCTTCCTCGGCCATCTGGCCTTGGCGCTGCAGAGCGCAGGGGCGGATCAGGCACTGTGCGCAGCGGTGCTGCATAACCGCGATCAGGACCCGCGCGAGGCGGTGACGGTGCTGATCCGCGCGCTGCGCGCCGCGCCACGGCGCATCAGCGTGATTCTCGACGACTACGACCGGCTCGGCAGCGGCATCGTCGACGAGCTGGTGTTGCGCCTGGTCGAACACAGCGGCGGACGTCTGCACCTGTTGCTGGCCACCCGACGCATACCGGCGCTGCCATTGGCCCGCCTGGATCTGCAGGCGCTGCTCAGCCGCGTGGGCAGCGCGCAACTGGCGCTGGACGAGCGCGAAGCGCAGGCATTGCTGGGGCCGCAGGTACCCGCGCCGGTCGTGGAAGAATTGCTGCGTTACACCGAAGGCTGGCCGGTGGCGCTGCATCTGGCGCGGCTGTGGCTGGAAGGCGGCGCGCAACGTCAGCAGGAAGTGGCCGCGCGTTTCTCCGGGCGCAGCGCGCAGATCGCCGCGTACCTGGCCGAGCAGGTGGTCAACGATCTGGATGCCGACACGCGCGATCTGTTGTTGCGCACCAGTGTGCTGGAGCGCGTCAACGCCGCGCTGGCCGATGCGGTGCGCCAGCGCGACGACAGCGGCCGGCTGCTGGCGCGGCTGGAACATTTCCACGGCCTGCTGGTGCCCATGGATGGCGAGCGCGAGTGGTTTCGCTATCACCCGTTGTTCGCCGACTTTTTGCAGCAGCTGCTGGACCGCGAGCATCCTGGCCAGGCCATGCAACTGCATCAACGTGCCGCGCGCTGGTTCGGCGATCATCAGTATCTGGCCGAAGCGGTGCGGCACGCATCGCGCGGCGATTGCGGCGACCTGGCGGCCAGCTACATCGCGCGTGCCGGTACCTGGCAACTGCTGCTGACCCACGGCACGCATGCAGTGCGCGCGCTGCTGCGTCACTTCGAACACCGCACCATCCGCGACACCCCGGCGCTGAATCTCACTCAAGCGCATCTGCATGCGAAGCTTGGCGAATTCAGCCACGCGCGGTTGTTGCTGGAACGTTTCCGCGACTTTCCCGCTGCACTGCGTGAGCCCTTGCAGCGCGATTACACCGTGGTGGTGGCGGCACTGCGCGATCGCCTCGATGAGATCTGCGGCAATCCGCATGGCCTGACCCAGATCGCCGCACAAGCCTCCGCGCTGGACGAAGACGACCATCTCGGACGCGGCATGCTGCTGTGCATCTGTGCCACCACCGCCATTGCGCAAGGCGCCTTTGTACTAAGCGAACGCTATGCCTTGAACGCACGCGATGCGATGCAGCGTGGCGGCAGCGAACTGGGCGCGAGCCAGGCGCTGTTGTCGTTGGGCCAGAGTTTCTTCTATCGCGGTCGCCTCAGCGACGCCGAGGCCTGTTACCAACAGGCACTGAGCGGGTGCGCACGCACGCCGCAACTGGATCGCGTGCTGGAAGCAGCCGCCAACTGTCTGCTGGCGCAACTGCATTACGAACGCGGGCATCACGACGATGCGGCCGATCTGCTGCATCCGGCGCTGGAATTGCTGGAGCAACACGACGGCGGCATGGACGTGCTGGCGGCCGCTTACGACACCGCACTGGGATTGGAGCGCGTGCGCGATCACAGCGGGCGCAGTGCCTTGGCGCTGCTCGAGCACATCGAACAGATCGCGCATGGGCGCAAGCTGATGCGGCTATCGGAACTGGCCGCAGCCTGGCGCCTGATGCTGTTGCTGGAGCATCCAGGCAATGCCGCCATCGATGTCCTGATCGCGCGCACCGGGGGTGAATCCGGATTGGCGCATACCCTGCGCTCGGCGCACCGTTGGCGCGACCGCGCGGCGATGGGCTTTGCGCTGGCACGCTGGCATCGCCTGGCCGGCCGCAGCAGCGCGGCGCTGACCATCCTGGGCCAGATCGAACACGCCTGCCTGGCCAACGACAACCTGTGCCATCTCGCCCGCACCCGTGCGCGCATCGCCCTGGTGCTGCAGCAGCGCGGCGAACTGGTCGCTGCGCTGCCGCATCTGTACAGCGCGCTGGATCATGTGGCGCTGACGCAAAGCTGGCAGGCGATCGTCGAACTCGGCCTGCCGGCCAAGGCGATGCTGCGCTCGCTGCGTCAACACGACCCGCATACCGTGGGCGGCACCACGCGTGCGCTTACCATTCAAGCCTTGCTCGAACGCCTCAGTGGCGACGAAGACCCGGCCGGCGATATTTTCAGCGAACGCGAACTGGAAGTGCTGGCACAACTGGCGCGTGGTTATTCCAACAAACAGATCGCACGCTGTTTGCACCTGTCAGAAAACACCGTCAAGTTCCATTTGAAAAATCTCTACCGCAAGCTCGACGCGCGTAGTCGCGAAAGCGCCTTGGCGCAGGCCTTGCAACGCGGATTATTGCGGGCGGCCGATCCGCATACTGGCTCGGATGCGGCACCGAACTGATCCGAGCGCGCGTATAACAGCCTGCGCTTGACGCGCATGTGCATGCGTTGCGACATCGCCTTTCAGGCGATGTCGCAGACCCCATCAGCCAAAACTCAGCGTGCCTTTCATCATTGCCCAATGACCCGGGAATGAGCAGAAAAAGGTGTAATCGCCGCCCTTGCTCAACTTGCTGGTCGCAAAGCTCACCGTGGTGCTGTCGCCGCCGCCGATGACCTTGGTATGCGCGATCACGCGGGGGTCGGCTTTGGGTAGATAGCTGTCGGCGATGCTGGAGCGTACGCCGGCATTGGCGACGGCTTGAAAATCGGCAGCCTTGGTCAACACCCAGTTGTGGCCCATCACCGTGGCGGCCATCTTGCCGGAGTGCTTGAGGGTGAGGTCCACCTGCGTGCAGTCGGGCGCCAGCTTGATCGCGCTCTGGTCGAACTTCATCTGATCGTTGCCAGTGATGGTCACCGCGCAAGTACGCGCCCATGCCGAAGGTGCCAGCAGCACCAGTCCAAGCACCGCAATCGTCGAAAACAGCTTCAAAGGAACACTCCTGCGATAAAAGATGCGCGACACCCAGCGCGCCTGGTCACCCCAACGCGTTCGCATGCGCCGGTGTGACCAGAGTAACGCCTCATGCGTATCGGAAAAAAGCATCCATCGGATCCTGCACATCGGCGCTGGCTTCCGTCAGCGGCAATGGGCCGCGCTTGCCGGCCATCACCTGCACGAACGCCTGCTTGAAGCGTGCCATCTCCACTTCGGTGCCAACCGTGATCCGCGACCAGGTCGGCCACACCGGCCAGCTGCGGCCGATGAACACGCCATGGGTGGCCATGTCGTCCTTGAAGCCGGCAGCCGGGCGCTTCACATCGACCATGAAGCAGTTGCTCTCCGATGCGCTGCAGGCGTAGCCCTGCTTGGCGAGAAACTCCATCACATCCTTGCGCGTGGCCGCCGTGCGTGCGCGGCGCTGCGGCACCAATGCCGGATCCCGCAGGCTGGCCAGGCCTGCAGCAGCGGCGGTCACCGGCAGGCTGTTGACGCTGTAGAACATCAGCTTGGCCAGCAGGTCCGGGCGTGCAGCTGCATAGCCCAGGCGAATGCCGGCCATGCCGTAAAGTTTGGAGAAGGTGCGCAAGACCACCACGTCCTCGCCTGCAGCGACCATGTCGACCACGCTGCTGGTGCTGTTCGCAAAGTGGATGTAGGCCTCGTCCACCACCAGCACGCTGCCCTTGGGCTTGTGCGCCAGTGCGTAATCCAGATCCTTGCGCGCAGTCACCGAGCCGGTGGGGTTGTTGGGGTTGCAGATGTAGATCACGCCCGGGCTGGCGTCGGCGGCGCACATCGCCTGCACGTCGTGCGAGAAGTCCTTGCGCAACGGCACCTTGATCAGTTTGGCGCCATTGCGGGTGGCGGCGCGCCAACCGGATTCGTAGGTGGGATCTGCGGTGACGAGCGCTGCGCTGGGCGAGGTGAACGCCAGCATCGTGTAGTCCAGCGGCTCGGTGGAACCGGCGTAGGCCATCAGGTGATTGACCGGCAGCTTGAGCTCGGCGGCCAGGGTATTCATCAGTTCCATCTGCACATCGCGCAGGTAGCGCCCACCTTGCGGTGCGATCTGTGCGATGGCTCTCACCGCTGCCGCCGATGGACCATCCGGGAATTCATTGGAGCCGATCATCACCGGCGACAACGCGCTCGCCGGTGTAGGCACGATGGCGGCGGAGCGTTCGGCGGCGCTGGCCAACAGCGGCAGCGCACTTGCCCCTGCAGCGCCGGCAAACAGCGCGGAGTCACGTAGAAACGTGCGGCGCGAAAGAGCAGTTTTCATGACAACCTCCAACAAAATGGCAATGCGGATTCAAGGACGAACGGCGACCACTTCGATTTCCACCCGATACAGCGGATTGCCCAGCGCGGCGATCTGGAATGCAGAGCGCGCCGGCAGATTGGGCTGCTCCTTGGTGCCGAAGAACTGACGGTAGCCTTCCATGAAACCGTTGAAATCCATCTTGCCGCCCATCGCTGGATCGCCGACCAGAAACACCTGCATCTTCACCACATCGCCCATGCCCAAGCCCAGCGCTGCGAGTTGCTGCTTGATCTGATTCAACACGCTGACCGTCTGCGCCTTGGTGTCGCCATACGCAGCAGCCGAGTCTTTCGGCGCGCTGGTGTCCACCACGGCCGGTACCTTGCCACTGACGTAGACGGTGGCCTTGCCGGCGGGAATTTCCACCGCGGCAGCGATGGGGAAATCGCTATTGGGAATCTTGTGGCGGATCACCTCTGCAGCATGCGCGGCGGTGAGGCCTGCGGACCACAGCATGGCGGCGGTGAGAACGGCAGTCACTGGACGGAACATGGCAACTCCTTGCATGAGAGACAAAGAATCAGTGGCGCAGCAATTTGACGTCGTCGGCGGTGACGACCTCGGTGTGATCGTTGCCGAAGTGGGTGCGCACATAGCTCACCACTTCGGCCACCTGGCGGTCGTTGAGCATCTCACCGAAACCGGGCATGCCGGCGTGGCCGTCGAGCACCATCATGGTGACGTAGGGGCCGGCGGCGAGCTTGGGATTGCCGGCAAGCGCGGGATAGTCGCCCGCGCCTTGTGCGCCGCGCCCGGCCGGCATGTGGCAGCCCTGGCAGATCGCCTGATAGACATCCTGGCCGGATGCCTTGGCAAAGCCCTGCTGCGGGAACAGCTGCGTGGCATCGGAACTCTGCGCCTGGGCGTCGTATGCGCCCGGTGGCAGCAGCAATGCAGCCATCGCAACGACGAACGTGGCAGCGGCCAAACGTGGCAACAGACTCATGCGCGCCCTCCTCCGGCCAGCACTTTGCGATGCAGACGGCCCACGACATCGTGCGCAGACAAAATCGCACCTTCCTGCCAGGCCGGAATATAGGACACGTGCTCACCAGCCAGCGCCAGGCGCCCGTCGATCTGGCACAGCGGCGTGTAATGTTCGGCACGCGCCTGCTCGCTCCACATGCCGAAACAGCCATGGGTGAACGGCACGCGGTGCCAGCCGACCGAAATACCATTCTCGAACTCGCGCGGATATTGCGGATGCAATTGCGTGCCGTATTCGACCGCCTTGCGCACGCGCTGCTCCGGGGTCATCGAGGTGAACTGGTAAGCGTCCAATCCCCACACATACGCACCGAGGAGCACGCCCTTGCCGGGGCTGTGATAGTTGGTGCTGGGATAGCTGATCAAGGTGATCGGCAGATCGGTGTAGCTGATGCCGCCGTAAATGGCTTCGTCCTCTTCCCAGAAGCGGCGCTTGAATTGCAGGCCCACTTTCACCGATGCCGCATACGGCACCTGGCCGATCGCGGTGGTCATTGCGTCGCTGGCGGTGACCGGAATGCGGCTGAGCACCGATAGCGGAATCGTGCAGATGCACCAATCGGCACTGGCGATGCGTTCTTCACCACCGTGCGCGGCATCCTGCCAGGACACGCGCACGCCGCTGCCATCCTGATCGATCTTGGTGACCTTGGCGTTGTAGGTGATGGCATCGCCGAGCTGGCCCGCGAATGCCTTGCCGATCTGGTCCATGCCGCCCACCGGCTGAAACATGGTGGTCTGCATTTCGTAGTTGTTGCCGGCCGCCAGCGTGGTCCACAGGCGCGAGCGCAACACATCCTGCACGCTGAAAGGATCGGAGAATTCCGGCTTGCCGGACAGACCGCCGCCGGGATAACGCGCAAAGCCGCGGCGCTCGCTGCTGTCCTTGCCTTTGACGTAGCCGAACTTGTGATCCAGCGCGCCCCAGGTCCGCAAGGACTCCAGCAACACTTCCTGGTCTTCGCGGCTCACGCTCTTGTCCAGGGCCTGCTGCTGCGTGCACTTGGCCAGCAGCTCGGACACGTGGCCTTTGTAATCGGCATCGATTGCGCGAAAGCGCTGCGGTTTGCCGCCGAAGCCCTTTTCGCTATGCAGCAGCGCGTTGTAGTTGACCTGATTGAACGCTTCCAGCGCCACGCCGAATTGCTTGCAGTAACTCAGCACCGCCTTGTGGTGATGCGGAATGCGCCACGGCCCGGGATTGAGATACAGCCCCTCGTCGAACTGGCAGTGCTGCGTCGCCCCGCCCAGTTCGGTGTAACGGTCGCCGCCACGCAGCGTCCAGTTACGGCCGCCGGGGCGATCGTTGTATTCCAGCAACTGCACGCGATACCCGGCCTTGCGCAGTTCGAAGGCCGCCGCCATGCCGGCCAGCCCAGCACCCAGAATCAGCACCGAGGCGCCCTTCGGGTCGCCATCCAGTTGCAGCGGCCCTTTGAAATTTGATTCGGCTGCCATGCCCAGGCTGCTCATCGCCTGATACATCATTGCGCCGCCAGCGGTCATGCCGATGCGCGCCAGCAATTGCCGCCGCGTCATCGCCCCAGAGTGGTTGCCTTGCATCAACGCGTAGTCCTTGCATGTCATGGATCGAGTACGACCGACAAAAACAATGGCGCGGCCGGCAGCGACGCCGGCCGCATCACTGGCTCAGAACTTGTAGGCCAGGCTGGCGAACAGCTGGCGTGGTGCGATCAACTGGTACGAGCCGGAGCTTTCGTTCGGGAACACCGCACCGATCGCATCGTCCTTGTCGAACAGGTTGTAGACCGACAACTGCAGCCGCCCACCGGCCAGAAAACCCGCATCCTCGCCCTGATAACCCACGCTGCCGTTGACGATGAAGGTGGCATCCACCTGATCGGTGTTGAGCGTGTCGCCGTAGCGCTTGCCGGTGTATTTGGTATCGAGGTTGACGAAGAAATGTTCGCCTTCCCAACCGCCGTTGACGCTGAACATCACCTTGGGCGAATCCGGCACTTCGTTGCCTTCCACCTGCACCAGGTTGCCGCTGACCGGGCCGAAATAGTTGTCCTGGAATTCGGATTTGTTCCAGGTCAACGAGGCGCCCAGCCGCCAGCCCGGCGCCGGCTTCCACATGCCGGACACCTCCGCACCATAGGTCTGTACGTCGCCGACATTGGCGTAGACGGTGGGCGCGACCACCAGCGGATCCGGGTCGGTCAGCGCGATGATGCGGTTTTCGTAATCGATCTTGTAAGCGGCGATGTAGCCGCTCCACTGGCTGGATTCGGCGCGGATGCCGATGTCGATATTGGTGGATTCTTCCGGCGCGATATCCGGATTGAACGCACCGGAGGTCAACGCCAGCCGCGGGGCGGAGCTGAAGTTTTCTGCGTAGTTGGCGAACAGTTGCACGCCTTCGGCAAGCTGGAAGCTGGCGCCGACCTGCGGCTGGAACCAGTCGCTGTTCTTGATGGTGACATCGCGGCGCACGCCGACATTGAAATCGTCCAGATTGGCGATGCCGTTGTAATCGCGTTTGACATCCAGGCCCTTGGCGCCGAACTCCATCGTGAGCCGGTCATCGAGCAGACGCAGCGTGTCCTTGATGTAGAGCTGCTTCACCTCGGTGGAGAAGTGGTTGTCGTAGTAGATGACGATCGGCAGCGAGCCCTTGAGCAAGGCGCCGGTGGCAGGGTCCAGGTTGTACAGCGGGCGCACCTGATCGAAGTCGTAGTTCTCGTACCAGGCGCCGACTTCGAGCTTGTTGTGCTCGGTCTCCCACGACACTGCGGTGGTCACACCATAACGATCGCCACCCATGATTTCTTCGCGCCGGGTCATCGCACCGACGCTAGTGACATTGCCGTTGGCATCCACGATCTGGGGGTCGTTGATGGCGATATCGGTACGCCCCGGCGTGCCGACGATGGCATCGTTGTATAAGCCGGTAGCCGTACTTGGCGGCGTGCCGCCGACACCGTAACCATGCTTGTTTTCGTAGTAGCCGGTGAAGGTGAAGCCGACCGCATCGTTGAACAGAAAATCGCCGTGCAGGCTGAGCAGCGAATCGCGGCGGCCGTTCTGCCATTCGCTGTAGTGCTCGGCATCTACCTCCGGGTTGCCGGTGATGCGTTCGTGCAGATCCCACGCCACCGAGCCGTCGGAGTTGTACGACTGCACGTCGTAGTCCTTGCGGTTGTTGTAGATCCAGCCCAGCGTCAGGCTGCCCGCATCCCAGGCCTGACGGATCTTGGCTTCGAAGTGATCGCTCTTTTGCGTGGCCGGTTCCATGTCCCACACCCCGCCCTGCGTGCGAGATGCGGAGAGGTACGCGCTGGGGCCGCCTTCCCACCAATCCGGCGTATCCAGGCGCACGAAGCTACGCACTAGATCGTCCGAGCCAATGGTCTGGGTGAGATTGCCGCTCCAGGTATCGCCCCCCTTCGGTGGCAGGCTGGTGTAGCGGATCGCACCGCCGAGTGCGTGATACGAGGGCTGGGTGACATCGCCGGAACCTGCCGACACGGTGACGTCGAGCAGGTTCTCGCTGGACACGTAGCGGGTGATCGGCCCGCCTTCGCGGGTGTCGAAGGTTTCGATCGGGATGCCGTCCAGGGTCACGCCGATCTGGTTGGCAGAGAAGCCGCGGATGGTCATCGAGTCGCCGAACTCGTACAGCCCGAACGGATCGGTGGTCTGCACATTCACCCCGGGCAGGCTCGCCAGTAACTGCTGTGGCGCCACGCCGGGCACCTGGGCCTGGATGTCGGCCACCGAGATCGACGCGGTCGTGCGTGTGGAACCGGTGCCCACCACGCTGACCGCATCGAGCGTGCGCGCTTCCTGTGCCAATGCGGGCAGGCTGTGTACGCCGGCCAGCAACAAGGTCATCGAGGCAAGCGTGTGGCGACGCGTGGCGGTGGTGAGAATGGCGGCGACCGAGACCGCCAGCTGATCGGTTTTGAAGCGCTTAGGCATGCAATCGACCCCTGGATGCGTGTGGCGTGCTGAGTGACCGGGCCGCTCCCCCAGACCGGCTGACACCGCAAATGCGGCATGCATCGACCATAACCAGCGCAGTTCCGCCGCAAGCCGCGCGCGGAGGGTAGGGGCAGCGCGGGTGGGTAGGTTGCTGCCGAATTCAACGATCTGAATACGTAATGTCCCCACCCACCTGCGCGCATCCGGTCATACCAGCTCTCGCATGCTTGCCATGACGTCGCAGATCGACAACGCTGCGCAGCCGCATCACGAATCCGCGCATGCCGCTTGCAGCACCCTCTCTGTTACTGCTCGATTTCGATGGCGTATTGGCCTGCTACTCGCGGCCGCGCCGCGTGGCTGCACTTGCTGCAGCAGCTGCCTGCACGCCGCAACGGGTGCAACAGGTGTTGTTCGAGCAAGGCCTGGAGCGTGCCTACGATGCCGGCGCGATCGACACGCAGGACTACCTGGCGCAGTTGAGCGAGGGGCTGGGCGGCGTGATCGATCGCGCCACCTGGATCGACGCACGCGTAGCGGCGTGCCGCGCGGACCCCTCGGTGGTGGCGCAGGTGCTGGCGGTATCGGCGACGACGGCCGTGGCGGTACTCACCAACAATGGGCCGTTGATGGTGGAGGCAATCGAGCGGATCGTGCGTGCGCTGTTTCCGTTATTGCAGGGCCGCGTGCTGTGCAGCGGCGCACTCGGCGGCCGCAAGCCCGACCTGCAGGTGTATCAGCGCGCGCTTGCACAGCTGGACGCCACTGCAGCAGCGCGCACCTTGTTTGTCGACGACCTGTTCGTCAACGTGCGTGGCGCGCGTGCAGCCGGCCTGCACGCGGAGACGGTGCGCGATGCGCGCGGCTTGCGGCGGGTGTTGAAGCGGTATGGAGTGGCGTAGGAGAGCCGGGATTCGAGATTGGGGAATCGGGAATCGCCGGCGAATCTTCCTTCGCCATCGTGGCCGGCGCGGTGCCGGCCACGATGGCGCAGAAAGCGCAGCTCTGCATCACTGCTGCGCGACGTACTCGGCAATCGCAAGGCGCAAACGTTCCAACCCATCAGCCAACTCGGCATCGGTCAGATTGAGTGCCGGCACGAAGCGCAGCACATCCGGCCCTGCCTGCAACAGCAGCAGGCCATGCTTGGCTGCAAAATCCAGGATCGCCCCGGCCTGCCCGGCATACGCCGGGGCCAGCACTGCACCCAGCATCAAGCCGCGCCCGCGGATCTGTGCGAACACGCCAAACTCGTCGTTGAGCGCGTCCAGACCGGCGCGCAGCGCGGCCGACTGCCGCGCCACGTTCTCGGCGATCTGCGGCGAGGCCAGCTTGCGCAGCGCCACGCGCGCCACCGCTGCGGCCAACGGATTGCCGCCGAAGGTGGTGCCATGCGCGCCGAACTGCATGGTCTCGGCCACCTTGGGGCCGGCCAGCATCGCGCCGATCGGGAAGCCGCCACCCAGCGCCTTGGCCAGCGTCACGATGTCCGGGGTCACCTGCTCCTGCCAGTGCGCAAACAGCGTGCCGGTACGGCCCATGCCGCACTGGATCTCGTCCAGCACCAGCAGCGCATCGTGCTGATCGCACAGCGCGCGCACGCGGCTCAGAAAGCCCGGCTCAGCCGGCATCACTCCGCCCTCGCCCTGAATCGGCTCCAGCATCACTGCAGCGACATCGCCCGCCGCCATGGCCGTTTCCAGTGCCGCCACATCGTTGAAATCCACATAGCGAAAGCCGCCGGGCAGCGGCTCGTAGCCTTCCTGATACTTGGGCTGTGCGGTCGCAGTGACCGAGGCCAGGGTGCGCCCATGGAAGCTGCCGCGGAAGGTCACGATGACGCGCTTGTCGGCCGGGCGGCCCTGATTGCTTGCCCACTTGCGCACCAGCTTGATCGCCGCCTCGTTGGCCTCGGTGCCCGAGTTGCAGAGAAAAACCTTCTGCGCGAAACGCGAAGCAGTGACCAGTTCCTCGGCCAGCTTCAGCGGCGGTGCGCTGAAGAACACGTTGCTGGTGTGCCACAGCTTGCCGGCCTGCTCGATCAGCGCAGACATCAGGTCCGGGTCGTTATGGCCCAGCCCGCTGACCGCGATACCGGCGGATAGATCCACATACTCGCGGCCCTGGTCGTCCCACACGCGACTGCCCTGTCCACGCTCCAGCACCACCTGGCGCGGGCGGTAGACCGGCAGGTAGTAATGCGCGAGGGACAGGGGCGAATCGGCAGCGGTGCTCATGATGGTGGGTCGCAGAAGCGGAGGGAGAACCCGCATTCTCGCGCATTCGCCGGCCTGCGGCACAATGCGCGCATGCGCCCTTTCTCCGATCCTCAGCTCACCCCTGCCACCGACCACGGCTGGCGCCGGCAATGGTTCGACATCATCTACCGGCACGACACCCGCCCCTCGCGCAATTTCGATCTGATGCTGGTGGTGGCGATCCTCACCAGCGTGGTGGTGATCATGATCGACAGCGTGCCGCGCATCCACTCGCACTCGGCGCACTGGTTGGTGCCGCTGGAATGGGCGTTCACGGTGCTGTTCACCATCGAATACGCATTGCGCCTGGCGGTGGTGCGGCGCCCGCTGCATTACGCGCTCAGCATCTGGGGGGTGATCGATTTATTGTCGATCCTGCCCAGCTATCTGTCGTTCTTCGTGCCTGGTGCGCAGACGCTGCTGGTCGTGCGCGTGCTGCGCATCCTGCGCCTGTTCCGCATCCTCAAGCTCACCCGCTATATCGAAGAAAGCGGGCAACTGGTGGATGCGCTGTGGCGCAGCCGGCGCAAGGTGCTGGTGTTCCTGTTCAGCGTACTCACCATCACCGTGATCGCCGGTGCCACGATGTACGTGATCGAAGGCCCGCAACACGGGTTCACCAGCATCCCGACCAGCATGTACTGGGCCATCGTGACCATGGCCACAGTGGGCTTCGGCGACCTGGTGCCGCAGACCACGCTGGGCCGCTTCGTGACATCGGCCTTGATCCTGATCGGCTACAGCATCATCGCGGTGCCCACCGGCATCTACACCGCCGAACTGGCCAGCACGCTGCGCGAAGGCGGCCACGCCGGCAAGCGCGATGTCCGCAATTGCCCGCGTTGCGGGCTGGAAAGCCATGCGCCGGATGCGCGTTATTGCCGGCAATGTGCAGAGCCGCTGCCGGAACTCTCCAACGGCTAAAGTGTCTTGGAGTGGTTGGGAAGTGCGGATCGATCAGGTATAGAGCGGCTGATCTGCGGCTTGGTTGCAGGGCCCTTGCCCGCTCACCGGCGCGGGACACGCCGCAAGTACGTCCGTGTAGGCTCTTACGCGGCATCCATGCCGCGTAAGGTCCCGCGCCGGTGAGCGGGCAAGGACCCGTCGAGATGGTCGGTGTGTGTGGTCCAAGCAATGCATGATGTGCTTCTACTTTGCTGGCTCACATGTAATTCTGCGACCCGCATCAGCAGGCCAATGCAACTCGCGAGACGGCCAGCTTTTTACGCAGTTACCGACCAACGCCCTGGTGCGGTGTCCTCACCGATTGCGGGACCGTGTGGCGGCATGGATGCCGCCACCGAGCCTCCATGGACGGATTCACGGCGTGTCCCGCGAGCGGTGAGGGCACCGCGCCCTCGATCACTGAGCTTTTGACTACATCTGAATTCAGCTACCACTCGAAATAGCGCTGCCTTCGGAACTTGCACAATCACCTGTTCGATGCGCTTCCACAACGCGAGAGACGCGTGCACAGCATCAATGCGACATGCGGTTGCTCATGTCGATCAGATCGTTGTAGCTGGCCAGCACTGCCTGGCGTGTGCCACCCGGCGGCATCGAGCCGCTTTCCAGCAGCATCTGCTCGCTCTTGTTCAATGGTGTCTTGGTGCGGATACGCTCGACCAGCCGCCCCGACTCGCGCGCAAGCTTGTCGGCGGAACGTTCCATATGGCCCCACATCGCATCGCCCTGCCCGATCTTGGCCTTCTGCGCCTCTTCCAGAATGCCTTGGTAGCGCGCCAGCTGGGACTGCGCTGCGGCAAGGTCCGGCGTGTCGTTGTCGAGCACCTGCACCAGCTGCTTGCCTTCGCCGATGATCTTCAGGTGATACCAGGAGGCGCTGCGGCCTTCTTCCTTTTCGATCGCATCGATCTGCGCCTGGCGACGCGTGTCTTCATTATGTTCAAGCGCGGTATTCATGGCTTCGCCGGCTTCGAAGAATGCCTGATAGGCCTGCATCAGCGGCGCGTGCAGTGCCTTCATGCCCTTGCCGTCGTCGCGCAGATAATCCTCGCGGTCGTAGTAGCGCACCGCTTCCCCGATACGTTCGTTGAGCGTGGTGAAACGTTCTTGATAGGTCTTGGCCACCGGGTCGAGCTCGGGGTTGGCCGGCGTTTGCGCCAATGCCGCAGTCATCGGCGCGCCACATTCGTCCACGTGATGCGAGAGCACCGTGCCCGGTGCATGGATACCGCTTTCCTTGCCGGTCGGACCAGCCTCGGGGTCCTGCATCCAGCCGATATACTGCTGATAGCTCTCATGGATCGGCTGCTCGACGCCGTTGAAGCAGGTGATGTAGGCGTTGATCTTGTCGGCGCCTTCCACCGCGGCGGCGGGTGCGTTTTTCTGGCAGCCGGCAAGCAGCGCAGCGAAAGCCATCGCCGCGGCGAGCGGCGCATAACGAAGTTCATGGGTCATCTTGCGTTCCATTGATGGGGTGAAGAAGGTGGCGCCGCAGCGTGCGGCCGAATGACATCTGGCGCAGCCGATCGCCCGGCACACGAACGATGGCTAAGGACAGCAGTGTTTACTCACGATTGCTTTCGGACACCAGTGCGTTGTAAGTGTTGAGCAACTTGCGCGACGAGCCTTCGGGCGCCAGCGAGGGGCTATTCAACCAGCCCTGTTCCAGCTTGCTATAGGGCGTTTTTTCGACCACGCGTTTCACCCGCGCCCTGGCTTGTCTGCGGAAGGTTTCTGCAGCGGTTTCGAAGCTGTTCCAGGTCAGCTTGCCCGGCTCCTGATCGGCCACCTTGGCATGCGCCTCATCGGAGAGACGGTTGAAGCCGTCCAGCAGCGCGGTGACACGTGGCACGTCGAACTGATCCTCTTCCAGCGCATCGGCGATCTTCTTGGCGTCGAGCATCATCGCCAGCCGGTAGTACTCGCGCGTGCGGCCCTCGCCCCGCTCCAGCATCTTGAGTTTTTCGCGTTGCGCCGCGTCGTTTTGCAGGTCCAGTTCGGCGCTGAAGGTTGTGCTGGCATCGGCGTAGGTCGCCAGCGCATCCATCAACTCCGGATGCAGCTGTTTGCCCTTGGCGAACTGGTCGTCTTCGTAGTCCTGCCGCGTGTAGTAATCGGCCACCGCGTGACTGATCGGCTGCAGCGCCTTCAATGCCGCGCGATAGTCGCGTGCCGCCTTGTCCAACGCAGACAGCGATGGTTTCGCCGCAGCGGCCGCACTGACCGGCGCATCGCACTGCTTCATGTCGTCGTGGTCGATATCGTATGGACCGGTCATGCCGGATTCGCGACCGGTCGGGCCGGCGAACGGGTCCTGCATCCAGCCGGTGTAGTACCTGGCGCCGGCGTGCACTTTCGCGTTGACGCGGTTGAAGCAGTCGATATAGGCGCCGAGCTTGGCGTTGACGCCCTGCAAGGAATCCACCTGCTTTTCAGTCGTCTTGGTATCGGCACCGGTTGCAGGCTGCTGCGACTTGCCGCCACAGGCGGTCGCCAGCACGGACACGCAAGCCACCAGGACAAGCACACGGAACTTCGGAGACACGCGCGGTACATCCCTGTTGGAAACGTTTTCAGCCGCGCACGATAACAAACCCTACTGTGAACTTTTTGTGCTCACTTCAGGACGGACGTAAGACAGCTGCATCTCGAAAGCGCGACCGCTGGTCTGCCACATCCGATCCTCAGAATCGCGGTCCCCCGCACGCCGATTCCCGGCGGCCCTCCGTATCCAGCCAAGCGCGCTGCGATGTTCGCCGCACTCAGTCGAGAAACAGATCCGGCAGCAACGCACGCGACGGGTCGACCGCATAGCCGCTCAGGTCGGTGATGCCGGCCTGGGCCAGCACCTCGTCGTCGATCAGGAACTGGCCATGAAATCCTGCCGCCTCGCGCGTGAGCACTGCATGCGCAGCGTCGGCCATGATCTCCGGCCGGCGACACGCGGCGGCATCCACGCCATCGATCATGTTGATCGCATCGGTGGCGATCACGGTGCGTGGCCATAGCGCGTTGACCGCCACGCCTTGCGGGCCGAACTCGGCGGCCAGCCCCAGGGTCACCAGACTCATGCCCATTTTGGCCAAGGTGTAACCGGTATGCGCGCCCCACCACGCCGGGTTCAAGGACGGTGGCGGCGCCAGGGTGAGGATGTGCGGATTGGCCGCCTGCAACAGATGCGGCAGGCACGCTTGTGCACACAGAAAACTGCCGCGCGCATTGACCTGCTGCATCAGATCGAAACGCTTCATCGGCGTGTCCAACGTGCCGCGCAACCAGATCGCGCTGGCGTTATTTATCAGGATGTCGATACCGCCGAACGCCTCGACAGTCGCGGCCACCGCCGCACGCACCTGTTCTTCTTCGCGAATATCGCACTTGAGCGCCAGCGCCTGCCCACCGGCCGCAGTCACCGCCGCGGCTGCGCTATGGATGGTGCCAGGCAACTTGGGGTTGGCCACTGCCGATTTGGCCGCAATCGCCACATTGGCGCCATCGCGCGCCGCCCGCAACGCAATCGCCAGGCCAATCCCGCGCGAGGCACCGGTGATGAACAGGGTTTTGCCGTTTAAGGTCATGGGAATCGGGAATCGAGAATGGGGAATCGCAAAAGCTTAGCGCCTCCTGATTAGCCCTGACCATCAGCCGCCTGTCGCAGGATCTGCGCCGCGCTGGGTGGATGCTGCTGTCACCTGAAGCCAACGAGGTGGCGTGATGAGTATCAATGCCGTGCAGTTCCAAGCGGGATTGTCGATGCCTGAGTTCTTCGCGTCCTACGGCACCGAAGCCAAGTGCTATCGCGCGCTTTACAAGTGGCGCTGGCCGCAAGGCTTTCGTTGCCCTGTTTGTGCCGGACGCGTGCGCTCGCGTTTCAAGCGGGGTGCTGCGATCTACTACCAATGCAGCGCGTGCCGGCATCAGACCAGCCTGATTGCAGGCACGATGTTCGAAGGCACCAAGCTGCCGCTGCGCACCTGGATGCTGGCGTTGCACCTGCTGACCTCGACCAAAACCAACATGGCCGCGCTGGAGTTGATGCGGCATCTGGGCGTCAACTACAAGACGGCCTGGCGGATGAAACACAAGATCATGCAGGTTATGGCCGAGCGCGAATCCATGCGGAAACTGGCGGGTTTCGTGCAGATCGACGATGCCTATCTCGGCGGCGAGCGTAACGGTGGCAAGGCCGGACGCGGATCGGAGAACAAACAAGCGTTCCTGATTGCGGTGCAGACCGATGCCACCTTCACCGCGCCGCGCTTTGTGGTGATCGAGCCGGTGCGCAGCTTCGATAACACCTCGCTGCAGGACTGGATTGCCCGTCGCTTGGCGCCCGAATGCGAGGTCTACACCGATGGGCTGGCCTGCTTCCGCCGGCTAGAAGACGCCGGCCACGCGCACACCACGCTGGACACTGGCGGTGGTCGTGCCGCGACCGAAACGGCCGGTGCACGTTGGCTCAACGTGGTGCTGGGCAATCTCAAGCGCGCCATCAGTGGCGTGTATCACGCCATCGCGCAAGGCAAATACGCAAGGCGTTACCTGGGAGAAGCGGCCTATCGTTTTAATCGTCGATTCCGCTTGCGCGAGATGCTGCCACGACTTGCCACGGCCATGATGCAATCCACACCATGCCCAGAGCCGGTTTTACGTGCAGCGAGCAATTTTCATGGCTGAGAGTCGGGGCTAATCAGGTAGCGCCTTGAACGTTCAGCAGCCGACGCACGATCAGCTGCCGCGATGCGCCCTACCGATTCCCTACTCCCGATTCCCGATTACCAGCACTTCAAGGCTTCGGCCCCTGCCCCTCGTTGTCTTCCCAATGCAACACGCGGCGGGTCACGAAGCGATAGACCGGTTTGCCAGTGGCGAACCACAGCTCGCGGACCCAGGAGGTGCGCTTGAGCACGCGGCGTTCCACCGGGGTGATGGCGGCCGGGCAATACATGCGCTTGTGCTTGAGCAAATGGCGCAGATCCTCGCGTGCAAGCAGACGCATCCAGCGCGCACGGGGATTGCCGCGCACCGCGAGCTGGAAATCGATCACCGCCGGGCTGCCGTCGTCCTGCACCAGCCAGTTGGCTTCCTTGGCCAGGTCGTTGTGCGCCACTCCGCAGCGATGCAGCTGCTGCAGCAACTTGCGTGCGGTGCGGAAGTAAGCAAGATCGCCGCGCGGCGGGCGCTGGTACATCGCATCGCCGGCCAGATAGCTGCGATCCAGCTGGCGTCCATCCCAGCGCAGCAGCCGTGGCGTCCGCGGCAAGCCATCCAGCTGACGCAAGGCCAAGGCTTCGCGTCGTGCCAACCACCAGGCCACGCCGCGCAACAACCACGGCGCTACGCTCAGGTCGCGCCGCACGAACACGCGATCGCCTTCGCGGATCAACAGGATGCGCCCGAAGGTATCGGACTTCAGCGGCAGATGGCCGGCGGGATCGTCACTCATCCCTGCATTGTAGGCGGGCCGTCCGCCTCGCCACACAGCGCGCGTTGCCTGCGTGTCACACAAGCGTGCAACGTTGCCCGCTCGCAACCTGAGGTGAAGCAGGCAGGCCGATGTGATGACGGCGCAAGTCCCCTCGTCGCCATGCCCACCTATAATTCGGCAATGAACTCATGGATCGACGCCACGCTGGAGTGGATCGGACACCACCCCACCTTGGCTGGCGTGGTGATCTTTGCCATCGCATTTTGCGATGCGGTGATCGTGCTCGGCGCCATCGTGCCGGCGCTGCCGTTGCTGTTCGCCATCGGCGTGCTGATCGGGCTCGGCCAGATCAACGGGCCGTATGCGGTGGTCTGCGCCACGTTGGGCGCCTTCGTCGGCGATGCGCTGAGCTTTTGGGTGGGCCATCGCTGGGGTCACCAGCTGCACACCTATTGGCCGTTTCGCCGCTACCCGCAATTGCTCGAACGCGGCGAGCTGTTGTTCCGGCGCAATGCCTTCAAGAGCATCCTGATCGCCCGCTACGTGGGCGCGGTGCGGCCGTTCGTCCCGGCCATCGCCGGCATGTCGCACATGCCGTTCAAGCGCTATCTGTTTGCCAGCGGCCTGGCCTGCATCTCGTGGGCGCTGCTGTTTCTGGTGCCGGGCTGGGTGCTGGGCACCGCTTACGATGCGGTTGCGGCAGTGGCCGGGCGTTTGTTCGTGGTGGTTACGCTATTGGTCGCGGTGATCGGGCTGGCCTGGGCGGTGGTGCTGTACTCGTATCGCTGGTCGGCCGGCCATCTGGATGCGCTGCTTGCGCGGCTGCTGGAGTGGTCGCATCGGCATCCGGTGCTGGGCAACTGGTCGGTGGGCGTGTTCGACCCGCGCCGTCGCGAGTCGGTGCCGCTGGCGATGATGGCGTTGATGCTGCTGTTGCTGGGCTGGGGCTGGTTCGTGCTGTTGATGGTGGTACTGGCGCTTGGCGAGCCGCTGCGCGTGGACCTGGCCGTGCACGATCTGATGCTGGCGCTGCGCAACCCGCTGGCCGACTACCCGATGGTGGCGCTGGCCTCGCTGGGCGACTGGCAGGTGCTGCTGCCGGCGATCGCCGCAGCGATGGGCTACCTGGCCTGGCGCCGACGCTGGATGGCGGTGGCGCATTGGGTGATCGCGCTGGCCTTTGGCCTGGCGTTGACCCAGTTGCTGGGCGCCACCGTGCAGGTGGTGCGCCCGCCTGCGGCCAGCAGCGGATTCGGGTTCCCGTCGGTGGCGGTCACCATGGCCACGATTGGCTTCGGCTTCTTCGCATTGCTGATCGCGCGCGAGCTGCCCGGCCGGCGGCGGGTGTGGCCGTACCTGGTCAGCGGCGCAATCGTCTCGCTCATTGGATTCGCACGGTTGTACCTGGGCGCGCACTGGCTGAGCGACGTGGTCGGCGGCATGTTGTTCGGCATTTTCTGGCTGCTGGTGCTGGGCATCGCCTATCGCCGCCGCGCCACGCGCGCGTTCTGGGTCAAGCCGGTGTCGTGGATGTTCTACGGCGTGTTCCTGACCTGCGCGATCGTGTTTGCCCCGCGCAATCTGGAAACCAAGCTGGCCAAGTTCGAACCGCCGCCGCCGCTGCTGATGGAGTTGCCGGCCAGCGACTGGTGGGACGGCCAGTGGCGCCTGCTACCGGCGCGCCGCAACGAATTCGACGACGACCAGCGCTGGCCGCTGGACGTGCAACTGGCCGGCCCGCTCGCACCCCTGCAGCGCCAACTCGAAGCACGCGGCTGGCGGGTGCAACCACAGGCCGGTTGGGAGCAAGCGCTGCATCTGCTCGATGTCAGCGGCCGCCCGGACGAGGTGCCGATCCTGCCGGCCACGCTGGATACGCAGGTCGAAGCGCTGTTGATGGTGCGTCACGCCGCGCCCGGCCATGTGCATGTGCTGCGCCTGTGGCCGGCAGCGGCTCGCCTGCAACCAGACGCGCAACCACTGTGGGTGGGCAGCACCCAGACGCTGCGCTACAGCCGTCATTTCAGCCTGATCGGGCTGTGGTATCCGCTGCGTGGCGTGGACCCGGCGCTGAGCGCATTGCGTGAAGCACTCGGCCCATTGCCGCATCGCGTCGAACAGCGTCGGCGCTCGCAGGTACCAGTGATCTTGATCGACAGCACTTCCGGAAATGCGGTGCGGCGAGAGGACAAAGACAACGCCGCACCACAGACGGAAACCACAGGGTCCGATTCGACTGCATCGGATCCGTCACAACAGCGTCGTTGATCGATCGGGATCAGCAGCGGCGGTCGGCTGGCGAACGCGCAGTCCTGTAGATAAGAGCTGCTAATAAAACGTCTTGAACGCTGTATCGATGGCGGCAACGGGTTCGCGTCACTTGGACGCAGTCGAATGTTTAGGTCAACAGCCTAGTTGGTCGAGTGCGCGGTGCCCTCACCGCTCGCGGGACACGCCGTAAATCCGTCC
The DNA here is from genome assembly GCF_024499015.1 of Xanthomonas hortorum pv. pelargonii. Taxonomy (NCBI): domain Bacteria; kingdom Pseudomonadati; phylum Pseudomonadota; class Gammaproteobacteria; order Lysobacterales; family Lysobacteraceae; genus Xanthomonas; species Xanthomonas hortorum. Next base: position 3,611,976 of record NZ_CP098604.1, on the reverse strand, counting down.
ATGGAGGCTCGGTGGCGGCATCCATGCCGCCACACGGTCCCGCAATCGGTAAGGACACCGCACCAGAAAGTTAGTCGGCTGCTTTCTTAAAAGCTTGTCCATTGCTCGGCCTGTGTTGGGAAGATGACCGAACGCGCCGTTATCCGGACAACGGCCGTCATGCATTGCTTGCACCATGCGCACCGACCATCCCGACTGGTCCTTGCCCGCCCACCGTCGCGGGACCTTACGCGGCATGGATGCCGCGTAAGAGCCTACACGGACGTACTTGCGGCGTGTCCCGCGATGGTGGGTGGGCAAGGGCCCTGCAGCCAAACCGCAGATCAGCCGCTCTGCAATCGACTCGCAGTCTGCTTTGCTTAAAACCATGCACACCAACCATCTCCACTGGTCGTTGCCGGCCCACCGTCGCGGGACCTTACGCGGCATGGATGCCGCGTAAGAGCCTACATGGACGTACTTGCGGCGTATCCCGCGATGGTGGGCGGGCAAGGGCCCTGCAGCCAAGCCGCAGACCAGCCGCTCCACAACCGTCGCATCCGCACCGTTCGATTACCTGAGAGCTTGCGCTTCAGCGCCGTGGATGCGCACAAGCCACATTGGTCAAGGGCGCGATGCACTCACCACAGCACACCATCCACCGGCTGCATCGGCTCCAGCGCCTGCTCGCCAATCGCCTGCAACGCATCGATTTCCACCGTGCGGCACATGCTGTCCAGCGGCAGATCGTGGATGGTGTTGGCGAAGGGATCGACCAACTCGTCGCCGATCTTGAGCACTGCCAAGAACATCAAGCCCGCAACGGTCGAACCCACCGGTGTGGCGTATTGCAGCGTCTCCACCAGGCCGATCGGCAGCAACACGCAGAACAGCCGAGTAAACAGGTTCGGATAGAAGCGATATTGATACGGCAGCGGCGTATTTTTCAGCCGTTCCATACCGCCTTGTGCGTTGGCGATGTCCACCAGAATGCGCTCGACACTGGCCTGCTGGATGCTGTCGATCCAGCCATCGCGACGCGCCTGCTCGACGCTGCGCCCGGTGTTATCGAGCAGGCCATTGGCGACATTGGTACGCGTGATTACCGAAGCCACTTCATCGGCATCCAGCCGCGATTCCAGCACCGCATCCACTGGCAAACGACGTAGCTGACAGCGCAGCGCATGCACGTACGCGATCTGGCGCAATGCGATCGTGCGCCCCAGCGCTGCGGCTTCCGGCGCAGACAACACGCTGATGCTCAGACGTACCAGGTTGCGCGATGCATTGATCATCTGGCCCCACAGCACGCGCCCTTCCCACCAGCGTTGGTAGGTCGAATTGGCACGAAACCCCAGAAACAACGCCAACGCCGAACCGAAGATGGTCAACGGCAACGCAGGCGCGCGGAACGGCAGCACGTAGTAGATGATCGTGATCAACACGTCCCAGACGAACAACACCGCCAGGGTCCGCCAGACCTGGTCGAATACATCGGATACACGCGGTTTGACATCGATGATCAAGGCACACTCCATGGATCGATAACGAGTGACGCCGTTGCGCGCATCCAGTTCATGGATGCCATCGTCAGCGCACTCAAGCGTGGCGAGTGTGCCGCTGCAGCGGTGCAAGCGCGGTGATGGGTCACCCGCGCTCCAGCATCACCGCGTTATGGCATCCACGCCAGCAATTGATCCAGGCGCCGATGCGGATCGTCCTGTTGCAACAACGACAGACGTTGTTGTTCGGTCAGCGGCAGCAACTCGGCCAACCGCCACCCTACCCAGGCCGCTTGATCGAGCAGGCCAGGCCCGGCAGATGCGAATTCGCCATCCACCTGTTCGAGCATGCGCTCGAGCACGGTGGCCAACAGGCTGTGTTCGGGGCGCAGCTCGTCATCGTTGTCAGGCTCGCACCAACTCACCTCGCCCACGACAAGTCCGTTATCGCGGATGCGCGAACGCTGCACATGGAAGCGCCGCGTGCCGCGCAAGCGCAGTACCAGCACACAGTCGGCACCAACGTCGAAATCCTCGATACGCACTTCGGTGCCGAACGCCGCCGGTGTCGCCGGTACGCCGACTTCTGCGCCATCCAGAATCAGACACACCCCGAAACTGGTGCCGGTGCGGCCGCACTCGCGCACCAGGTCCAGATAGCGGCGCTCGAACACGCGCAAACCCATCGCAGCGCCCGGCAACAGCACGTTGTGCAGCGGAAACAGCGGCAGTGCGCTGCTGTCGGCAGTGGTGGTCATTTCGTTCATCAGGACAGCTGCGCCAGAAAGCGACGCGGCGCGCCGTCGAAGCCGCCATTGGACATAAACACCACATGGTCGCCGGGCTGCGCAATCTCGCCCAGCGTGTGCAGCAATGCATCCACGTCGTGCGCCACATGTGCATCACCGCGCACCTGCGCAACGATCGGCGTCGCATCCCAAGCCAATTCGGGCCGATGCAGAAACACCACCGCATCGGCATCTTGTAACGATGGCGCCAACGCCTGCGCATGCGCGCCCAGCCGCATCGAATTGCTGCGCGGCTCCATCGCCACCAGCACACGTGCCGCCCCGACCTTCGCACGCAAGCCCTGCAGCGTGGTCGCAATCGCGGTGGGGTGATGCGCAAAATCGTCGTACACAGTGATGTCGCGTGCCTGTCCCAGCACTTCCAGTCGCCGTTTGACGCTTTGGAAGCGCGCTAGCGCCGGCATCACCGTTGCCGGATCAATGCCCACTGCATGCACGGCGGCCAGCGCCGCCAACCCGTTGAGCACGTTATGCCGACCGACCAGCGGCCAGTGCACCTGGCCGATCTCCACACCGCGATGCAACACTGCAAACACGCTGCCATCGGCGGCGATCAAGCGTGCGCTCCACTCCAGCGCCGCATCGAAACCGAAGCGCTCCACAGGCGTCCAGCAGCCCATCGCCAGCACTTCGGCCAGGCGCGCATCTTCGCCGTTGACGATCAGCCGCCCGCGCGCCGGTACCGTGCGTACCAGATGATGAAACTGGCGCTGGATCGCCGCCACGTCGGCAAAGATGTCCGCATGGTCATATTCCAGGTTATTGAGGATCGCCACCAGTGGCCGGTAGTGCACGAACTTGCTGCGCTTGTCGAAGAACGCAGTGTCGTACTCGTCGGCTTCCACCACGAATTCGCGGCCCTGCCCCAACCGCGCCGACACGCCGAAGTCTTCGGCCACCCCGCCGATCAAAAAGCCCGGCGCACGCCCGGCCGCCTCAAGCAAAAAGCTCAAAATGGTGGTGGTGGTCGTCTTGCCATGGGTGCCGGCAACCGCCAGCGTATCGCGACCCGGTAGCACCTGCTCGGCCAGCCACTGCGCACCGGAGGTGTAGCGACGCCCCGCGTCCAGCACCGCTTCCACGGCGGGGTTGCCGCGCGACAAGGCATTGCCAATGACCACATCGGTGGTCTCGGCCGAAATATTGGACGGCGCGTACCCCTGCGCCAGCGCGATGCCGAGCGTTTCCAGCTGCGTGGACATTGGCGGATAGATGGCCTGGTCGCTGCCCTCTACCGGCCAGCCCAGCTCGCGCGCAAGGGCGGCGACACCGCCCATGAAGGTCCCGGCGATGCCGAGGATGTGGAGTTTGGTCATGCCGCACATTGTCGCCGATCGCCGGAGTTACGGGACATTCCGATCCATCGCCAAAGGCGCTGTCAGGAAACTCCTACCGTACTGTCGGGAATTTCCCGATATACGAACCTCGTCACATATCTCACTATGCTGAACGCCAGTCGCAGCACCCTTTTGGTCCTACTCCCCAAGTGGCCAGAATCCCCAGGGGGCTCATGCTGTCGGGGCTCTGAGCAAGCCCATCACTGGCGTTATTCCGCCCCGGCCGTCTTGTACGGCCGGGGTTTTTCTTTTTGCGGCATCGCACATGCGAAAAAGCCGCGCAGCCTGATGGCGCGCGGCCTTGTGAACCAGGTGCGTGGGCCAGGCGTCGCGCCCGGCCCCAGCCGACTCAGCGGCCCAGTGCCTTGCTGATGCGCTCGAGCACTTCGTCCAGCGAACCCACGCCATCCACGCGCGCCAGCTTGCCGCGCTGCTCGTAGAAGCCGATCACCGGTGCGGTGGAATCGGTATAGACCTGCAGGCGCTTGCGTACCGACTCGGGGTTGTCGTCTTCGCGGCCCTCGGCCTTGGCACGACCAGCGATGCGCTCGACCAGCAACTCGCTGGCGACGTCCAACTGCACCACTGCATCCAACGGCTGACCGATCTTGCCGAGCAATTCGTCCAGCGCATTGGCCTGCGCCACATTGCGCGGATAGCCGTCGAGGATGAACCCCTTGGCGACATCGGCCTGGCCGAGCCGCGCCTCCAGCATGCCGAGCAGAATTTCGTCGGACACCAGATCGCCACGCGCCATCACTTCCTTGGCCTTCAGGCCAAGCGGTGAACCAGCGGCCACTTCGGCGCGCAGCAGATCGCCGGTGGAAATATGCGGGATCTCAAAGGTGTCTTTGAGCCGTGTCGCCTGGGTGCCCTTGCCCGAACCGGGCGGTCCCAACAGAACCAATCGCATCAGTGGACTCCACTTTCGAATAAAAACGCGTTGCGGTTGGCGGCGTTAGACTCAGGTCTTCGCCAGCGCTGACCGTATGGTCGTGCAGCTTACCGCATCCGGGGAATGTCCCGGCACTGTCCCCTGCGCCATGCCCCCATTGAGGAGCCCGTCCCCTATGACCACTGGCAACTTGTTGTATGCCCAATCCGGCGGCGTCACCGCCGTCATCAACGCCACCGCCGCCGGTGTGATCACCGAAGCACGCGCACGCAAGATCAAGGTACTGGCCGCACGCAACGGCATCCTGGGCGCATTGCGCGAGGAGCTGATCGACACCTCGAAAGAATCCGCCGCCGCGATCGCCGCGCTGGCGCAGACCCCCGGCGGCGCATTCGGCTCGTGCCGCTACAAGCTCAAGTCGCTGGAAGAAGACAGCGCCAAGTACGAGCGCCTGCTGGATGTGCTGCGTGCGCACGACGTGCGCTGGTTCCTCTACAACGGCGGCAACGACTCGGCCGATACCGCCTGGAAAGTCTCGCAACTGGCCAAGGCCTACGGCTACCCGCTGCACTGCATCGGTGTGCCCAAGACCATCGACAACGATCTGGCGGTGACCGACACCTGCCCCGGCTTCGGCTCGGCAGCCAAATACACCGCGGTCTCGGTGCGCGAGGCCGCGCTGGATGTCGCCGCGATGGCCGACACCTCCACCAAGGTCTTCATCTACGAAGCGATGGGCCGCCACGCCGGTTGGCTCGCCGCTGCGGCAGGCCTGGCCGGTCAAGGTCCGGACGATGCACCGCAGATCATCCTGCTACCCGAGCGCGCCTACGACCAGGCGGTGTTCCTGGCCAAGGTGAAACAGGTCGTCGAGAAGGTTGGCTGGTGCGTGGTGGTCGCCAGCGAAGGCATCCAGGACGCACATGGCCGCTTCGTCGCCGACGCAGGTGGCGCAACCGACTCGTTCGGGCATGCGCAACTCGGCGGCGTGGCCTCGTATCTCGCAGCGCAGGTCAAGCAGGAGCTCGGCTACAAGGTGCACTGGACCCTGCCCGATTACCTGCAACGCTCCGCACGCCACCTCGCCTCCAAGACCGACTGGGAACAGGCGCAGGCCGTCGGCAAGGCCGCGGTGCAATACGCGCTCAAGGGCATGAACGCGGTGATCCCGGTGATCGAACGCGTCAGCGACGCACCGTACCGCTGGAAGATCGTGCCCGCCCCGCTGCACAAGGTGGCCAACCACGAAAAGAAGATGCCGCCCAGCTTCCTGCGCAAGGACGGCTTCGGCATCACCGAGCGTGCCCGCCGCTATTTCGCCCCACTGATCAAGGGCGAAGCGCCGCTGGCCTACGGCAGCGATGGGTTGCCGAAGTATGTGACCTTGAAGAATGTGGCGGTGGCGAAGAAATTGCCGGCTTGGGAGGGCTGAGTTTCAGGTGTTGCCAAGCGGAAGAATCCATCGCTTCCATCGAGAGGACCGCATGCGCAACCCGTCCTAGCCTTCTCAGCATCCTGTTGCAGAAAGCCGAGAGCAAAAGGCATCGGTGGACTCGCTGATTCCGCCAATGGAGCCTGGCAGCAAGAACTCGCTTGATTGTGCAATCACTTCAGCGCTACATCGTCGGCTTTCGAAGCCGACTAAAAGACAAAACAGCGCATCCCAACATTGCCGGGGTGCGCTGTTTTTAATATCTCGAAACGAAACGAAATGGCTCGTTTACTGACAAGCCTTGCCTTCCACCGTCATCTGCGCGGCAAACATCGGCACCTGCGGCATCTTTCCAGCGGCGGCCTGTTGCTTGGCGTCTTCCAGATAGATGCGTGACTGGCCTTGACCATCGAGTTGCGGCTTTGCCTCCACCGGCTTGCGCCAGATGCGCACCACGGCCTGCTGCGCCGGGCAGGCGGCGCTCGGGACGCGGACCACGTCGTTGAAGATCCAACCCGATGCGACGCTGGGCGTGGCCTTGGCGAAATCCACGAAGCGCGCGCGTGGCTGGCAGGTCGGGCTGCTACGCACGACCGAGAAGGTGTATGGCTGCGCAGCGTTACCGGTGAACACGCCTTCTAGGCGAGCGCAGGCTTCGGGAATCTGGCGCAAGGTGTGCACGGCACCGACCGCTTGCGCGGTGCCGGCAGCGCGTTGTTTCAACTCCGGCGTTGGCTCAGCAGCAAGCGCGTAGCTGGTGAACAACAAGGCTGCAATCGTCACGGCAGACTTCGACGCGGCATAGTTCGACATACACACTCCTGGATCGGGTCGATCACGTTGGGCCGCAGGCTGTCACGCCGCGACTGAACAACGTGCCAAAGCCGTGGTGGTGGCGGCCTCACAAGGTGCGGCGCATACTCGGCCGCGATCCGGCCACATGAACATCGCGACGCGCGTTACGGTCATTGTGGCCGTCGAGTCCGTATTCGCCAGTCCACTCGCTGCGTGCATCGCCCTTGATTCGTCCCGACCGGACGACATCCATTCTCTTGGGAGGGGTCATGCTGGAACATTACGGATTACTGCTTGCACTGGGTTGTGCGGTCCTGGCAATCGTCTATGGAATTGTGTCGGCACGCTGGGTGATCGCGCAGCCGAGTGGTAACGCACGCATGCAGGAGATCGCTGCCGCGATCCAGGAAGGGGCGCGCGCTTATCTCAATCGACAGTACCTCACCATCTCGATCGCAGGCGGCGTGCTGTTCGTGTTGGTCGGGCTGTTTCTGAGCTGGTACACCGCGGTGGGTTTTGCGATCGGCGCGGTGCTGTCGGGGCTGGCCGGCTATATCGGCATGAGCGTGTCGGTGCGCGCCAATGTGCGCACCGCCGAGGCCGCGCGACATGGTATCGGCAAGGCGATGGATGTGGCCTTCCGCGGCGGCGCCATCACCGGCATGCTGGTGGTGGGTTTGGGATTGCTCGGCGTGGCCGGTTATTACGCGGTGCTGCAGGCGATGGGCCTGCCGCTGGAGCAAAACCTCCACGCACTGGTGGGGCTGGCATTCGGGTCTTCGCTGATCTCGATTTTCGCGCGCCTGGGTGGCGGCATCTTCACCAAAGGTGCGGACGTGGGTGCGGATCTGGTCGGCAAGGTCGAAGCCGGCATTCCCGAGGACGACCCGCGCAATCCGGCGGTCATCGCGGACAACGTTGGCGACAACGTCGGCGACTGCGCAGGCATGGCGGCGGATCTGTTCGAAACCTATGCCGTCACCGTGATCGCCACGATGTTGCTGGGCAGTCTGACGCTGGCCGACACCGGGCCGCATGCGGTGCTGTATCCGCTGGTACTCGGTGGCGTGTCGATCATCGCCTCGATCGTGGGTGCGGGCTTCGTCAAGGTCAAAGCCGGTGGCTCGATCATGGGCGCGCTCTACAAAGGCGTGATCGTCTCAGGCGTGCTGGCCGCACTCGCCTACTGGCCAATCACCCAGACGCTGATGCGCGACAACATCCATGGCGCGACGTCGTTGTATGTGTGCGCATTGATCGGCCTGGTGCTCACCGGCCTGATCGTCTGGATCACCGAGTACTACACCGGCACCCAATACAAGCCTGTGCAGCACGTGGCAGCGGCGAGCACCACCGGCCATGGCACCAACATCATCGCCGGGCTTGGCATCTCGATGAAATCCACTGCGCTGCCGGTGATTGCGGTGTGTGCGGCGATCTGGGGTGCGTTTTATTTCGGCGGGCTGTACGGCATTGCGACCGCCGCGACGGCGATGTTGTCGATGGCCGGCATGATCGTCGCGCTGGATGCGTACGGGCCGATCACCGACAACGCTGGCGGCATCGCCGAAATGGCCGAGCTGCCACCGGAAGTGCGCAACATCACCGACCCGCTGGATGCGGTGGGCAACACCACCAAAGCGGTGACCAAGGGCTATGCGATCGGCTCGGCGGCGCTGGCCGCCTTGGTGCTGTTTGCCGACTACACCCACAACCTGCAGGCGGCCAATCCTGGCGAAGTGTTCGCCTTCGATCTGTCCGACCACACGGTGATCATCGGCTTGTTGATCGGCGGGTTGATCCCCTATCTGTTCGCGGCGATGGCAATGGAAGCGGTGGGGCGTGCGGCAGGCGCGGTGGTGGAAGAAGTGCGCCGCCAGTTCCGCGAGATCCCGGGAATCATGGCCGGCACTGCCAAACCCCAATACGACCGCGCAGTCGACATGCTGACCCGCTCGGCGATCCGCGAAATGATCATGCCTTCGCTGTTGCCGGTCGTTGTGCCGATCGTGATCGGCCTGCTGCTCGGGCCACGTGCGCTGGGCGGGCTGTTGATCGGCACGATCGTCACCGGCCTGTTCCTGGCGATCTCGATGACCACCGGCGGCGGTGCCTGGGACAACGCCAAGAAGTACATCGAAGACGGCCACTTTGGCGGCAAGGGCAGCGAAGCCCACAAGGCCGCGATCACCGGCGACACGGTAGGCGACCCGTACAAGGACACCGCAGGGCCGGCGATCAATCCGTTGATCAAGATCATCAACATCGTGGCTTTGCTGCTGGTACCCCTGCTTTGATGCGTTCCATGCCTTCTGAACGTGTGCAACCCGGCGTCAAGCAAGCAGGCCTCCAGCATCTTGGCCGGTGACGACGGATGACGGAGTAGAGCGCGGCTGATGCGGTCATCGCAGCACGCTCCGCTGCCATTGGCATGCGGCCGGGCCGGCGACAGATGGAGCTGCGCGAGATGCGCAGCTCCATCTATCTCATGCTCAGAGGCAGCCGATCAGGCCGTCATAGATCGGCGGCGCGCCATTCGGCAGCGGCTCGAACAGCGGGTTGGTCACCGCCAAGGTGCGATACATCTCGTCCAGACCGGTCCCGGCCTTCAACGGCGCCGTGCAACGCCAGACCCGGCTATCGGAGCGCAGGTACCCGCTGCGGGGATCGACGCTGACCTCGCTGGCGCCGAAGGTCCAGATGCAGCTGCGCACCACGCCGGTCACCCGATGCACCGAGCAGCGGAAGCGTAGCGGCTGGTAGTCGCTGAATTCGCCACCGCAAAAGGTGTCGCCGCAAATATTGTCGAAATCGCGTTCCAGCCGCTGCTCCAGATCGACGAACGCCTCCCAGCCTTCGCCATTGGCGGGCCAGTCCACCGCGTCGACGAAGGTCGGCGGCGGTGTTGCCGCGGCGGCAACCTGGGCGAACACAGAAAGCAGCAGGACAACGAGCAAACGTGCGAGCTTGGACATGGCAATTCCCTTGCAGTGGATGAGCCTGCAGCGTGCGCCGCGCCTTTGGCCGCAACGATCGGGGAGCTGCTCATGATGAATGCGGACTATGCCGCGTGCCGGGGTCGGCGCATTGCCCATTCAGTGTCGCTGCACCGCAACAGCCGAACGCGTAGAATCGCGCTCCACACACTGCTGAAGCCTCGGAGCTACGCGCATGGGACTGGAACTGGTCACCGCCGGCAAGAATCTGCCGGACGAAATCAATGTCGTCATCGAGATCCCCAAGGATTCCGAGCCGGTCAAGTACGAAGTGGACAAGGCCAGCGGCGCGATCTTCGTCGACCGCATCCTGTCGACCCCGATGCGTTACCCCTGCAACTACGGCTACGTGCCCAACACCTTGTGTGGCGATGGCGACCCGGCCGATGTGCTGGTGGTGCTGCCGCTGCCGCTGGTGCCTGGCTCGGTGGTGCGTTGCCGTCCGGTGGGCGTGCTGCGCATGAGTGACGAAGCCGGTAGCGACGAAAAAATCCTGGCCGTGCCGATCGAGAAGATCTTCTCCGGCTATGCGCACATCGAGGACATCAACCAGGTGTCCAGCCACTGGATGGAGCGCATCGGCCACTTCTTCGAGCATTACAAGGACTTGGAGAAGGGCAAGTGGGTCAAGCTGGATGGCTGGGGCGGCGCGGCTGAGGCCAAACGCATCCTGGTGGAGTCGGTGGAACGCTACAATTCCGACGCAGCCTGATCGATCGAGCGTGATGCAGTCCTGCAGATGCAGGGCGATCGGGATCACGCTTTTCGCGTGATCCCGGTGACCGCCGTCGGCAGATTGGGTACATTGCCGACAGCGTATGGCCGGTGTCTGTCGCCGGTGACTCTTGGGGAAGTGTCTTGCGTATTCTGTTTGTTGGGGACGAAGCCAGCCTTCCGTCCGACCTGAGCGACTATGTCTCTGATCTGGGCGATCAGTGGCAGGCGCAGCAAGTGGCCGACGGAAATTCGGCGATCGAAGCTGCCGCGTTATCGCCGTTCGATGCCGTCATCGTTGCACCGGTGCTGCCGGATCTCACTGCCGCCACGTTACTGGGGCAAATCCGTACGTTGCGCCCGGACACCATTCGTATTGCGTTGATCGATGCGCAGGATGGTCAGCGCACCCCGCCGGCCCGCATCATCGGGGTGGCACATCGCTTCCTGCCGATGCCGCTGGCGCCGGAGGTCCTGCTTGAGGCGGTCACCAGCCTGGAAGAGCTGCGCGATCTGCTCACCAATCCGCGCTTGCGCGCCGCGATCGGGCGGATCGAGAAGCTACCGTCGCCGCCGCATCTGTATCTGAGCCTGATGCACGCGCTGGAAGAAGACGAAGGCGCCGATGCGGCCGATATCGCCAAGCTGATCGCCGGCGACCCGGCGATTGCGGCAAAAGTGCTGCAGTTGTGCAATTCGGCGTTTTTCTCCGGTGGCCGCAGCATCACCGATCTGCGCACGGCGGTGACCCGTCTGGGCGTGGCGACGCTGCGCGATCTGGTGCTGGCCAGCGAAGTATTTTCGGTGCAGACCCTGACCCCGGCCGAGCGCAATGCGATGCAACGCCGCGCCCTGCTCTCTTCGCGCCTGGCTGCAAAAGTGTTGCCACCGACCAGTGCAGAACTCGGCTCCACCGCCGCGCTGCTGGCCGATATCGGCCTGTTGCTGCCCGGCGTTCGCGACGAGCGCGAACCGCCACTGGAAGGCGGCGACGAGCGCCTGGGCCATACTGAGGCCGGTGCGTACCTGCTCGGCCTGTGGGGCCTGCCGATGCCGATCATCGAAGCGGTGGCCTTCCATCGCCACCCGCAGCGTTCCAGCCTGCGCAGCTTCTGGGTGACCGGCGCGGTGCATGTCGCCACGGCCCTGGCCAGCGGCGAAGCCGTGGACGAAGAGTATCTGTCCAAGGTGGGCGTGATCACGCGCCTGCCGAAGTGGCGCGAGCAGGCCGAGACGTTGTTGGGGCTCGCCGAGGCTTAAAACCAAGGCGCTACTGCTGATGTAGCAAGCCGATATAACAAGAAGGGCGCGACATGGTCGCGCCCTTTTTCTTTGGCTGCTTCCAGCTGTTTTTCCAGGCTATTTTCTTGAATAACTGGCTACAAAACACAGTGAATATAGCTGTCGCTCGCCTCGCATTGCTCGCGCATCGAAACACATCCATACGCACTCCATGACTCACGTAGTTGCCTGCGTCGCAGGCCTCACGCTACCTGCAGTCAAGACAAGGCAATCGACAAACGACAGACAAAAAAAAACGGGCCTTTCGGCCCGTCTTTTTTTCACCTTACGACGCTTCGATGATCAGAAGCGCTGGTTGTACTGCACGAACAGGAAGCGGTCGTAATCCAGCATCGGATCGATCGCCGCAGTGCTGCTGTTGGTGATCGAGTAGGTCACCGGCGGCTGCTTGTTCCAGATGTTGCGGGCACCCACGGTCACGCTACCATCCCACGGAGCCTGCCAGGTGACAGAGACGTCCTGGTAGGAGATCGAGCCCTTCTTGTTGGAACCGGTGCCGCCGCCCCAGCCCGGATTCGGGGTCTGGTAGTTCGGGTTGTTGCACTCGATGCCAGCCGCTGCATCCCAGCAGTAATCACGGAAACCGCCGTAGTAACGCAGGTTCCAGTTGGCCGACAACGCACCCAGCGACCAGTCCAGACCCAAGGTGGCACGCACGCGCGGGAAGTTCCAGTAGCCGGCGGAATTTGCCCACTCGGCACCGGCTTCTGCCTGCGACTTGTAGGTCGCCAGGTAGTTGGTGTCCAGGTTGACAGCGAACTTGCCGTACGCGGTTTCCGGCATGCGGTAACGCACACCGAAGTTGTAGCCTTCGGTTTCCAGACGGCCCAGGTTGACGTTGCCGCGGCTCAGCGTGGTGACCTGCCCGGTGACCGCGTCGCGACCGTAGTCGGCGCAGTAGCTGGCCAGGCTGTTGAGGTAGCAGTTGTTCAACACATCATTGGCCGTCAGCGACGTGATGATGTTGGAGATCGAAATGCGGTACCAATCCAGCGAGAAGTCCAGGCCCTGCACCCAATGCGGGCTGTACACCATACCCACGGTGCGGGTGATGCTGTATTCCGGCTCAAGCTCGGCATTACCCACGCCCGAATTGAACGGCGCATTGCCCTGCACGTCGCGACGCGTCACCGGGTTGCCTGCAGTATCGGTCTGACGGAAACCAGCCGGCAGGCCTTCGCCTGCGCAGCGCGCTGCGACACCCGCATTGCCCAGCGAACCGAAGGTCGCATCGCACGGATCGGTGAAGGTATCGAACGTCTGCGAGCCGCCACCGAAGGTGTCCGACAGGGTCGGCGCACGGAACCCGGTGCCGTAGGTACCACGTACCAGCAGGTCGTCGATCGGCTTCCAGGTGAAGCTGAACTTGCTATTGGTGGTGTCGCCGAAGCGACTGTAGTTGCTGTAACGCGCGGCCACGTCGAACGACAGTTCCTTGGCGCCCGGCAGATCCTTCAACACCGGGATCAACAGCTCCAGATAGGCTTCGTTGGTCTGGTAGCGACCTTCGGTGGCCTGCGCAGCCAGGTCGGTGGTGTAACCGGCGCTGGACAGCTGATCCGGGTAGTCGTAGCCACTGATTTCGCGGTGCTCGACGCCTGCGGCGAAGCCAAGCTCACCGGCCGGCAGATCGAACAGACCACCGGTGACGTTGGCGGTCCACTGCTTGCTCAGGCTCTGCTGCGTGGACTGACCCAGTGCATTGATGTACTGCAGCGCGTTCGGTGTGGAGGCCGACGGGCCGCCCAGGATGTTGAACGGGGTGCACTGGCCCAGCGCGTTGCTGGTGCCCAGCGGCAGCGGGCTGGCAGCCGTACCGCACTGCACCTGACCCTGTGCATTGAGGAACGACGGACCCAGCGCCTTCTGCAACGCCAACAGGTTGATGTTGCCGCGCGAAACCTGCGTCACATCGTACTTGTTGTAGTTGAAGCCGACGTCCCAGTTCCAGCCGTGGCTGCCGACGTCGAACACGCCTTCCAGCGCTGCATCGAAATGCAGGGTCTTGACGTTGCTTTCGGTGGTGCGCGGCAGTTCGACCGTGCGGCGGAACCAGCTGGTGATGTCCTGGCCGACCGGGTTGTAGTAGCTGCTGCCGCTGATCGCCACCGGGAACTGCGGCTGCGAAGAGGCCTGCAGCGGGTAGCCGGCGATCTGACGGTTCGAGTCGCGCTCGGAGTACATCGCCGTCGACTTGAAGGTGATGCTGTCGGTGATGTTGTAGCTGCCGGTGGTGAAGATCGACTTGTTGCGGCTGGACTGCTGCAACATCATCTGGTCGACGGAGTTGTAATAGTCGTCGGTGGTGATGTCATTGTGGTAGTTGGCGATGTTGCGCGAATCCGCACCCACGCCACGGCCGTCGAACGAACCGGTGTGGTTGAGGATGTAGGTTTCACCATTGGAGGTGAAACGACCCCACGGGCCGGTCGCGCTCAGGCTGTCTTCGATGTGGTTCGGGCCGGCCGAGTAACGGGTCAGCGCGCGATCCTTGGCCCACACCGGATCTTCATTGGTGTAGTTGGCGCCAAACACCAGCGACGCACGGTCGGTGGTGGTGCCGGCGGTGAAGGAGTACTGCTCCTTGGAACCGTCGCCACGACCGTTCTGGCCAAAATACGCCGAGGCTTCTGCACCGTCGTAGTTCTGGCGCAGGATGATGTTGACCACACCGGCCACGGCGTCGGAGCCGTAGATCGCCGAGGCGCCGTCCTTCAGCACTTCGATGCGCTCGATCAACGAGCTCGGGATGGTGGACATGTCGGTCAGGCCGTTCAGGCTACTGGTCCAACGCTTGCCGTTTACCAGCACCAGAGTGCGGTTTTCGTTAAGGTTATACAGGTTGACGTATTGGCCGCCCTGCTCCGGGTCGGAGGTCAGCACTGCAGCCTTGCTGTAGGTCTGGGTGCCGGCAATCGACAGGTTCTGGAGGATGTCACCAACGCTGACCAGACCCGACTTCTGAATGTCCTGCTGGGTGACGGTGAACACCGGCTGTGCGGTTTCAACGTCGACCGAGCGGATGCGCGAGCCGGTGATTTCAATGCGGTCCAACGTCGTGGTCGACGGGGCGGACTGCTCTTGTGCATTGGCGGCAAAAGCCGGCGTCAACGCGATCGCAATACCGGCGGGCAACAGGCCCAGCCGCACTGCGGAGGTGCGAAGGTTCATCAATCTCTCCAGGGTTCGTTAGTGGCGCGTTAAGCGCCCCCGTGCAAATTACGATTGCGTGAACATCGTCGCTTTGCGCGTCACGTTCCGTGGCTTTGCCGAATCTGGCGGATTTGTCGTTTGGTCGCGATGACGCGATGCGGAGACACCGAAGCGCGCACGAAAGGCACGCGCGAAGCTGCAGCAATTGTCGAAGCCGCTTGCCGCCGCAACCTCGCCGATCATCATCGAGGTGTCGCGCAACAAATCGGATGCACGCTCCAGGCGCAGACGTGCCGACAAGGCCTGCGGACTCTCTTCGTACAGGCTCTGAAACGTCTTGGAGACGTACCAACTGGAGAAGTTGGTCAGCTGCGCGAGTTCGGCGATCCGCACCACGCGGTCGCTGTTGCCTTCCAGATACATGCGTGCGCGCTGCATACGGCCAAACACCTGACGGCGACGGCTACGCGAGCGCCCCGGGCAGCGCTGCTCCTGTTCGATGAAATCGCGCTGCATCGCCGCCAAGTGCAGCAGCAACGGACGCGCCGGCGCACTGCCGTTTTGTGCGGACGCATTGCGCCATAGACGCAATGCAATGCGCAGATCGCTACGCGAGAGCTGGCTGCGACCTGGATACAAGGTCGCATCGGTCAACTCGGACAACGATTGCAGGCTTTCACTATCCAGGCTGACACCGACACAGAGTGCGTTGCGGTCCGCTTGTACCGTGGGATGGGAGTCCTTGTCGAAGGCGATCCAGTCGCCGGCACGCAGACGGAAGCGCCCTTCCTTGGATTCCACCCATGCGCGGCCACGCAACTGCACCCACAACGTAAAGGTGGTGGCCATGGTGCGGATGCTGCCCAGACGCGAGACCGCCAGACAGGTCGTCGATGTCGACTCGCTGGCACCATCCAGTGAAAGTGCGAGCCCGCGATCTGCGGTGATGACCTGTTGCATGCTGGCAGCCCCCTGTACGAAAGAGGGCGTAGTGTTTTGCCGAATCTGGCGCGAGTCAGGAAGTTATGACGAAGGTGTGCCGAAATTGACACGAAGCCTTTCCGAAAAACTTACGAAGCCAATTTCCTGAACAAGAACAATGCGTTGGAGATGAGACCGGTGGTCACCGCCGTACGTTGCGGCAATGGCATGAAGGCAATCGCGCTGCCGTCTTCTTCTGCCAACGTCACGTACATCGCGCCACTGCGCTGGTCCACGCTGAAGCCGTTGATGGTGGTGAACTTGCTCACATCCAGACACTGCCCGTGCCCGCTGCGCAAGTCGCTGTCATGCGTGGCACAGCTGTCGTTGGACGATAGGTAATGCAGTTGGCCGTGCGCTCCCGGTGCCCAACTGCGATAGCGCCAGCGCGATGGCTGTCGGGGATCGATCGACTGCAAGGTCTGGGCTGCCAAGGTGGGCGCGATCTGCCATAAGCCGCCGCCGGTCAGGCGCGTCAGCAGTACCTGCCCGGTGATGCGGTCCAGGCGCAACTGCGAGACGTCCTGCAGCGATGCGATCGCACGCCACGGACTGCTGCGTCTGTCGTATAGGGTGGCGAAGGTGTGCCCGTCTTCTGCCGCAGCGAGCACCAGCAATTGGTTGGGATCGGGAAGGTGGATCGCCTGCAACGGCCGCGGTTGCGGCACCGGCAGACGCACCACCTTGCCGCTGCTCGGGGTGACCTCGAACAACGCCGCATGCCCGTCCGCATCGCTACCGATGACCAGCACGTGCTGCGAATCGGCCGACCAATCGGCGGCCTGACGCGAATCCGGCCGCAGCCCTTCGATCAAACGCATCGAACCGGGCTTGCCGACATCGCCCCACCACAGCCCATACGCACCGGAACGATTGGAGGCAAAGATCAGCTGGCGCCCGTCCGGCGCGATCATCGGCTGGTCGTCGCGACCGCTGGAGGGGAACAGGCGGCGTCGGATGTAACCGCCATTCATCGGGTCGCGAATGACCTGGTAGACGCCGAACTGCGGTTTGCGTTGCACGAACACCAGATGGTTGTGTGCCACGTCCGGCGCCTGGGCATCGTCCACGCCCAGGTCGTGCAGGCTGCGGTCGCGCAGGTCGAGTCGATACAAGCGCGCCTCGCTGTCCACACGGCGCCCGAAAATCACTCCGCTGCCATCCGGCAACCAGCTCCAGCCGCGGATATCGGCGTTGTCGTGAGTGAGGCGCTCGGCGGTGCCGCCGGTTGCAGGGATGCGCCATAGATCGCCCAGTTGTGGATTACGCAGGAACACGATCCAGTGCCCGTCCGGCGAATAACGCGGTGCGTAATCGAAATCCTGCGGCTGCGCGCTGTAGACCAGTGGCTGCCACTGCCCGGTTTCCAGATCCAGGCGGCGAATGCGCGGTGCGCCCTGCGCGCCGGTCATGCTGCCGAACAACAAGCCGCGGCCGTCTGGCGACCAGCTGAAACTCAGCATGTCGGCACCATCGCAACGCACCACTTCACGTGCGGCAGCCGGGCCGTTTGCGGCGGCGATCATGATGCGACAGCTGCCATCCGGCGCCTGCCGCGAGAAGGCGATTTCGCGACCATCCGGCGACCAGGCCGGCAGTCGATCGGAGATGCCCGCCGCCGGCGTGTCCAACACCCGCGGATAGGCGTTATTGGTGGTCTTGACCAGGATCGAGGTGCCGGCGCGGTCGCCGGTCAGCGAGGCGTATGCCACCATCGCCCCATCCGGCGACAAGCTTGGTGTGAGATCGAAACCGCCACCTGCTGTGATGATCTGGTACGGGCGCTTTGGGCTGCCCAGCACTGCAGACGCCGCCGTGGCGCCCTCCACTGGCGCTCGCAGCCACAGCGTGTGCGCAACCAGTCCGAGCAGCACCAGCACGGCCACCGCGGCGATCACCAACGCTATCCGGCGGCGTTTGCGCGATGCGTGTCGCGCGACGGCCGACGGTGCTGCGTAGCGCTCGCTGATAGCCTCAGGTTGCCGCGACGAGGCCATGTCATTGACCGCAGTGGACGCATCGACATCGGTCTGCAGACCGCTCGACGGCACTGCAGCAAGCGCGCTTGCAACCGCATGCCTTGGAACATCCTCGGGCGCTTCCCACACCACCGGCGCCATCAGGCGATAGCCGGTCTTGGCGATGGTCTCGATATGCTCGGAGCGCTGGCCCCCGTGACTGGCGAGTGCCTTGCGCAATTGGGTGACTGCCTGGGTCACCACATCGTTGCTCGGCAAGGTGTTGGGCCAGACCTCGGCGAGCAACTGCTCGCGCGTCACCACCTGCCCTGGCTGCCGGGCCAGGGTCAGCAACACCGCCAAGGATTTCGGCGCCAGCCTTGGCGGCCTCTTCGCACCAGGAGCGTGCACTTCGCGCGAGGCGATATCGACCACGCACTGACCGACACGCAGCCGGCCCGATGACATTGCATTAGCGGAAGAAACACTCATCGGCAACAGAACGCATCGGCATGCAAGGACGACAAAGAACGCATCACGCACATTGCGCGAAACGCCAAATTCAGCAAAGGACCACGACCAACTGTGTCATGTATCCAATTGGTGCAAATTTTACGCTATGCCTCGTTGCTTCCTACGACAGGTGGCGACGTCAGGCTCTCTCTCTCTCGCCGACGAATTCAAATAATTACGACGTTCCCCTTCGCGCCTTTGGCGCGATTTTTTTATCTGCGATTCAGGTAAATGCCCTGAAATGTTGATGCGCTGTAACCGTTTGCAGGCAGGGCACGCCACGGCACTTGCGCACCGCGACGCGTTCTGTCTAATGCGAAGCTGAATTTTTCTTAAGCAGCCTTCAGATTACGCCGCCGAAACTCACTGCACACAGGTGTCACAAAGCGCGATACACCTGCGCGCCCTGCGCGAGAAACTGCACCGACTTCTCTTCCATGCCAGCAGACAAGGCATGCGCTTCGCCCATGCCATGCTCGGCCGCGTAATCGCGCACGTCCTGGGTGATCTTCATCGAACAGAAGTGCGGGCCGCACATCGAACAGAAGTGCGCCAGCTTGTGCGCATCCTTGGGCAGGGTTTCGTCGTGAAACTCCTTGGCCTTTTCCGGATCCAGCCCGAGATGGAACTGGTCGTCCCAACGGAATTCGAACCGCGCCTTGCTCAAGGCGTTGTCGCGCACCTGCGCACCGGGATGCCCCTTGGCCAGGTCGGCCGCATGCGCGGCGATCTTGTACGCCATGATGCCGTCGCGCACGTCCTGGCGGTTGGGCAGGCCTAGATGCTCCTTGGGCGTGACATAGCAGAGCATCGCGGTGCCGAACCAGCCGATCATCGCCGCGCCGATCGCGCTGGTGATGTGGTCGTAACCGGGCGCGATGTCGGTGGTCAGTGGCCCCAGAGTGTAGAACGGCGCTTCGCCGCATTCGCGCAGCTGCTTGTCCATGTTCTCCTTGATCAGCTGCATCGGCACATGCCCAGGCCCTTCGATCATGGTCTGCACGTCGTGCTTCCACGCCAGTTTGGTCAGCTCGCCCAGCGTTTCCAGCTCGCCGAACTGCGCCGCATCGTTGGCATCGGCAATGCAGCCCGGGCGTAAGCCATCGCCCAGCGAAAACGCCACGTCATAGGCCTTCATGATCTGGCAGATGTCTTCGAAGTGGGTGTAAAGAAAATTTTCCTTGTGATGGGCCAGGCACCACTTGGCCAGGATCGACCCACCGCGCGAGACGATACCGGTGACACGCTTGGCCGTGAGCGGCACGTAGCGCAACAGCACACCGGCGTGGATGGTGAAGTAATCCACGCCTTGTTCGGCCTGCTCGATCAAGGTGTCGCGAAAGATCTCCCAGGTGAGTTCTTCGGCGCGCCCGTCGACCTTTTCCAGCGCCTGATAGATCGGCACCGTGCCGATCGGCACCGGCGAGTTGCGGATGATCCACTCGCGCGTTTCATGGATGTGCTTGCCGGTGGACAGGTCCATCACCGTGTCGCCGCCCCAGCGGATCGACCACACCAGTTTCTCCACTTCTTCGGCAATACCCGAAGACACCGCGCTGTTGCCGATGTTGGCGTTGATCTTGGTCAGGAAATTGCGACCGATGATCATCGGCTCGCTTTCCGGGTGATTGATGTTGTTGGGCAGGATCGCGCGACCACGTGCGATTTCGTCGCGCACGAATTCCGGTGTGATGCGTTGCTGGATCGCGGCACCGAAGGCTTCGCCCGGATGCTGCTTGCGCAGGATTGCGTCGGTCACCGCTTCCAGCCGCTGGTTTTCGCGAATCGCCACGAACTCCATCTCCGGAGTGATGATGCCGCGCCGCGCGTAGTGCATCTGGGTGACGTTGGCGCCTTCGCGCGCCACCCGCGGCAAGTGCCGCGCAGGAAAGCGCACCGCATCCAGGCGCGCATCGTGCTCACGGCCGCGCCCGAAGCTGGAACTCAGGTCATCCAGCGCCACGGTATCGCCGCGTTCGGCGATCCAGCGCGCGCGTAGCGGCGCCAGGCCGGCGGCAAGATCGATCGCGGCGTGCGGATCGGTGTACGGGCCGGAAGTGTCGTAGACGCTGAGCGGCGCGTTGTCTTCGCCACCGAACAGCGTCGGTGTGCGGGTCAAGGCGATCTCGCGCATCGGCACCTGCAGATCGGCGCGCGAGCCTTGCACGAAGATCTTGCGGGACCCGGGCATCGGCTGGGTCACAGCCTCGGACAGCGACTGGGCTTGTTGCTGCAAAACGGTGGGCGCGGCATTCATGGCGTTCGTCCTGTGTGCTGGAAAACCAGCACCAACGGCGCTGGCTCTGCGAAGGATTCGCAGTGCGGACGAAGCGGCGGCGCTCAACACAAGGTGCCCGTGCAGCGCACGGACCATCGCATCTAACGAAGCTTCCCTACGCCGGTATCAACCGGATCAGGTTCGAAGGGACTATCTCAACCGCAGCGCGCTGCGGTACCCCCACTTCGGCGGCGATTAAACCACATCGCACCCGCTCGCGGCATGTGTCCGCGCACGTCATCGCAGGTCAATGCGGCACACGCGCATCGATGCACCGGCACTGCATGGCGCGTCCACGCATTGCGCGCGTTGCGCCGCAACAACACGCCGATTCGCGAAAAACGGTGGTGACACCCGCTCGTTAAATTCCCGCTAAGCCTTCGTGTCATGCAGATGAAATCGCATGCCACGGCGGTGTCATTCAACGGGAATCGCCTCGTCTCCTCCTCTACCGGGAACTGCCGTACACATGAATATGCCCATGCTCCACCCGACCCTGCGTCGGGGTTCGCTCGCAATCGCCATTGGCCTGTGCGTCACCAATAGTGCGGTGGCCCAGGAAGAGACCGATAAGAGTCCGACCAACCTGGACAAGATCGAAGTCACCGGCTCGCGCATCCGCTCGGTCGATATGGAAAATTCGCAACCGGTGCTGGTGCTCACGCGACAGGACATCGAAAAACAGGGCCTCACCTCGGTGGCCGATGTGCTAAAGCGCATTCCCTCCAACGGCGCGACGATGAACTCCACCGTCAATAACGGCGGCGATGGCTCGGCCACGGTGAGCCTGCGCAATCTCGGCGCATCGCGCACCCTGGTACTGGTCAACGGGCGGCGTTGGGTGTCGGGCCTGTCCGGCTCGGTGGATCTCAACACCATTCCCTCGGCAATCGTCGAACGCGTGGAGGTGCTCAAGGACGGTGCCTCGTCGATCTATGGCTCCGATGCGATTGCCGGCGTGGTCAACATCATCACGCGCAGCGATTTCGATGGTGCCGAAGTCAACGCTTATGTCGGCCAGTATGGTCAGGGCGATGGGCAGCGCACTTCGTTCGATGCCACCGTGGGCGCCACCAGCGAGCGCGGCAATCTGGTGATCGGACTGTCCAGCGTCACCGAAGATGCGGTGATGGCAGGCGACCGCGAGATCTCGGCCGAGCCGGTGTACGGCGCCGGTTCGTCCGCCTACAGCAGCTATTCGGCCAGCGGCCGTCTACGTGCAGATGGCAACAGCGGTGCGTGGACGGTGCTGCCCGGCAGCGCAACCGCCAGCGGCGACAGCAAGTACCCACGCTACGGACTGGATCAATACACCGCCTTCAACACCTCCGAGTACGGCTACAACTACGCCAAGGACAATTATCTGGTCACGCCACAGAAGCGCGATGCGCTCTATGTGCAAGGCAACTACGCACTCACCGACAACGTGCGTTTCAAGTTCGACGGGCTCTACAACCGCCGCCAATCCTCGCAGCAGTTGGCCGGCTTTCCGCTGGCCTCGGTCAACACCGGCATCCTGATGAGTGGCGACAGTTACTACAACCCCTACAACAGCGCCTATGGCGGCGATGGCCGCGCTGTGGGTTGGTCGCACCGGCTGACCGAGTTCGCGCGCACCTATCAGCAGGACGTCAAGACCTCGCACGTCTATACCGGGCTGGAAGGCGACTTCCAATTCGCGGACAGGCAATTCAGTTGGGACGTGGGCTTTGCACACAACCAGACCGACCAGACCGAAACGCAGTATGGCGATGTCAATCTGCTCAACCTCGGCAATGCACTCGGTGCATCCGGCATCGTCAACGGCACCTTGTCGTGCCTGGACAGTGGTGGCGCGGTGATCACCGGCTGCGTGCCGTTCAATCCCTTGTCGCCGGCCGGTGGCGTGACCCAGGAAATGCTGGACTACATCCTGTTCACCGCCCACAACACCTATCAGTACAAGAACAGCAGCGTGACCGCCAACATCACCGGCGACTTGTTCGAACTTCCCGCCGGTTGGATGCGCTTTGCGGCCGGCTTCGAACATCGCGAAGAAAGCGGCTTCTCCTCGCCGGATGCGTTGATCTCAGCCGGCTATACCTCGGGCAATGCGTTCACCCCGACTTCCGGCGCGTACACGCTCAATGACTACTACACCGAAGTGGCGATTCCACTATTGAAAGATATGGCCGGGGCGCAATTGCTAGAGTTGAGCGCAGCGGTGCGTTACTCCGACTACAACACCTTCGGCAGCACCACCAACAGCAAGTTCGGTTTCAAGTGGAAACCTGTCGCCGACCTGTTGATTCGCGGCAACTACGCCACCGGTTTCCGCGCGCCATCGATCGAAAATCTGTACCTGGGCGCGTCGGACAGCTTCGATACGTATTCGGATCCCTGCTCGACCAACAGCACGTCCTACACCAGCACGATCGCCGCAGCATGTGCGGCCGGTGGCGTGCCGGCCAACTACGTCGCCGAATACAACAGCGCCAACGGCAACTCCGGCCAGACCATCTATCCGTTCACCTACACCAGCAACGCCAATCTGCAGCCGGAAAAATCAAAGAACACCACGCTCGGTTTCGTCTACAGCCCCGTCGCGGTGCAAGGCCTGGATCTGTCGCTGGACTGGTGGAAGATCAAGATCACCGATGCCATCACCGAATTCAGCGCCAATCAGATCCTCTCGCAGTGCTACGAATTCAATGTCTCGGCGTTCTGCGATCTGGTCACACGCGATGCCACCGGCGCCATCACCGGCCTGGTGATCCAGCCGGTGAACGTCGGCGAGCAGCGTATGCAAGGCTACGACTTCACCGCACGCTACAAGCTGCCGGAAACCGCAATCGGCCAGTTCATGCTCACCCTGGATTCGACCTACGTGGCCGTCAACGAGCAGAAGCAGGACGACACCTCTGCATGGGAAAGCTACAACGGCATCTACCACACCGATAACCCGAACTGGCGCACGCGCGGCACGCTCACCCTGGACTGGAGCTACGGCAACCTGGCCGCCAACTGGGCCGTGCGTTACTACTCGGGCATGCGGGACGACGACTCGGAACTGGATGACGCCGGCAACTATCGCCACGTTGCGGCGACTGCGTTCAACGACATGCAGGTGTCTTACCAGCTGCCGTGGAATGCGACCGTGCGTGTGGGTTTGAACAACGTCTTCGACCGCGACCCGCCGGTGGCGCTCAGCGCGTCTGCCAACTCGTTCGATTCGGCCTACGCCATCCCGGGGCGCTACAGCTACCTGCAATACACCCAGCGCTTCTGATCCGCCGCCGTTGACGCGCTAATCCGCTGTCTGGACATGTGTGTCGTCACAACGGCCGCCTTCGGGCGTCGTTGTGTTTATGCCAGCGCTGACACGCAAGCGGCCACTTGGCACGCAGCACGGCGATGGCGGCATGCGAGGACATTTCCACGGCACATCGCACCGCTAGCCTGGAGTCACTAAAACAAGAAACCTGCTCTCTCTCCCCTGCCGCCGATTTTCGGCGGCTTTTTTGGGAGCGTGCCTGCAGACTCCAGCTACCGGGCCACGTCATTCCAGCGTATAGCCCACCCGCAGACCGCCCCAGTGCTTGCGGCCGACGAAGATCGGCGCCGACAGGTCGAACATGATCTGGCCGGTGTCGCGGCGGTAGACCTGCAGGCGATACGGGTCGGTGTGCGCGCCGACGCTGCGGCCGACGCGGTCGGTGAATTTGCGCTTGGTGCGGTTACCGACCAGATCGCGCTTGGGATCGCCGGTCAGCGGCTGGGTGAAGCGCAGATTGTGCGTGGGCACGTAACCGTCGGGATTGGCGCAGATGGCGAACACGATCCACGGGTGCGCATCCAGCAGCGGCTCCTGCAAGGCCGGTAATACCTCGTCGCACAGCGCGTCGAAATCGGTACTGAACTTGGGCGGCTCCACGCCGGCAATCGGCGTGTAGGTGCGTGCGAACAGCGAGGCTTCGTCGATTTGGCCGCGTGCGATGGCCTGCGCCAATGCGGTACCGATGCGGCCAGCCGTTGCCACGGCGAGTTCCTTGACGCGGGCGTGCCTGGGCACCTTCAGCGGGTCGGCCGGCAAGCGGAACAGGCCCACGCAATCGCGCAGGGTTTCGGTACCGCGCTCCAACGCTTCGCTGCGTTCGGCCACATGTGCGGCGTGCTGCAGATTGCTGCGGCCAAGCGCCACCACGCCATCCACGGCGCTTTCGATCCCGCGAATCTCGCTGTCCTGCGCCTGGATGCGCCCGGCCACCGTGGTCATCGCGCTGCTGGCCTGGCCGAGCACGCGAGTGATGCCATCGAGCACCGCTTCGGTGCCGCGTGCGGAGGCGGCACCCTCGCCCACTGCGGCACTGGTTTCGGCCAGGATCGCGCGCACGTCACGTGCTGCAGCGGCGGCGCGTTCGGCCAGGCGGCGGATCTCGGTGGCGACCACCGCAAACCCGCGTCCGGCATCGCCGGCATGCGCCGCTTCGATGCTGGCGTTGATCGAGAGAATATTGGTCTGGAACGCCACCGAGTCGATGACCTCAATGACCTCGCCGGCACGCGCGGCGCGACGTTCCACTTCGTGCATGGCCTGGCCCAGCGCATGGGCGGCAGCCACGCCCTGACGTGCGCTGTCGTCGGCGCTGGCGGCCAGCGCAATCACCTGCGCCAGATCCGCGTTGACGTCCTGCAGGCTGGACGACAGCCGTTCCACTGCGGTGCGGGCGCCGTCCAATGCTTCGGTCTGTGCCTGCGACTGGCGCACCATCTCGTCGTTCTCGGCCACCAGCGGCGGCACTTCGGCAGCGATCTGCACCGACAACGCCACTGCCTGGCGGATCGCCTCGGCCAGATTGCCGAAGCCGGCCTGCAGGCGACGGCCCATGTCGGTCTCCGCCAGACCGGGCGGCAACAACAGTTCCAGCTCGCAGCCGGCCAGCGCCTGTGCGGTGCGCTCGAGCACAGTGCGGTCTTCGTGTTCGGCCTGCAGGCGTGCCACCAACGGCTGCAGCAGCGGCGAGATCGGCACCGGCCGGCTGTCTTCGGCCAGGCGGGTGGCTTCGCGCAGCAAAATGGCCGTTTCCACATGCGGCAGCGACAGCATCCAGCCGCCGTGCTCGCGGTCGCGCACATAGCGCACGCGCCGGGCCGGGTCGTCGCCCGGGGCGGCCCACACGCCCTCTTCGCCGACTAGATCGGCTGCACTCAAGCCCCATAACACCGAGGCCGGCACGCCTTGCAGCTCGCTGGCGGTCTTGCCCAGGACGTCCAGGCCGGCGCGGTTGCAGGCCACCACGCACGCCTCGGCCGATAGCCGCAGCAAGGCGACCGGCGCATCGGGGAGCAGCGCCGCGCGGGTTTGCGACGGCAGGTCAGGCGGTTGCATCGAGCTCATGGGAATTCCTAATCCATCACGATCATTAGCGGCCCGCTGCGGCTGGAGTTGAGCGGCCCGACGCACCCGCAAGCGCTCGATCAGTAACCGGCAGCCTGCCCGTCCTTGCGGCTTTCCGAGGCGCCGTAATACACACCGTTGGCCGGGTCGCGCGCAATCGCCTGATACCCGCCGTACGGCCCGTCGGCAAAGATCACCCGGTGGCCTTTGCGCATCAACCCGCGAATGGTGTCGTAGGAGAAGCCGGTTTCCAGATTGACCTCGCCGCCGTCGCTCATCGCGGTGGCCTGGCCGGTCGGCTCGGTGGAGCCTTCATGCTGGATGCGCGGCGCATCGCCGGCTTCCTGCAGATTCATATGGAAGTCCACCAGGTTCATCACGATCTGCACGTGCCCCTGCGGCTGCATCGCCCCACCCATCACGCCGAAGCTCAGCCATGGCTTGCCGTCCTTGGTGACGAAGGCGGGGATGATGGTCTGGAACGGCCGCTTGCCCGGCGCGTAGCCGTTCGGGTGGTCCTTCTTCAGCACGAACATCTCGCCGCGGTCCTGCAGGATGAAGCCCAGCCCCGGCGGGGCCGTGCCGCTGCCCATGCCGCGGTAGTTGGACTGGATCAGCGACACCATCATGCCGTCGGCATCGGCTACGGTCATGTAGATGGTGTCGCCCTCTTCCAGTTGTTTAGGCGTGCCCGGCTGCACTTCCTTGAGCGCCTTGTCCATGGAAATCAGCGCGCGGCGCTGGGCGGCGTAGTCCTTGGAGACCAGCCTGGCCAACGGCGCCGGCTGGAACGCTGGGTCGGCATAGAAACGCGCGCGGTCGGCGAATGCCAGCTTCTTGGCCTCGGTGAACAGGTGCACATGCTCGGCCGAACCGAAGGGAATCTTGGAAAAATCGTAGCCTTCCAGGATGTTGAGCATCTGCAACGCGGCGATGCCCTGGCTGTTGGGCGGTAATTCCCACACATCGTAGCCGCGGTAGTTGGTGGACACCGGCTCCACCCACTCGCCGGTGTGGCTGGCCAGATCCTCGTAACTCAGGTAGCCGCCATTGGCCTTGAAATAGGCGCCGATGGTGCGCGCGATGTCGCCCTTGTAGAACGCATCGCGGCCGCCGTCGGCGATCTGCTGCAGCGTGTTCGCCAGGTTCGGGTTCTTCCACAGCTCGCCCTTGCGCGGGGCGTGGCCGTCGATGGTGAACTGCTCCTTGAAACCGGGGTATTGCGACAGCCGTGGCACCGAGCGGTCCCAGTAATAGGCGATGGTCTCGGCCACCGGATGGCCTTCTCGGGCGTAGCGAATGGCGGGGGCCAGGTTCTGTGCCATCGGCTTGCGACCGAAGCGCTCGTGCAGCGCGAACCAGCCGTCCACCGCGCCCGGCACCGACACCGGCAGCGGGCCGGTCGGCGGGATGTCCTTCAGCCCGCGACGCTGCAACTCGGCCAGGGTCAGCGACTTGGGCGAGCGGCCCGAGCCGTTGTAGCCATACAGCTTGCTGGTCTTGGGGTCCCAGACGATGGCGAACAGATCCCCGCCCACCCCGTTGCCGGTCGGCTCCATCAGGCCCAGCGCGGCGTTGGCGGCAATCGCCGCATCCACCGCCGAGCCGCCGTTCTTCATCACATCCAGCGCGATCTGGGTGGCCAGCGGTTGCGAGGTGGCCGCCATCGCATGCGGGGCGATGACTTCCGAACGGGTCGCAAACGGCTGCCCGGTGATGCGGTCCGCGGCGATGAGAGGCGGCGCGAGCAGCACCAGAGCAGACACCAACAGGACAGGTACGCGACGCATGACAGGCGGCCTCCATGACACAGCAGAATGAGTCGCCAACCATACCAGCGGCGCACGCCGCCTCGTTCGATCACCATTGTTCGGCAGCGCGAATGCCGCGCATTTAGTGACTTGCATCGATCCTCACTACCCTGCATCGATCCGGTTTCAGCGGTAACCATGCTGCTGCAATGGGGTTTCCCACGACAACTTGCACATGGACGCGGCCGTTTCACGCGCAAGGGTTGACACCTCACCTGCGGCGATGGTTATCTCAGTCCATGCCGCACCGCCACACCACCTCGAACGCCCCAGTGTCCGCGCCCTCCGGCGCATTGGCAGCGTCGCTTCTCGTGCTCGTACTTATTACCTCGCCAACCGCTGCGGGACGAGACTTCGTGTAGGCAACAGACACACAAGGCTTCGATCAGACCCCGCACCGGCAACGGCGCGGGGTTTCGCGTTTCAGGGACCACCAAAAGTTTCGAATGACATGAACGACATCACCGACATCGCCGCCATCTGCACCACCCGCGCCGGCAACTGCACCGGTGCATGTGCCTGCATGGCCAGTGCCATCGTCCATCCCCGCTTTGTTCGGCCGGCCAGTGTCTCCACTGCCGGCTGATTTCTTTCCCACTGCCAACCCCGCAAGGACTTAACTCCATGAGCAACGACATCCAACCGAAAATCGCGATCATCGGCTACGGCAGCCAGGGCCGCGCGCATGCGCTGAACCTGCGCGATTCCGGCTTCGACGTCACTGTCGGCCTGCGTGCCGGTGGCCCGACCGAATCCAAGGCCCAGGCCGACGGCTTCACCGTCGTGGCGCCGGCCGAGGCGGTGAAGACCGCCGATCTGGTCGCGATCCTGACCCCGGACATGGTGCAGAAGAAGCTCTACGAAGAGGTCATCGCACCGAACATGAAGCAAGGCGCCTGCCTGCTGTTCGCGCATGGACTGAACGTGCATTTCGACATGATCAAACCGCGCGCCGATCTGGATGTGGTACTGGTCGCGCCGAAGGGCCCCGGCGCGCTGGTGCGTCGCGAATATGAAATCGGCCGCGGCGTGCCGTGCATCTATGCGGTGTATCAGGACACCAGCGGCAAGGCCGAGCAGTTCGCACTGACCTATGCCGGCGGCCTGGGCGGCGCGCGCGCCAACATCATCAAGACCACCTTCAAGGAAGAGACCGAGACCGATCTGTTCGGCGAGCAGGCGGTGCTGTGCGGCGGCGCCTCGTCGCTGGTGCAGGCCGGTTTCGAAGTGCTGGTGGAAGCCGGCTATCAGCCCGAAATCGCGTACTACGAAGTGCTGCACGAACTGAAGTTGATCGTGGACCTGTTTTACGAAGGCGGCATCACCCGCATGCTGGAATTCGTGTCCGAAACCGCACAATACGGCGACTATGTCAGCGGCCCGCGCGTGATCGACGCCAGCACCAAGGCGCGCATGAAGGACGTGCTGACCGACATCCAGAACGGCACTTTCACCAAGAACTGGGTGGCCGAATACGAAGCCGGCCTGCCGAACTACACCAAGTTCAAGCAGGCCGATCTGGAGCACCCGATCGAGGAAGTGGGCAAGAAGCTGCGCGCCAAGATGGCGTGGCTCAACGGCGAACAACAGGCCGCTGCCGCACCTGCGAATCAACAAGCGGCGTAATGCCGCCGCACCCCCACCGCTAACACCGAAGGTCCGCAACGCATGAACACCTCCGCACACAGCACGCCCCGCAATGGCGCGCGCTGGCTGACGCAGGCCCTGGAAGCCGAGGGCGTGGAAACGCTGTTCGGTTATCCGGGCGGCACCATCATGCCGTTCTACGACGCCCTGGTGGATTCCAGGCTCAAGCACATCCTGGTCCGTCACGAACAGGGCGCCGCCCTGGCCGCCAACGGGTACGCCCGTGCCAGCGGCCGGGTCGGCGTGTGCGTGGCCACCTCCGGCCCGGGCGCCTCCAATCTGGTCACCGGCATCGCCGATGCGATGCTCGATTCGGTGCCGATGGTGTGCCTGACCGGCCAGGTCGCCACGCCCCTGCTGGGCACTGATGCATTCCAGGAACTGGATGTGTTCGGCATGACCATGCCGATCGTCAAGCACAGCTTTCTGGTACGGCGGGTGGAGGAACTTCCGCAGATCGTGCGCGAAGCGTTTCGCATCGCGCGCGAGGGCCGTCCCGGGCCAGTCTTGATCGACCTGCCCAAGGACGTGCAGATCGCCGATGCGTCGCATCTGCCCGATCACGTACCGGCAGCGGTGTTGCCGCCGCCGGCACCGGCGGATGCGAAATTGGCCGAAGCGCTGGCCGCCATCGCCAGCGCCGAACGCCCGGTGGTGTACGGCGGTGGCGGGATTGCATTGGCAGGCGCGGTGGACGCGTTCCGGCGGTTTGTCGAAGCCACCGGCATCCCGACCGCACTGACCTTGCGCGGTTTGGGCGCGTTGCCGCACGCGCATCCGGATTACCTGGGCATGCTGGGCATGCACGGTACCCGTGCGGCCAATATGGCGATCCAGGAATGCGATCTATTGGTAGTCGTGGGCGCGCGTTTCGACGACCGAGCCACCGGCAAATTGAGCGAGTTCGCTCCGTTTGCACGCGTCATCCATCTGGATGCCGACGCCTATGAGATTTCCAAGCTGCGCACTGCCGACATCGCAGTGCCCGGCGATGTGGCACTGAGTCTGAAAGCCCTGAGTGCGGCACGCGGCAACTGCCAGGCCTGGCGCACGCGCTGCTTTGCCAACCGCGAAAAATTCGGTGCGCGCTACGACGCGCCCGGCACCGACATCTACGCACCGGCGTTGCTGAAGCGCCTGAGCGAAGTGGCCCCGGCCGACACCATCATCGCCTGCGATGTGGGTCAGCATCAGATGTGGGTGGCGCAGCATTGCCGCTTCAACGATCCGCGCAATCACCTCACCAGCGGCGCACTCGGCACCATGGGCTTCGGCCTGCCGGCGGCGATGGGCGCGCAGTTCGCCTGCCCCGACCGCACCATGGTGCTGGTCTCCGGCGACGGCAGCTTCATGATGAACGTGCAGGAGCTGGTGACGATCGCGCGCTGCAAGCTGCCGGTGAAGATCGTGTTGCTGGACAACAGCTCGCTGGGCATGGTGCGGCAGTGGCAGGAGTTGTTCTTCGCCGAGCGCTACAGCGAAATCGATCTATCCGACAATCCGGATTTTGCGGCGCTGGCGCAGGTGTTCGGCATCCCGGCCAAGCGCATCATCGCGCGCGGCGATGTGGATGGCGCACTGGCCGAGCTGCTGGCACAGCCCGGCCCCGGCCTGTTGCATGTGAGCATCGACGCGCGTGCCAATGTGTGGCCGCTGGTGCCACCCAACAATGCCAACAGCACCATGCTGGACAGCAATCCCGCACATGCGGTCAAGGAGACGCCACATGCGTTACCGGCTTGATCTGGTGCTGAAGCCGGCCGAAGGCGCGCTGGTGCGGGTGCTCGGCATGACCGAGCGACGCGGCTTCCGCCCGTGCGCCATCCAGGGCGCCGCCGCGCCCGACGATGCCGGCCGCTGGCATCTGCAGTTGGACGTGGACAGCACGCGCCCACCGGAAACGCTGCGCCTGCAGTTGGAAAAGGTGTACGACTGCGAGTCGGTGGTGATCACTGCGCTGGAATCGGTCGAGGCCGCCGCATGACCACGCAGACCTCGAGCACGCAGACCTCGCGTGACCATCAGATCGCTGTCCGGAGGTGTCTTCTTCCGGATTGGCCGCGCGCGTGCCGCAATGCCTGATTCCGGCCGCCCCTCTTCGCAGGAGCCAGACGTAAGCGACGTGGCCATCAGCGTGGCCGACGTGCTGGCTGCGCAGGCGCGTCTGCGCAAATACCTGTCGCCCACGCCGCTGCATTACGCAGAGCGCTTCGGTGTGTGGTTGAAGCTGGAAAACCTGCAGCGCACCGGCTCCTACAAGGTACGCGGCGCACTGAACGCGTTGCTGGCCGGGCTGGAACGCGGCGACGAGCGCCCGGTGATCTGCGCCTCGGCCGGTAACCATGCGCAAGGGGTGGCGTGGTCGGCGTATCGGTTGGGCGTGCAGGCCATCACGGTGATGCCGTACGGCGCGCCGCAGACCAAGATTGCCGGTGTCGCGCACTGGGGCGCTACCGTGCGCCAGCATGGCAACAGCTACGACGAGGCGTTTGCGTTTGCGCGCGAGCTGGCCGACCAGAACGGCTACCGCTTTCTCTCGGCCTTCGACGACCCGGACGTGATTGCCGGGCAAGGCACGGTCGGCATCGAACTGGCCGCGCATGCGCCGGATGTGGTGATCGTGCCGATCGGCGGCGGCGGGCTGGCCTCCGGGGTGGCACTGGCACTGAAATCGCAAGGCGTGCGCATCGTCGGTGCGCAGGTGGAGGGCGTCGACTCGATGGCGCGCGCCGTGCGCGGCGACTTCCGCGAAATCACCCCGGTGCCCACGCTGGCCGACGGCGTGAAGGTCAAGATTCCCGGCTTCCTGACCCGCCGTTTATGCGCGAGTCTGCTCGACGATGTGGTGATCGTGCGCGAGGCCGAATTACGCGAAACCCTGGTGCGTCTGGCGCTGGAAGAACACGTCATCGCCGAGGGTGCCGGGGCACTCGCCTTGGCCGCCGGTCGTCGCGTTTCAGGCAAACGCAAATGTGCAGTGGTCTCTGGCGGTAATATCGACGCAACTGTGCTGGCCACCCTCTTGTCCGAGGTGCGGCCGCGTCCGCCACGCAAGCCGCGCCGTCGCAATACCGAGCGACTGCGCAACGAACGCAGCGCCAAGTCACTTCCCGAAACACCCGTTCTTTCCCGCCCATCCGCAGTCGCTCCAACGCCTGTCACCGCCATCGCCGTAGAGGAGTCTTCCTGGTGAACACGACCGTATCCAACCAGACCCCGCGTATCCGAATTTTCGACACCACCCTGCGCGACGGCGAGCAATCCCCCGGCTGCAGCATGACGCCCCAGCAAAAGCTGGTGATGGCGCGCGCGCTGGACGAGCTCGGCGTGGACATCATCGAAACCGGCTTCCCGGCCAGCTCGCATTCCGACCGCGAAGCCGTCGCGATGATCGGCCGCGAGTTGCGCCGCCCCACGCTGGCAGTGCTGTCGCGCTGCCTGCAGGCCGATATCGAAACCTCCGCACGTGCACTGGAAGCAGCCGCCAATCCGCGCCTGCACGTGTTCCTGTCCACCAGCCCGTTGCACCGCGAGCACAAGCTGCGCATGAGCCGCGAGCAGGTGCTGGAATCGGTGCACAGGCATGTGACGCTGGCGCGTGGCTACATCGACGATGTCGAGTTCTCCGCCGAAGATGCCACCCGTACCGAAGAGGATTTCCTGGCCGAGGTCACCCGCGTGGCGATCGCCGCCGGTGCCACCACGATCAATCTGCCGGACACGGTGGGCTTCACCACGCCCGAAGAAATCCGCGGCATGTTCTCGCGCCTGATCGCCAGCGTGGAAGGGGCCGACACCGTCATCTTCAGCGCTCACTGCCACAACGATCTGGGTCTGGCGGTGGCCAACTCGCTGGCGGCGATCGAAGGCGGCGCGCGTCAGGTCGAATGCACCATCAACGGCATCGGCGAGCGTGCGGGCAACTGCGCGCTGGAAGAAATCACCATGGCACTGAAGGTGCGCGGTGCGTTCTACAACATCGATACCGAGATCAACACGCCGCGCATCGTGTCCACTTCGCAGTTGCTGCAGCGCCTGGTCGGCATGCCGGTGCAGCGCAACAAGGCGGTGGTCGGCGGCAATGCGTTCGCGCACGAGTCGGGCATCCATCAGCACGGCATGCTGCGCCATCGCGGTACCTACGAAATCATGCGCCCGGAAGACGTGGGCTGGGAGTCCTCGCAGATGGTGCTGGGCCGTCACAGCGGCCGTGCGGCAGTGGAGCAGCGTCTGCGCGCGTTGGGCTATTTGCTGGAAGAAGACGAGGTCAAGCTGGTCTTCGAGCAGTTCAAGGCATTGTGCGAGAAGCAGCGCGTGGTCACCGACGCCGATCTGCAAACCTTGATGCAGGATGCCACCGTGCAGGAAGGCTACCGCCTGGCCTCGATGACCATCAGCGATGTCGGCAGCCGCGCCAATGCGCTGGTGGAGTTGTCCGATCCAGAAGGCAATCGTGTTGCCGAAACCGCGCAAGGCAATGGCCCGGTGGATGCGCTATTCGGTGCGCTGGCCTCGGCCACCGGTGTGAAGCTGGAACTGGACAGCTATCAAGTCCACAGCGTGGGCATCGGAGCGGACGCACGCGGCGAAGCCAGCCTGAGCGTGCGCCACGACGGCGTGGAATACGAAGGCACCGGCACCAGCAAGGACATCATCGAAGCCAGCGCGCTGGCGTGGTTGGATGTGGCCAATCGCCTGTTGCGTCAGCGCCAGCGTGGCGTGGTTGCCGGTAAGACGGCTGCGGTGGCGTAGCGCTGTCATCTGCTAAACGATGTAAATCTTACGGCCGGCGGAGTGATCTGCTGGCCGTCTTGGTTTTTGGTGGTTGGTGATTTGAACGTTTTCTAAGAATGCATTGCTTGCCGATCAGCAGCCGCGAAGAGTGGGAGCGCGGTGCCGCATCGACCAATCCCACGCACGACGTCTGCCGGCTTCGTGCAAATGCCTCGATCACTGCGGGCGCTTGCGCGCGTACCGGCGTGGGACACGCCGCAAGTACGTCCTTGTAGGCTCTTACGCGGCATCCATGCCGCGTAAGGTCCCACGCCGGTACGCGCGCAAGCACCTCCGAATATTGTTGGTGGCTGAAGGAGAAGCGTTACTTGGTTGATTGATCATGCTTTGGAGCGCGCCCTTCGCTGGCGGAATCATGGCAAAGCGATAGACGAAAAGCTGCATCGACTATCGACTGCGGAATCCGTAGGCATTACGCCTACAAAAGGTATTGTTTGCCGATCAGCGGCAGTGATATTGGGAGCGCGGTGTCGCGTCCAGGGGCGGGACCATGTGGCGGCATGGATGCCGCCACTGAGCCTCCACGGACGGATTCACGGCGTGTCCTGCCACTGGATGCGGCACCGCGCCATCGATAAGCCCAAAACGAAAACGGCCATCGCCCAAACAGGACGATGACCGCCAGTACTTCGACAAAACGATACACCCAACCAAAGCTTTACAGCGCAGCAACCACCGCATCACCCATCGCGACCGTGCCGACCTTGGTCGTGCCTTCCGACCAGATGTCGGCGGTGCGCAGGCCCTGGTCGAGTACCTTGCCGACAGCGCGCTCGATCGCATCGGCAGCGGCGGCCTGCGCGAAGGTATAGCGCAACATCATCGCCACCGACAGGATGGTCGCCAGCGGATTGGCAATGCCCTTGCCGGCGATATCCGGTGCCGAGCCATGACACGGCTCATACATGCCTTTGTTGTTGGCATCCAGCGAGGCCGAGGGCAGCATGCCGATCGAGCCGGTGAGCATGGATGCTTGATCGGACAGGATGTCGCCGAACATGTTGTCGGTCACGATCACGTCGAACTGCTTGGGTGCGCGCACCAGTTGCATCGCCGCGTTGTCCACGTACATGTGCGATAGCGCGATGTCCGGATAATCCTTCGCGACTTCCTCCACCACCGCGCGCCATAGCTGGCTCGATGCCAGCACATTGGCTTTGTCCACCGAACACAGCTTCTTGCCGCGCAAACGCGCCATCTCGAAGCCGGCCTTAGCGATGCGACGGATTTCGCTTTCGCTGTACGGCAAGGTGTCGTAAGCCTGACGCTCACCATTTTCCAGCGTGCGCGTACCACGCGGTTGACCGAAGTAAATGCCGCCGGTGAGTTCACGCAGGATCAGTAGATCCAGCCCCGCAACGACCTCCGGCTTGAGCGTGGAGGCATCGGCCAGCTGCGGATACAACAGCGCCGGACGCAGGTTGGCGAACAAACCCAGCTGCGAGCGGATCTTGAGCAACCCACGTTCCGGACGCAGCGATGGATCGATGGTGTCCCATTGCGGCCCGCCGACCGCGCCCAACAGCACCGCATCGGCAGCGCGCGCACGCTCCAGCGTTTCGTCGGCCAGCGGGCTGCCGTACTTGTCGTAGGCCGCGCCACCCAGTTCGTCGTAAACCAGGGTAAAGCCCAGGCCATGTTGCGCATCGATCCGCGTCAGCACCTTGACCGCTTCGGCCATGATCTCCGGACCAATGCCGTCACCGGGAAGAATCAAAATCTGCTTGCTCATGCAATCCTCGTGAGTTGGCGCCTTAGCGCCCTGAAAATCAACGTGCGGCCCATACCACCAGCACATCGGTGCTGAAGGAACCATCGGCGGCAATCTGAAAGTAGTCGCGCACCTCGTCCACCGCCGCGTTCTGCAATGCGCGAATGGCCGCGCGCAACACCTCCGGCGTGCGCATGCGGTCTACCCAGCTCAGATAGTCCAGCTGCAGCCGTTGGCAATGATGACGCTGCACCTGCAAGCCGGCATCGCCCAGCATCTGCAACCACTGCGCCACGCCGTAGTCACGCACATGGCTGGTATCGCGCAGCAGCTCGATCGCCTGCAGGTGCGTGTCCAGCAATGGCAGCCCAGGCGCCACCACATCGATAAAGGCAGCAATCCCGCCTGGACGTAGCACGCGCCGCACTTCGCGCAGTGCCTGTCCCAGGTCGCTCCAATGGTGCGCCGAGTAGCGGCTGACCACAGCATCCAGGCTGCCGCTCTCGAACGGCAAGCGCTCGGCGATACCTTGCATGGTGCGCACCTGCGTCAGCCCACGCTCGGCGGCGGTGGCCGCCACAACGGTGAGCATGTCGGCAGACAGATCATAGGCCACCACCTCGGCCATCAACGGCGCCAGCTGGAAACTCACATGCCCGGCACCGCAACCCAGGTCGAGCAATCGGCCGTTGCGATGACCGGCGAGACCAGCGCGGAGTTCGGCGAATTCAGCGCCTTGCGCATGCACGTCGCTATGCAGATAGGCCTGCGCCTGCGGCCCGAACTGCGCAGCGACATGCGCGCGCTGCGCTCCCGCATCGGTGGCGTTGGCAACCGAGTTCATTGCAGTGCGCCGAACAACCACGGTTGACGCGCGCGATGGCCTTGTTCGAAGCGGCCGATCGCATCGGCGTCCTGCAAGGTCAGGCCGATGTCGTCCAGCCCGTTGAGCAGGCAGTGCTTGCGGAAGGCATCGATCTCGAAGCTGTATTCCACGCCATCGGTGCGGCGCACGCGTTGTGCGGCCAGATCCACGGTGAGTTGATAGCCCTCGGTCGCCAGGCATTGTTGGAACAGCGCATCCACTTCCGCTTCGGCCAGCACGATCGGCAGCAGGCCGTTCTTGAAGCTGTTGTTGAAGAAGATGTCGGCAAAGCTCGGTGCAATCACTGCGCGAAAGCCGTACTCGTCCAGCGCCCACGGCGCGTGCTCGCGCGAGGAACCGCAGCCGAAGTTTTCGCGTGCCAGCAACACACTGGCGCCTTGATAGCGCGGGAAATTGAGGACGAATTCCGGGTTGATCGGGCGCTGGCTGTTGTCGCGACCAGGCTCGCCGATGTCCAGATACCGCCACTCGTCGAACAGGTTCGGGCCGAAACCGGTGCGCTTGATCGACTTGAGAAATTGCTTGGGAATGATCTGGTCGGTATCGACGTTGGCGCGATCCAGCGGCGCGACTAGTCCGGTGTGTTGAGTGAAAGGGGTCATTAGGAGTGCCGGGATTAGGGATTGGTAATTGGGGATTCGAAAAAGCTGGAATGCGCAGACCGGTCTTTACGAATCCCGAATCCCCACTCCCAAATCCCCAAGCTCACGCACATCAACGAAGTGACCACTGACCGCAGCAGCCGCTGCCATCGCCGGGCTGACCAGATGGGTGCGACCACCGGCGCCCTGGCGGCCTTCGAAATTGCGGTTGGAAGTGGAAGCGCAATGCTCGCCGCTGCCCAGCTTGTCCGGGTTCATCGCCAGACACATCGAACAACCCGGCTCGCGCCATTCGAAGCCGGCGTCCAGAAACACCTTGTCCAGGCCTTCGGCTTCGGCTTGCGCTTTCACCAAACCGGAGCCCGGCACCACCAATGCTTGCTTGATGGTGGAAGCGACCTTGCGGCCCTTGGCAACCGCAGCGGCCGCACGCAGGTCTTCGATGCGCGAGTTGGTGCATGAGCCGATGAACACGCGATCCAGATGGATCTGGGTGATCGGCTGATTTGCCCGCAAGCCCATGTATTTCAGCGCGCGCTCGATCGAGTCGCGCTTGGTCGGATCCTGTTCGGCGGCCGGATCCGGCACCTGCTGGTCCACCGCAAGCACCATCTCCGGCGAGGTACCCCAGCTGACTTGCGGCTTGATGTCTTCCGCGCGCAGTTCCACCACTGTGTCGAAGTGCGCATCGGCATCGGACACCAGCGTGCTCCACAACGCGACCGCCGCGTCCCAGTCGGCGCCCTTGGGCGCGAATGGGCGACCTTTGACGTAGGCAATCGTCTTGTCGTCCACCGCCACCATGCCGACGCGCGCGCCGGCTTCGATCGACATGTTGCAGATGGTCATGCGGCCTTCGATCGACAAGTCGCGGATCGCGCTGCCGGCAAATTCCAGCGCATGGCCGTTGCCGCCAGCGGTGCCGATCTTGCCGATCACCGCCAGCACGATGTCCTTGGCGGTCACGCCGAACGGCAGCGTGCCCTCCACCCGCACCTGCATGTTCTTCATCTTCTTGGCGATCAGGCATTGCGTGGCCAGCACATGCTCGACCTCCGAGGTGCCGATGCCATGCGCCAGCGCGCCGAACGCGCCGTGCGTGGAGGTATGCGAATCGCCACAGACCACGGTCATGCCCGGCAAGGTGGCGCCCTGCTCCGGGCCGACCACATGCACGATGCCCTGGCGCGCGTCGTTCATCTTGAACTCGAGGATGCCGAAGTCGTCGCAGTTCTCGTCCAGGGTCTGCACCTGCAGGCGCGAGACGGCGTCGGTGATCGACTCCAGCCCGCCCTGACGCTCGGCACGCGTGGTCGGCACGTTGTGGTCGGGCGTGGCGATATTGGCGTCGATGCGCCAAGGCTTGCGCCCGGCCAGGCGCAGGCCTTCGAAGGCTTGCGGCGAGGTCACTTCGTGCAGGATGTGGCGGTCGATATAGATCAGCGACGAACCATCGTCACGGCGCGTGACCTCGTGCAGTTCCCACAACTTGTCGTACAGCGTCTTGGCAGTCATTGCAGCAACCCGATTGGCGGATGGTGGGTGGCCCACCTGGCTGAGTTCGATGCTAGGAGCTTGCCTTGGATAACGCAAATTCATATTGTTTATTCAACAAATGAATTTCAGGAATAGCAATGGACCTGGGCAGCCTCAGCGCGTTCGTGGCAATTGCCGAGAGCGGTAGCTTCTCTGCCGCCGGCGAGGCGCTGCACCTCACCCAACCGGCGGTGAGCAAGCGCATCGCCTTGCTGGAAGGGCAATTGTCTGCACGCCTGTTCGATCGCCTCGGCCGCCAGGTGGTGCTGACCGAAGCCGGCCAGGCCTTGTTGCCACGCGCGCAACGCATCCTGGCCGAGCTGCAGGACACCCGCCGCGTGCTGGAACACCTTGGTGCGGCGGTCGGCGGGCGCCTGAGCCTGGCCACCAGCCACCATGTCGGCCTGCACCGTCTGCCCGCGTTGTTGCGCGGCTTTGCTGCACAACATCCGCAGGCGGCGCTGGACATCCAGCTCCTGGATTCGGAACTGGCCTATGCAGCCGTGCTGCGCGGAGAGGTGGAACTGGCGGTGACCACGCTGGCGCCAGACACGCGTGCGCCGCTACGCGCGCGGCCGATCTGGCATGACCGCCTGCAGTTCGTGGTGGCGCCGGATCATCCGTTGGCGTCACTGCGCGCAGTGACGCTGGAGGATGTGGTGGCGCACCCTGCGGTGCTGCCGGACCCGGGCACCTTCACCCATCGCATCGTCGCCGGCCTGTTCGCCGAGCGCGGGCTGGTGCCGAGCCTGCGCATGACCACCAATTATCTGGAGACGATCAAGATGCTGGTGTCGGTGGGCCTGGCCTGGAGCGTGTTGCCGGAGCGCATGATCGATCATCAGATCGTGGCGCTGCCGCTGGCCGATGTCGCGCTGTCGCGTGAGCTGGGTTGCGTGACACATGGCGGGCGCACCTTGTCGCGTGCCGCGCAGGCATTTGTTGCGCTGTTGCATGCGCAGGCGGATCAGGGGCAGCTGTAAACATCACCGCCCCACCAAGCGATCCCGCCCCTGCCGCTTGGCCTGATACAGACGGCGATCGGCCAATGCCAGCAATTCGCGCCGGCTCGGCGCTTCATCGCTCATCGCCATGCCCATGCTGGCGGTGCAACGCACGGTGGTGCCCTGCGCGTCGACATCGATCGTTGCAAGCCGTTGGCGCATGCGCTCGAACAGCGCGCGCGCCTGCGCCGCGTCCAGGCCGATGGCCGCCAGCAAGAACTCTTCGCCACCATGCCGGGCGGCAAAGCACTGTGCCTGATCGTGTTCGCTCAACGCCTCGCCAATCGCAGACAACACCGCATCGCCGACCTCATGGCCGTAGGCATCGTTGATGCGTTTGAAGTGATCGATATCCATCAGCGCCAACGCCAATGCCGCACCACCGGCGCGCGCTTCGTCGAACCATTGCTGCAGCACGCGCTCGGCCTCGCGCCGGTTGGGCAGCGTGGTGAGCACGTCGTGGCTGGCGCGATACTCCAGCTGACGCATCAACGCTTCGCGCTCCTGGCTGGCCTGCTGCAGTGCGAGGTTCTTGTCGCTCAACTCGCGTGTGCGCCGGTCGATCACGGTGTTGAGCTGACGCTGCCGTCGGCGGTAACTGGCCGTGCGCCATAAATAAAACATGTAGATCACACTGCCCAGGCCAAGGATGCCCAGCGCGATCACTTCGCCACGCCGCCACCATGGCGGCGCCAGTTCGATGACCAGGCTGGATTCGCCCAGCAACGCGGTCTGCCGCCAGTCCACCGGCAGCGACATCGCCTGCACACGGAAACGAAAACGGCCCGGCGGCAGATTGGTGTAGATCGCCTCGATGGCGCTGTCGGCATCCACCCATTCCGGATCGAAGCCTTCCAGCCGGTAGCGATAACGCACCTTGTCCGGCCCACGAAAATTCAACCCGGCATAGCCAATGGCGATACGCCGGGTGTCTGCGCCGAATCGATGCGGGTCGTTCAACGGCTGCACCATGCCATCGACCAGCAGGCGCTCGAACACGATCGGCAAGCGATGGCCTTGCAAGGTGCCCACGCGCGCCGGGTCGATCACGCCAAGCCCGGCTGCGGTAGGAAACAGCAGCTGCCCGGACTGTGTCATCCAGCCGGCCGGCGCGCTGCTGCCGTTGCCCTGATTGCCAGGCATGCCGTCGCTGCGATCCACCACTTCCACACTCAATTGGTCGCGCGTGCCCGCATCGAGCTGGTCGAAATCGCTGCGCGCGATGCGGAACACGCCATGGTTGCTCGACAACCAGAAATAGCCGCGGCCGTCGTCGATCACCCGAAACACCTTGTCGCGCGGCAGCCCGACCCGGTGGTCGTAGACGCGGAATGTCTCTCCGCGCAAGCGCAACAGGCCGCGATCGCTGGCGATCCACAGATCGCCATTGGCATCGCGCAGGAAGTCGAACGCGTTCTGCCCGGGGAAATCCTGCTCGCCCAGCCATGCGCGGGTGCTGCCGTCCGGCGACAGCGCGGTCATGCCGCGATCGGTGCCGCTCCACACAATCCCCTGCGCATCGCGATACAGCACCTGCACCGAACCGTCCGGCACGCCGTCGGCGGCGGTGTAGTGGCGCGCCTTGCCGTTGCGCCAACGCACCAGCCCGGCGGTGGTGCCGATCCACAGATCCTCGCCGTCGGGCAGCACTGCGCGCACCGACATCGACGGCAAGCCCTCGGCTGCACCGATGCGCACCAGCACGCGGCCTTGCGCATCCAGACGCACCACGCCCTGGCTATAGGTGCCGGCCCACACACCGCCGTCGCCGGCGTCGGCCAGCGCCAGCACCGACTGTTCCAGCACGCGCCCGCCCTCGCTGGGCGACAACGACACCCGGCTGATCTGCTCGCCGCGCCAGCGGTCCAGGCCCACCGCGCTGCCCACCCACACCGTGCCATTGGGCGTCTGCAACACGCTGCGCACGTAATCGGAGGTGAGGCCGTCCTCGTGGGTGACGCCATGCGCGGCGCCTTCGGCAACCCGGAACAAGCCGTGTGTGCTGCCGACCCAGATCAGGCCTTCGGCATCTTCCAGCAGGGCCGGGCTGGCCACACCGGAAATGGCGATCTGCTCGTCCGGATCGGCCGCGCCGCTATGCACCACCAGCAACCCGGTCGACAGACTCATCCATAGATGCCCGCGTCGATCCAACAACAACGAATCCACGCGCTGGCCCTGACGGAAGCGTTGCAGGCCGCCGCCGCGGCTCCACCGCCACACCCCGTCGTCGCCAGCCACCAGCAAACCGCCTTCGCGGTCGCTGGCCAGCCGTCGCACCGGCGCATCGCGCATGCCGTGCGCCTTGCCCCAGGCGGTTGCCGGGCTGCCATCCTGCGGCAGGCGATACAGCCCGACCTCGGTGCCCACCCACAGATCGCCGTCGTCGTCGGCCGAGAGCGCGGTGACGCGTGCACGCGGCAGCCCGGCCTGGCGGCCCACATCGACCACCCGCCCATCGGCCTCGATCCGGTACAGCGTCTGCGGGGTGCCCACCCACAACGCGCCATCGGCACGCCGCAGCAATGCACTCACCGCCAGATGCCGCGCGGAGGCATCGCCCAGTTGCTGCCAGTGGCCGTCCTGATAGTGGTAGACCCCATCGAACGCAGTGCCGAACAACATCCCGCCGGTGCTGTCGCGCACCACCACGAATACACCGCCCAGCTCGACGCCCGGGGTGTTCTGACGGTCGTAGACCGTGAAATCGCGGCCGTTGAAGCGCGCCACCCCTTCCCAGGTGCCGAGCCAGATCAGGCCGTCTTCGCCCTGCGCCACCGCATGCACCAGGTTGTGCGGCAGGCCGTCGTCCATGCTCCAGCGGGTGACGGTGTGATACGCGGTGTGTTTGAGCGGCTGGGCGAAGGCCGGCCAGGCGCCGAGCAGCACGCAGCACAGCAACGCGCATCGCCACAGCGACGGCCACAACGGCCCGATCCGCAGCACGTACCTGCTGCGGACGCAGCCTGTATGCGTTTGCGCCCCGACCCTGTCCACGCTTTCGTCCCTCGTCCGTCCCGTCTGAAGGTCGCCGACATACGCCGACGTACCGTCAGTCAATCTATCACCGGGGTTTTTTCAGCGCCCTAGGGGGATCCCCTACAGCGGCCAGGCGAGTAATGACACCGGGAGTCATTCAGATGAAACAATTAACGGCGATAAGCAAGCTGGTGCGCGACGCTCAGCATCGGTGGCGGGGCAGACGCCACAGTTTATGAGCGCTTCAATGCATTCCATAGGCGCCGAGTATAAATATAGAACCCGATGGTCTAGTATTGGCGATATGTCCAGTTCGCCCCCCCTCAAGTCCAAGACCAAGAGCAACGGTCCTGGGCGTCCCAAGGATCTTGGGAAACGCGCCGCCATCCTGGGCGCCGCCCGCACCATGTTCATGGAGCAGGGCTTTGCAGGGGTCAGCATGGACGGCATCGCCGCAGCCGCCGGCGTCTCCAAACTGACCGTTTACAGTCACTTTGGCGACAAAGAAAGCCTGTTTTCCGAAGCGATCCGTGCACAATGCCAACACATGATGCCGGACGATCTGTTCGACCACGCCCCCAAAGGCAACTTGCGCGACCAGCTGATCGAAATCGCCAATGCCTTCTTTACGATGGTCAGCGCCGACTCGGCGATCGCCACCCACCGCATGATGATGGCGCCCGGTACCGGCGACGTGCATGTGCGCGAAATGTTCTGGGATGCCGGCCCCAAGCGCACCCAACAGGCACTGGCGGATTTCCTCTCGGCGCGGGTCGCCGATGGCCAATTGGAAATCCCCGAGCTGGAGCGCGCTGCTTCACAGTTTTTCTGCCTGCTCAAAGGCGAGCTGTATGCGCTGATGATGTGCGGCCTGCATGGTCAGCCCACCCGCGCGCAGGTGGACGAGCACATTCAGGCCAGTGTGGATTTCTTTTTGAGGGCGTATGCGCCGCGCTGATTGCACCGAGACGTTGGTGGCGATGACTTCCGGCACTGCGTGCTTTGGCCGCGCGCGGCGATGCTAGATGCGCCAGTTGCCTCGCGCACCGGTAAAATGCCTGCCCCACTGCGTTGGATAGCCGCACAATGACGATCGATTTCTCCCAAGCCCGCGAAAAAATGGTCGAACAGCAGATCCGGCCGTGGGATGTGCTGGATCTGCGCGTGCTCGACGTGCTGGCGCGCCTGCCGCGCGAGGCCTTCGTGCCAGAGGCTTACAAGACCCTGGCCTACGTCGATGTGGAAATTCCGCTGTCGGCCGGCCACAAGATGATGAAGCCAGTGGTCGAAGGCCGCATGCTGCAGGCGCTGGATCTGCAGCCGGGCGAAGACGTGCTGGAAATCGGCACCGGCAGTGGATTTTCCACCGCCTGCCTGGCCGCACTGGCCCGCGAAGTGGTGAGCCTGGAGATCGATCCGGCACTGGCCACCGCCGCACGCGCCAATCTGGACAGCACCGGCCTGGGCAGCAACGTCCGCATCGAAACCGCCGACGTGTTCGCCTGGCAGAGCGAGCGTCGTTTCGATGCCATCTGCATCACCGGCGCAGTCGACACGCTACCGACCCAGTGGCTGCAGTGGTTGCGCCCGAATGGCCGGCTGTTTGTCGTGCGTGGTCACGAACCGGTGATGGAAGCAGTCCTGGTGCGTGGCGACGTCAACGCTCCGCGCATCGAA
Organism: Xanthomonas hortorum pv. pelargonii; assembly: GCF_024499015.1. NCBI lineage: Bacteria > Pseudomonadati > Pseudomonadota > Gammaproteobacteria > Lysobacterales > Lysobacteraceae > Xanthomonas > Xanthomonas hortorum. The sequence goes on along the minus strand of NZ_CP098604.1, from coordinate 3,567,308 downwards.
TCGTTATTCGAAACCGACCTCGCCTATCTTCAGGGCGCGGCACCGACGCCCCGATTCCAATTCTGATTCCCAAGGAAGCTTCCCCGATGATCCGCCGATCCCTCGTTCTGGCCCTGGCCGCCGCCCTGTCTCCGATGGCAGCACATGCCACCGATCTGCTGCAGGTCTACGAAATGGCCCGCAACGGCGATCCCCAGCTGGCAGTGGCCGAGTCCACGCGGCTGGTGAATCGGGAGGGACAGGTACAGGCGCGTGCGGCGCTGTTGCCGCAGCTCAACGGTGCTTACGACTACAGTAAATCCCACCGCGAAATCGAAGGCCAAGATGGCCGCATAACCACCTCGTCGCGCTCCAGCCAAATCCAAGGCTCCCAGACGATCTTCAATTGGGCGCAGTTCTCCAACCTGCGCGCTCAGCGCGAAGTTGCAAGGGCAGCCGACTTCACACTGGCATCTGCCAATAATGACCTGATCACCCGCACCTCGGCGGCGTATTTTCAGGTCCTGGTGGGCATCGAGTCGCTGGCGGCTGCAGAGACCAACGAAGCCGCAGCCAAGAAGCAGTTCGACTACGCCGACAAACGCCTGGAAGTGGGCCTGGCCCCGATCACCGACGTGCATGAAGCGCGTGCTCAGTACGACCAGGCGCGTGCAGATACGATCAACGCCCGCAACACGCTGAAGGACTACTACCAAGCACTTACCGAGTTGACCGGCCAGCCGGTAGTTGGTCTACGTGCACTGCCGGAAGAGTTTCGCCCCGAGGTGCCTGCCGCCTACAGTGACGTCGACCAGTTGGTGGCGACTGCCATCGCAGACAACCCGGCGTTGAAGGCGCAGCAATTGCAGGTCAGCGCGGCCGAGGCCAGCATTACCGCAGCACGTGCCGGCCATTTGCCCACCGTCAATCTGACCGGCAGCGTGGGACGCAGCAATAGCTGGGGCACAGGGGCTGCGGAAAGCGGTGTGTTTACGACCCAAGGCCGCGACATCGATACCGATTCGATCGGCATCAGCGTGTCAATTCCAATCTTTGCCGGCGGCGCAACACAGTCCGCAGTACGTCAAGCACTCTCGCAGCGCGATATCCAGCAAGATACCTACGAGCAGCAGAAGCGCGCACTCGATCGCAACACGCGCAATGCGTATCAGACCGTGGTCGCCGGCATCAGCGAAGTGGAAGCACGTCGTCTGGCCGTGGTCTCCGCACAGGCCGCATACGACGCGTCGCAGGTGGGTCTGGAAGTCGGTACGCGCACCGTGCTGGACGTAGTGCAGAACCAGCGCACCTTGTTCCAGGCGCAGCTGAACTATGCGCAGTCACGCTACAACTTCCTGCAGAACCGTTTGCTGCTGGGCCAGGCGATCGGCAAGCTCGACATCACTGATCTGCAGGATGTGAACCGCCTGCTGTCCCAGGATGCCGAGTCCAAGCTGCAAGGCAGTGGTTCGCTGCAGTAAGGCGAGCGGATAGGTGACTAAAAAGGCGGGCGAAGGCCCGCCTTTTTATGTCCGATGCAAGCGCGTACCTGGCTGCGTGCGATACCTGCGATGACTGCCGCATTAGCGGGTGATCTGCGGCTTGGCTGCAGGGCCCTTGCCCGCCCCACCATCGCGGGACACGCTGCAAGGCAGAGCGGCTGATCTGCGGCTTGGCTGTAGGGCCCTTGCCCGACCACCATCGCGGGACACGCTGCAAGGCAGAGCGGCTGATCTGCGGCTTGGCTGTAGGGCCCTTGCCCGACCACCATCGCGGGACACGCCGCAAGTACGTCCATGTAGGCTCTTACGCGGCATCCATGCCGCGTAAGGTCCCGCAACGGTGGGCGGGCAAGGACCAGTCGAGATGGTCGGTGTGCTTAGCTCTTCTCAAAGCGAACAGCAAACTGTCTGGTGCGGTGTCCTCACCGCTCGCTCGACCAATGTGGCTTGAGACTCTCCAGATGACGCCGAAAACGGCTAACAAACCGACTGCGCGATCGCTACGTCTTGTTAGCAGCTCCAAGGTGGCTTGATGATGTGACTGAGCATGACTGCCACAGTTTCACCGCAACGATGCAGAGCGAACGCAGCTACATCTTCAGGACGCCACACCCTCGCTGACCACCGGCGGCAGGTCCGGCGCGATCTGCACCAGCGTGCGTGCCACTGCGCCCTTGCCGTTGGCGACCAGCGCCAGGCCTGCGGCAGCCATCGCCTCGCGCTGGGCCGGGTCGCCGAGCAGACGCGCGAGATAGTGATACACGCTGTCGGCGTCTTCGCAGATGGTCACCGCGTCGGCCTCGCGCATGCGCCGCGAGATCTCCGAGAAATTATGCAGATGCGGGCCGGTCACCGCCGGCGTGCCAACCGCTGCCGGTTCGAGCAGGTTGTGCCCGCCGATCGGCTGCAGACTGCCGCCGACGAAGGCAACCTGCGCGCAGGCATAGAAACTCATCAGCTCGCCCAAGGTATCGATGACGAATACCTTGTCGCGCGCCTGTGGCCACTGCTTGGTTTTGCGTGTGGACACCGACCAACCACGTTCGCGCGCCAGCGCCTCGACCTTGGGAAAACGCTCGGGATGCCGCGGCGCCCATAACATCAATAGATCAGGAAATTGCAGTAGCAGGCGCGCATGGATGTCGGCCACAGCCGCCTCCTCACCTTCGTGCGTGCTGGCGGCAATCCACACCGGTAGCGTTGCCGGCACGTGCGTATGAAACTGCGCGACCAGGGCCTGCAACTGTGCGGGCGCGGCGATATCGAATTTGAGATTGCCCAGCGCGATCACTTGATCTGGGCGCGCACCCAGCGTGAGAAAACGCTCGGCATCGTCGTGCGATTGCGCTGCCACGCAGGTGACGGTGCGCAGTGCCCGGCTGATCAAGGGTGCCAGCACGCGATAGCCGCGCAGCGAACGCGCCGACAGCCGCGCGTTGAGGATGTACACCGGAATGTTGCGGTCGCGGCAACCGAACAACATGTTCGGCCACAGCTCGGTCTCCAGAATCAACGCCAACCGCGGGCGGAAATGCTCCAGGAACCGGCCCACGCTGCCGGGCACGTCGTAGGGCAGATATACATGGTCCACCGCATCGCCCCACACCGCGCGCACGCGCTCGGAGCCGGTGGGGGTGATGGTGGTGATGACCCAGCGGATATCCGGACGCTGCGCACGCAAGGCATTGACCAGCGGCGCGGCGGCATTGACCTCGCCCACCGATACCGCATGCACCCACACGCGCGGGCGACCGCAGGCATGCGTGTAGGACGCATAGCGCTCGTTCCAGCGATTGAAGTATTCGCGCACGCGAAACCCGCGCCATACCAGGTGGTACACCGTCACCGGCAGCAACAGGTACAACAGCGCCGAGTACAGCCCGCGCAACAGCCATTCGATCGGGTCTTTCCGCATGCGTGCAGGATACGGGAGCGCCCACACGTGCGCATGTGCACGCTGCCCGGCGCACGCAATCACTTAGAATTAGACCATGTCCGAACCCGCCAACGTCGCCGTCCGCCCTTCCCTGCGCACCCCCAAGCACTGGCCGATGTATCTGGGCCTTGCATTGATGATGCTGGCCGGGCGCCTGCCCTGGATGCTGCAACGGGCGTTGGGCCGCGGGGTCGGCTGGCTCACGCTGCGTCTGGCGGGCACACGTCGGCGCGCGGCCGAGGTCAATCTCAAACTGTGTTTTCCCGAGCAGGACGATGCCTGGCGAGCGCGGCTGTTGCGCGATAGTTTCGATGCGCTGGGCGTGGGCCTGTTCGAATTCGCGCGCGCCTGGTGGGGCAGTATCGATGCCATTCGTCCGGGCGTGCAGATCGAAGGGCTGGAGCATCTGCAGCGTCTGCAGGAGCAGAAGCGCGGCGTGTTGCTGGTGTCCGGCCACTTCATGACGCTGGAAATGTGCGGGCGGCTGCTGTGCGATCACGTGCCGCTGGCCGGCATGTACCGCAAGCATCGCAACCCGGTGTTCGAATGGGCGGTCAAACGCGGGCGGCTGCGCTATGCCACGCACATGTTCGCCAACGAGGATCTTCGCGCCACCATCAAGCATCTCAAGCGCGGCGGCTTTCTGTGGTATGCGCCGGATCAGGACATGCGCGGCAAGGACACCGTGTTTGTGCCGTTCTTCGGGCATCCGGCTTCCACCATTACCGCCACGCACCAGCTGGCGCGGTTGACCGGTTGCGCGGTGGTGCCGTATTTCCATCGGCGCGAAGGCGGCCGCTACATCCTCAAGATCGCACCGCCGCTGGCAGGCATTCCCTCCGACGATGTGATCGCCGATACCGCGCAGGTCAATGCGGCGATCGAGGACATGGTGCGCGAGGCGCCGGATCAGTACCTGTGGATCCATCGGCGCTTCAAACGCCAGCCGGGCGGGCGCAGCGATTTCTATCGGTGATGTAGATGCAGCGCAGCTGCGTCACGCATGCGTTCGCAGATGACTGCCTTGGTTTACAGAACCAGCCAGGAGTCCGTCGCGAGTGATCGTAGGGATGAGTGCGCACGTCGCGTAAGCAACTGCAATTGACGCGCGATCCTCGTCTGCCGTGCGTAATCTGGCGCTGGGCGCAATCGTCTTGAGCGCCACGCCTATCGCGACGGTGGCTGATCTGCGTCGTCGTTGAGCAAGGCACCGGCATACAAGCCGGCCAGCATCAGGCTCAGGCCACCCCAGAAGCTGGAATAGAACGCCAGATGCGTGTTGAGCGGAAAGACCGTTGCCACCAACGCGATCATCGCCGGACGTGCCTGCTCACGCGCCGCAACGCTGGAATAGCGCCACGCGCGCCACGCCTGCGCCGCACCGGCCAGCCATAGCAGCAACCCGATGACGCCGGTTTCGGCAAGAATTTCCAGCACGATCTGGTGTGCATGGAAGGCCGGACCACCGCCCCATGCCGGCGCTTGTTCCGGTGCCGGATTGCAGGCCGGATATGCCTGGCGGAACCCGCGCGCGCCCACACCGTTGAGCGGATGCGCGCGGATCATGCACAGCGCCGCGCCCCAGATCTGCGCACGCCCGGACAAGGCCTGGTCGACGCCTTGTTCGCCATTGCTGAAGGCCAACGCGGTGCGCTGGATGCGCTCGCGCGCTTGCGGTGCCATCGCCACCACGCCAACGGCCAACAGCGCGCCGACCACCGCCACCGCGAGCAGCCGACGGCCGCCCAGCAACTGCCAGCCGGAGAGCAGCACGATCACGCCGTAGGTGATCCACGAGGCGCGCGAACCGGCCAATACCAGCACCACGCCAACAGCTGCCGCAGCGCCCGCCCACGCCCACGCAGTGCGCCGCCCGAGCGCAAGCAGCAGGAACGGCGACAGACTGGCCAGGGTCTGCCCGAACTTGAGATTGCACGGGCCCAGCACGCCGCTGAGGCGGTCGACCAGTGCCAATTCTTCCGCCGTACACAGGCCATGCCCGCTGATCAATTGCTTGATCTGATCCAGGCCGAAGAACAACGGGCTGCTGCCGAATGCGGCCTGCAGCAGTGCGTCCAGCGTCCACACCCCGCCGATCACCGCCAGGCCGATGAAGGTGCGCCGGCGGCGCTGCGCATTGGCCACCGCGATCGCGCACAACCACATGAAAGGCAGATAGCGCAGATCGGTGGCCGATTTACGCAGCGCGCGCCCTACGTCCACCGCATCGAATGCCGACAACATCTGCGGCAACCAGTACGCGAAGAACAACACACTGGTCAGCGCCCACGCCGCGCCGCTGAGCAACCGCGTGCCACCACGGAAACGCGCATGCAACAGGCGATAAGCGGCGAACACTGCGCCCAGCGACAACACCGTTTCGGCCAGCCCGGGCGTGGGCCATAGCGCCACGAACAGGATCACCCATAGCGGTGCCCAGCGACCGGCATCGGGCGTCAACGTGGGCGCGGGTGGGATGGCCTCAGCGGCGGAGTTCGTCATAGACCTTCAAGGTGGCCGATTGCATGGCCTGCAACGTATAGGGGAGCGCAGCTGGCGGTGTCGGCGCCTGCTGCAGCATGCTGAGTGCCTGAGTGCTCAGCGCCTGGGCATCGAACGCCGGCACTGCGCCGGCCGGCTGCAGTTCGGCCAGCAACTCGCCGACACCACCGTGTGCCCAGCCCAACACCGGCCGGCCCACCGACAAGGCCTCCACCACGGTGCGGCCGAACGCTTCGGGCTTGCGCGAGAGCTGCAGCACCAGATCGCTGGCCGCATAGGCCTCGGCGATGCGTGCGGTGGGCTCGGTGAAGGCGACCGCCTCGGCCACGCCCAGTCTGGCAGCCTCGGCTTCCAGCTCGCGCACATAAGCTTCGCGGCCCGGCTCGCGCGCGCCCGGCAGCCACAACCAGGCCGGCACGCCGGCAGCGCGCACGTCGGCCAGCAATTGCAGGCCGTCGGCATGACCTTTCAGGCGCGTGCCGCGGCCGGGCAGCAACAGCAATGGGGCGTCGGCCGGCCAACCGGGCAACAGGGTCTGCACCCATTTGCGTGCGCGGTGATCGGGGTGCGGGCGACGCGGGAACTGCGCGATATCGACACCGCGCGGGATGGTGCGCAAGCGCGCGCGGTCGGTCTGCGGATAGTGGGTGCACACGTACTCGCGCACCGTCTGCGAGACGCAGATCACCCGTTCGCCGTATGTCATCACCGCGCTGTAGCGGCTGGGCGAATTGAGCCCGTGCACCGTGGTAACAAAGCGCGGCCGTGTGGCCTGCGGCATGCCGCGCAACGCGTACCAGCCCAGCCAGGCCGGCAGGCGCGAGCGCGCGTGCACGATGTCGGCACCAAGTTCGGCAAATAGCCGGCGCAGGCCGACCACGTGGCGCAAGGTCAGCAGCGACTTGCGCCCGATCTCCAGGGTGAGATGTTCGCCGCCCACCTCCAGCAACGGCTGGACCAGGCGACCGCCGGCAGAGACCACCACGGCGCGGTGGCCGGCGCGCACCAGCGCAGCGGCGATTTCCAGGGTGGAGCGCTCGACGCCGCCGGACTGCAGCGCCGGCAGCAGTTGCACCACGGTCAGGCGGTGCATCCGGCCAGGATCAGTCGGCGAGCACGAACAACGCGCCGCAATACGGGCACTTGGCTTCGCAGTTGGGCTCGTCTTCGATCGGCAGGTACACACGCGGATGCGAGTTCCACAGCGCCATCTGCGGCGTCGGGCAGCTCAGCGGCAGATCGCCGCGGTGCACGGTGTAGCGCGATTCGGCATTGGCGGGCGCGGTGGCGGTCTGGCTCATGGCGGCACGATCGTAAAGGCAAGGCAGAGCGCGGATTCTAGCAGCCTGCGTGGTGATCGGCCCATTGACCGGGCTGGGTGGGTTGGGGTTGCGCTGGTCTCGGCGGGAGGCCGGGCGGCGGAAGCGGATGGCGCTGTGGCTGGTCCGGCAATGACCTGCCCCGCCGCGGCCGGCGCGGCAGCGCCACGCCACCACGCCACAACGCCACAACGCCGGAACATCGCGATTATCATCGCTGGGCAATTGCGCATCGGGATCAGATTGGGTGATCTGCAAAGACCGCGCACATCCGTCAACCGTACACGCCCTGCTACGTCGCTAGCCAAGGAGACATCACCACGTGACCTCGCCTGTCGTTCTGCTGCGTCCGCGTGGCTCGTTGTTCTCGATTGCCGTTGTCCTGGCCTGCGTCGCGCCACTGCCGGTTGGGGCGGCGACCGGCTTTTCGAGTTCGTTCGAAGAGGGGCAGCCCTTGCCGGTCAGCGCTGCGGCAGGCGATGTGCAGATGGCAATCGGCACGGGTCCGGCTGCGCCGTATGCAGCCAAGCCGAACGCCGGTTACAGCGGTGCGCATGCGTTGCGGTATGACGGCCGTGGTGCGGGCGGGCGACGCACCTTGTTTAGTAGCGATAGTTTGATAGGCCCCGATACGACGCTGTCGTGGCTGGTATTGCCGGAAAGTGTGGGCAGCGATCACGTGGCCTCGACCTATGTGTCGTTGGATCTGTTGCTGGACGACGGCACGCGTATGTCTGCCAGCGCCGCGCAGGATCAACATGGCGTCGCACTTGGTGCGCATGCGCAAGGCGATTCGAAGACGCTGTATCCACAGCAATGGGCGCGCAAGGCGGTGCGGCTGGGGGACGTGGCCGCTTTACGTGGGCGCCGCGTGGTGGCGATCGAATTGGAGGTTGCGCCGCCTGCAGGTGAGGCCAGTGCCGGTTGGATCGACGATATCGCCATTGCCGATGTGCCGCTCACTCCTGCAACGCGTCCTTCGGACTGGGTGCTGACCACGCGCGGCACACAGTCAAACGGCACGTTCTCGCGCGGCAATAATTTCCCTGCAACCGCAGTGCCGCATGGCTTCAACTTCTGGACGCCGGTGACCGATGCGGGAACGCTGACCTGGCTGTATCGCTGGAACGAACACAACGCTGCGGACAACCGCCCGCGCTTGCAGGCGCTGTCGCTCAGCCATCAGCCGAGTCCGTGGATGGGCGACCGCCAGACCTTTCAGGTGATGCCGTCGCTGAGTAAGGGAGCGCCGGAGGCCGATCGCAGCAAGCGCGCCCTGGCCTTCTCGCATGACACTGAAATCGCGCGACCGTATCGCTACGCGGTGCAGTTGGACAACGGAATCCAGGCCGAGATCGCACCGACCGATCATGCAGCGCTGTTCCGCTTTCGCTTCCCGGCGCAGGGCGATGCCAATCTGCTGTTCGACAATGTGGACGCGCGCGGTGGATTGCACCTGGATGCTGCAACACAGACGCTCTCCGGCTACACCGATGTGCGTAGCGGCCTGTCGACCGGTGCGACGCGCATGTATGTCTATGCCAGCTTCGATACGCCATGGAAAAACAACGGCCTGAGCGACACCGGCCGGCCCACCGGCTGGATCAAGTTCGATGCGGGCAGCACGCGGCAGGTGCAGATGCGCATCGCCACTTCGCTGATCTCGCTCGATCAGGCCAAGCGCAATCTGGCACTGGAGATCGCGCCGCAGGCAACCTTCGAGCAAATCGCCGCGCGTGCGCAGGATGCATGGGACGCATTACTGGGTCGCTTCGACGTGCCCGACGCCACTGCCGACCAGAAGACCACGCTGTATTCCAATCTGTACCGGCTGCATCTGTATCCCAATTCCGGCCATGAAAACGTCGGCAGTGCGACGGCGCCGGACTGGCGTTACGCCAGCCAGAGCAGCTGGTCGGACACCAACATCGATGGCAGCGCGACGCGCAGTTTCGCGCCGATCCGCGATGGCCGGATCTACGTCAACAACGGCTTGTGGGACACCTTCCGCACCGCGTGGCCGGCGTATGCGTTGTTCGCATCCGACGATGCCGGCGCATTCGTGCAGGGCTTTCTGGAGCAATCGCGTGCAGGTGGCTGGGTGGCGCGCTGGTCCTCGCCCGGTTACGCCGATCTGATGGTGGGCACCAGTTCCGATGTGGCGTTTGCCGATGCGTGGCTAAAGGGCGTGCAGGGTTTCGACCCGACCGAGGCGTACGTTGCCGCGCTGAAGAATGCGACCGTGGTGGCGCCGGATCGCCACGTCGGCCGCAAAGGCATGGCGCGTTCCACCTTTCGCGGTTACGCCGATACCGACACGCACGAAGGCATGTCGTGGTCGATGGAAGGCGCGCTTAACGACTTCGGCATCTCCAACATGGCCGATGCGTTGTCCAAGCAGGCGACGACGGCAACAGCGCGCGAGCGTTACGCGACCGAGGCGCTGTATTTTCGCTATCGTGCAGCCGGGTATTCGGCGTTGTTCGATCCGTCGATCGGCTTCTTCCAGGGCCGTACGCCGGACGGCCATTGGCGTGTGGACGCTGCACAGTACGACCCGCGCGTGTGGGGCAACGATTACACCGAATCCAGCGGCTGGACGTTTGCATTCACCGCACCGCACGATGGCGAAGGCCTGGCCACGCTGTATGGCGGGCGCGCGGGACTGGCCGCGAAACTGGATACATTCTTTGCCACGCCCGAAACCGCCGAAGCCAGGTTTGCCGGCTCGTATGGCGACACCATCCACGAGATGACCGAGGCGCGCGACGTGCGCATGGGCATGTATGCGCCTAGTAATCAGACCGCGCACCATCTTCCGTGGATGTATCTGTACGCCGGGCAGCCATGGAAGACACAGCGCATTACCCGCGAGATCCTCGCGCGCTTGTATCTGGGCAGCGAGATCGGCCAGGGGTATCCCGGCGATGAGGACAACGGCGAGATGTCGGCGTGGTATCTGTTCGCGGCGCTGGGGCTGTATCCGCTGCGCATGGGCGCACCGGAGTATGTGATCGGCTCGCCGCTGTTCACGCATGCCAGCGTGCGTCTGCCCAATGGCGGCACACTGACTGTCAATGCGCCGCAGAATTCGCCGCAGAACGTGTATGTGCAATCGCTCAGGGTAAACGGCAAACCCTGGCGCAAGACCTGGTTGCCGCATGTGGACATTGCAAAGGGCGCGACGCTGGACTTCGTGATGGGACCGACACCGTCGCGCTGGGGCACCGGGCCTGACGATGTGCCGCCGTCGCTGACTGCTCCCGGAAAACGCCCTGCCCCGCTGCAGGATCTGCTCGGAGACACCGCGCGCATTACGCTGGACAATGGTGGCGATGTCGCTGCGTTGCATGACGACGATGCGGGAACGGTCGCTGCAGTTGCATCGACATCGACATCGACATCGACATCGAAATCGAAATCGACGCTGACGCTGACGCTCAGCGGCATTGCGCGCGTTACGCCGACGCTCTACACACTGACCAGCGGCAATGCGGCGATTTCTGCAGTTGGGTGGACGTTGGAAGCCCGTGCGCCTGGTGCTGCCTGGACGATGATTGATCAGCGTCGTGATGAAGCGTTCGATTGGCCGTTGCAGACGCGGCCGTTTCGGATTGCTCGGCCTGGAGCGTATGTGGAATATCGACTGCGCTTCAGCGCGCCTGGGAAAGTGCAGCTGGCGGAGATTGAGTTGCTTGGCGTGCCGCCTGCGGTGCGTTGAAGCTAGCGCTGTACGCTATCCATCGTCGCGTTGGTATGGCATTACCATTTGCCGCACTCAGACAGGCGCAAGTTGCTCTCGCGCAGTTATGCAGCACAAGCTCTGCTGCTGTCATCGAGAATCGCGCAGGCCACGGAAACCACGACGGAGAATTCGCTTGTCTTGACTAAATCATGTCAACGACTCGCCAAGGCGGCAGCGTGGCCGGGGATTGGCGGAGAGCGGCACACGGATGTGCCGCGGCGGCGAGTCAGACAGGATGTCTGACCGAGCCGAAGAGCCGATTCCCGGACGCGCTGATGCCCCTCACCGAAGCCAGCGACTGACAGCCGTTTGCTTGGCACTAACCGGAGAAACCGTACCCTCACCCCAACCCCTCTCCCGGGGGGAGAGGGGCTTTCAAGCATTGCTTGCTCAGCCGTCGCTTTTCATGGCCTCAGCCGCTGCCTTTCCTATCGTTGCTTTATCAGCAACCGATCTCTCAACCATTCCCCTTATCGGCTACCGCTTTTTCCGCATCACGCTGCTTGCGGATCTGCGCATCCACCGCCGCAATCGCCGTCATGTTCATCACCCGGCGCGAGGTGGCGCTGGTGGTGAGGATGTGCACCGGCTTGGAAATGCCCATCAGGATCGGCCCGATCGCCACGCCGTCGGTGAACACGCGCACCAGGTTGTAGGCGATGTTGGCCGCTTCCAGGTTCGGCAGCACGAACAGGTTGGCGCGGCCCTTGAGCGTGCTGTTGGGCATGATCTGCTTGCGCAGCGCTTCGTCCCAGGCGGTGTCGCCCTGCATTTCGCCGTCGATGTTGAGCTCGGGCTTGCGCTTGAGCAGGGCTTCGCGCACAGCACGCATCTTCAAGGCATCGCGCGAGTCGTGGCTGCCGAAATTGGAGTGCGACAGCAGCGCGATGTTGGGCTCGATGCCGAACAACTTGAGGCGATACGCGGCCTGCAACGTGGCTTCCACCACTTGTTCGACCGTCGGGTCTTCCTGCACATGCGTATCCAGGAAGAAGAACACGCCCAGCTGGTTGATCACACCGGTCATCGCCGAGGTGGAGCTCACCCGCGGTTCCAGCGGAATCACGCTACGCGCGTAACCCAGCTTCTTGTGGAAGCGACCGACCACGCCGGACAGCATCGCATCGGCCTCGCCACGCGCCACCATCACTGCGGCGATCAAGGTCGGACGCGAGCGCATCAGTTCCTTGGCGGCAGTGACGGTTACGCCACGGCGTTCGGTCAGTGCGTGGTAATACTGCCAATACTCGTTGAAGCGCGGGTCGTCGTAGATGTTGGTGATTTCAAAGTCCACCCCGGCGGTCAGGCGCAGACCCATGCGTTCGATACGCGCCTCGATGACGTCCGGGCGGCCGATCAGGATCGGGAAGGCCAGGCCTTCGTCGACCACGTTCTGCACCGCGCGCAACACCACTTCTTCTTCGCCTTCGGCATACACCACGCGCTGCTTGTCGGCGCGGGCACGGTCGTAGACCGGCTTCATCATCAGGCTGGTGCGGTAGACGAACTGGCCGAGCTTGTCGCGGTACGCCTCCATGTCGTCGATGGGCCGCGTGGCTACGCCCGAATCCATCGCCGCCTGCGCAACCGCGGAAGACAACTCCACCAGCAGACGCGGGTCCAGCGGGCGCGGGATCAGATACTCCGGGCCGAAACTCGGGGTCTCGCCGCCGTAGGCAGCGCCCAGGTCGGAGGCCTCGCGCCGTGCCATCGCCGCAATTGCCTTGACGCAGGCGATCTTCATCTCTTCGTTGATGCCGGTGGCGCCCACGTCCAGCGCGCCGCGGAACAGGTACGGGAAGCACAGCACGTTGTTGATCTGGTTCGGGTAGTCCGAACGGCCGGTACCGATGATGCAATCCGGACGCACCGCCTTGGCCGTTTCCGGGGTGATTTCCGGATTGGGATTGGCCAGCGCGAAGATCACCGGCTGGCGCGCCATCGTGGCGACCATTTCCGGCTTGAGGATGCCGGCCGCCGACAGGCCCAGGAAGATATCGGCGCCCTCGACGATTTCGGCCAGGGTGCGCTTGTCGGTGTCGCGTGCGTAGCGCTGCTTGTCCGGGTCCAGATCGGTGCGGCCGGTGTGGATCACCCCGTCGCGGTCCAGCGCCAGGATGTTCTCCGGCTTCAGGCCCAGCGAGACCAGCATGTTGACGCAGGAAATGCCGGCCGCGCCCATGCCGGTGGTGGCCAGCTTGACCTCTTCGATCTTCTTGCCGGTCACCACCAGCGCGTTGAGCACCGCCGCGCCGACGATGATCGCGGTGCCGTGCTGGTCGTCATGGAACACCGGGATATTCATGCGCTCGCGCAGCTTGCGCTCGACGATGAAGCATTCCGGCGCCTTGATGTCTTCCAGATTGATGCCGCCGAAGGTCGGCTCCAGGCTGGCGATGATGTCGACCAGCTTGTCCGGGTCGTTTTCGTTGATCTCGATGTCGAACACGTCGATGCCGGCGAACTTCTGGAACAGCACGCCCTTGCCTTCCATCACCGGCTTGGATGCCAGCGGGCCGATGTTGCCCAGGCCCAGCACCGCGGTGCCGTTGGTGATCACCGCCACCAGATTGCCGCGCGCGGTGAGCTCGCTGGCCTGGGTGGGTTCTTCGACGATGGCTTCGCAGGCGAAGGCCACGCCCGGCGAATACGCCAGCGACAGATCGCGCTGGGTCAGCATCGGCTTGGTCGCGGTGACCTTGATCTTGCCGGCCGGCTGCTGGCGGTGATAGTCGAGGGCGGCCTGTTTGAAGTCGTCGTTGGACATCGGCTGTGTGAGTCTCGAAGGCGCAGGAGGGCTGAATTCTACCCTCCTGCCTGAACAAGGGCCTGTCGCGCAGCTGTCAGCGCGGCAGGGAGATTGCATGCTGCAGCGCGTCGTGCGCTGCGGCCGGGGTCTGGCTCAAAGCGAAAACGGCCCTGTATCCCGCCGGCATCACCGGCGGAATACAGGGCCGCAGGAAGAATCAGCGCGCGCTGATCGGGGCGACGACGTCGGTCGAGGCCACCGGCGCCTGCAGCGGCGGCGAACCGCCATCCAGCACCAGCTTCAACTGGTCGCGGTCCAGCGCATTTTCCCAGCGCGACACCACCACGGTGGCGACCGCATTGCCGATGAAGTTGGTCAGCGAGCGGCACTCGCTCATGAAGCGGTCCACGCCCAGGATCAGCGCCATGCCGGCCACCGGCACGTCCGGCACCACCGACAGCGTGGCCGCCAGGGTGATGAAGCCGGCACCGGTCACGCCGGCCGCGCCCTTGGAGCTGAGCATCGCCACCGCCAGCAAGGTGATCTGCTGGCCCAGGGTCAGGTCCACGTTGGTGGCCTGGGCGATGAACAATGCGGCCAGGGTCATGTAGATGTTGGTGCCGTCCAGATTGAACGAATAGCCGGTCGGCACCACCAGGCCCACCACCGACTTCTCGCAGCCGGCCTTTTCCATCTTTTCCATCAGCGACGGCAGTGCCGACTCCGACGAGGAGGTGCCCAGCACCAGCAGCAGCTCGGCCTTGAGATAGCGGATCAGCTTGAGCACCGAAAAGCCGCACAGGCGACAAACAATGCCCAGGATCACCAGCACGAAGAACAGCGAGGTCACATAGAACGAACCCACCAGCCAGGCCAGATTGACCAGCGATTCCAGCCCGTACTTGCCGATGGTGAAGGCGATCGCACCGAACGCACCGATCGGCGCGGCCCTCATCAACATGTGCACCAGACGGAACACCGGGGCGGTCAGCGCTTCCAGAAAGCTCAACACCGGGCGGCCGCGCTCGCCGACCAGGGCCAGCGCGATCCCGAACAGCACCGCCACAAACAGCACCTGCAGGATGTTGCCATCGACGAAGGCGCTGACCAGCGTGGCCGGGATGATGTCCATCAGGAAGCCGACCAGGCTCAGCTCGTGCGACTTCTGCACGTAGGTGTTGACCGCGCTCTGATCCAGCTCGACCGGGTTGATGTTCATGCCGGCGCCGGGCTGCACCACGTGCGCCACGATCATGCCCACGATCAACGCCAGCGTGGAGAAGAACAAAAAGTAGGCCATCGACTTGGCGAACACCCGGCCCACCGTCTTGAGATGGGTCATGCCGGCGATGCCGGTGACGATGGTCAGGAAGATCACCGGGGCGATGATCATCTTCACCAGCTTGATGAAGGCGTCGCCCAACGGCTTGAGGCTTTCGGCGAAGGCCGGCTCGAAATGGCCGAGCAAGGCGCCCAGGACGATCGCCACCACCACCTGGAAGTACAGCTGGCGGTAGAAGGGGACGGACGCCGGCAACGGGCCGGCAGGCTTGCTGATGTGCATGACACCACTCCGAGGGAACATAGAGGGCGCCTGAGCAGGCACCCGGTGCACGCATTCTGGCCGCACGTCACAGCCAGGGCCGATAGCCCATTGGTACTACGCACTGTCCGCGGGCTGAACGCCGTCTTACACTTCAGCGGCGCCACCGCCGGCCGTTAATTTCGTTTAACACAGACAACGTTTCCCTGTGCGTTCGATGCCCGGAACCTGCGCGCTTGCTGAAGCTGTTCATTGCGACCGCCATGGCAGGACGCCCGGCCCCTTCTCATTGCCGAAGATCATTCCTATGCGCCTCAATCCGCTCGTTCTTGCGTTGGCCATCGCCGCCGCGCCCGCTGCCGCCAATGCGGCCACCTCGATCGAAAACTGGCCGACCAAGTACACCTTCGGTGATGGCACCGAGCTGGGTCTGACCGGCAACTACGCCTACGACGACAACAACTTCTCCGGCGACGACCGCCTGGAAGACCGCACCGACTTCCGCCGCAAGGAATTCGGCGCCACCCTCAAGAAGAAGGGCGCCTACGACGCCATGGTGTATTTCGACTTCGAAGCCAAGCTGTGGCTGGACGTGTTCTTCCGCTTCGAGACCAAGGCGCTGCTGGGCCAGGATTACGGTCGCGTGCGGCTGGGCTACATGAAGGTGCCGGTGGGTCTGGAAGCGGTGCAGAGCTCGCGTGCGGGCAGCTTCATGGAACTGGGCCTGCCGGTGCAGGCCGTGTTCCAGGGCCGCCGCACCGGTGTGGAGTGGACGCTGGAGCGTCAGCAGTACCTGCTGCAGGCCGGCGCGTACGGCGGCCAGGATCTGCAGGGCGACAACCCGGGCACCACCCAGGCCGTGCATGCGGCATGGACCCCGTTCAAGGCCGAAGGCGACGTGCTGCATCTGGGTATCGCCGGCTCGGTCGAAAACCCGCGCGGCTTCAGCGACGGCCGCGGCGTGTCCTTCAGCCCGCGCGTGCGCCTGCGTGCCCGCCCGGAAGCCGGCCTGACCGACGTGCGTCTGATCGACACCGGCACCATCCTCGATGTGGATCACGTGATCCGTACCGGCGTGGAAGCGGTGTGGATCCACGGCCCGTTCTCGCTGCAGAGCGAAGCGCTGCGTGCCGAAGTGGCGCGTAATGCCGGCCAGCCGCACTTCATCGCGCAGGGCCAGTACCTCTACGGCACCTGGTCGCTGACCGGCGAGTCGCGCACCTATGCCGGCGGCGTCCCGGGCAATATCAAGCCGGCGCACGACTACGGCGCGGTCGAGCTGACCGCCCGTTACAGCCGTCTGAATCTGGAGGACAACAACGTCCACGGCGGCCGCCAGCACGACACCACCATTGGCGCCAACTGGTACCTCACCAGCCACTTCAAGATGCAGGCCAACTACAGCTGGGTGGATTCCGCGCGCAATGGCGTGCATGAGACCCCGCACGTGATGGAACTGCGTGCGCAGGTGCAGTTTTAAGCGCTGTTGAGCAGAGGCAACGCAGGCCTGATTGGCCGCGCGTTGCCTTGGTTGGCCGCTTCAACGCAGTGATGCTGTAACGCACACCAGCGTGTGTGCCTATGCGGCCGCATCCTTCCGAGGATGCGGCCGCAGTCGTTTGTCGGGGGCTTGTTTGGTGGTCATGTGGGGCTGTCGTCGGTGCGGATATCCACGGCGATAGCTGCGCGATATACCGGCGCACCGCCATACTTGCCGCATGTACGCCTCGCAACGCCGCCGCCTGCTGTTCACGCTGTCCATCGTATTGGGCGGCATGTTGGTGGCCATGTTCGCGGCCGGGCATTTTGTCGAGCAGAACGCCTTGCGCGACGAAAGCGCCACCGTGCGGCGTCAGCTGCAGCTGTATGCGCAGGCCTTGCAGCAGCGTATCGATCGTTATCGCACCTTGCCGCAGATTCTGGCGCTGGACCCGGAGTTGCGCGCTGCGGTGTCCGGGCCGTTGTCGGCCGCGCAGGTGGAACAGCTCAACGACAAACTCGAACGCGCCAACAACGTCACCCAATCGTCCACGCTGACGGTGATCGACCGCAGTGGTATCGCGTTGGCGGCCAGCAACTGGCGCGCGCCGCGCAGCAATGTGGGCGTGGACTACGCGTTCCGCCCTTATTACCAGCAGGCACTGGCCACCGGCAGCGGCAGCTTCTACGGCATCGGCATGACCACCAGCGAGCCGGGGTATTTCCTCTCGCAGGCGATCGTCGACTCTGCCGGCCAGGTGCAGGGCGTGGTGGTGATCAAGATCGCGCTGGCCGCACTGGAACGCGAATGGCTGCAGACCCCGGACATCGTGCTGGCCTCCGATGCGCACGACGTGGTGTTTCTGGCCAGCCGCCCCGAGTGGCGCTATCGCATGCTGGCACCGTTGAGCCTGCGCGATCGCAGCGAATTGCAGAGCACCCGCCAATACGCCGACCAGGGATTGCTGCCGCTGCGGCGCCGGCTGATCGAGCAGACCGGCAACGGCGGCGTATTGGCCGAGGTGCGCGAGCCAGCGCTCGCCGGCCCGGTGTTGTGGCAGACCCTGGAGGTGCCCGAAAGCGGTTGGCGCCTGCATCTGCTGCACGACACCCGCGCCAGCGCGGCGGCCGGGCGCGCCGCTGCGATTGCCGCCGCCGGTGCATGGCTGGCACTGGCCTTGCTGTGGTTGTTCGTGCAGCAACGGCGGCGGCTGGCGGCTTTGCGTCAGCGCAGCCGGGACGAACTGGAAACACTGCTGCAACAACACGCCGAAGAACTGCGCACCGCCCAGGATGGCGTGGTCACCGCCGCGCAGCAGGCCAATGCGGGCTTGAGCCGCAGCCTGGAACACCTGCCGCAAGGCGTGGTGGTGATCGACGATGCGCTCAATCTGGTGGCGTGGAATTCGCGCTACGTGGAACTGTTCCGCTTCCCGCCCGAGTTGCTCAAGATCGGCCGCCCGATCGAAGACCTGTTCCGCTTCAACGCACGCCGCGGCCTGCTCGGTCCCGGACCGATCGAAGCGGCGATCGAGCGCCGCTTGAACCACTTGCGCAGCGGCAAACCGCATATGCGCGAGAGCGAGAAGGAAGACGGCACGGTGCTGGAAATCCGCGGCAATCCGCTGCCCGATGGCGGCTTCGTCACCAGTTACGCCGACATCACCAGCTACAAGAATGCCGCACGCGAACTGCGCTCGTTGGCCGACGCGCTGGAACACCGCGTGGCCGAACGCACTCGCGACCTGGCCGCCGCCAAGCGCGAGGCCGAGAGCGCCAATCGCTACAAGACCCGCTTCGTCGCCTCGGCCGTGCACGACCTGCTGCAGCCGCTCAACGCCGCGCGCATGTTCGTCTCGGTGTTGCGTGGCCAGGTGCGCGAGACCGGCAGCGCGCGCGTGGTCGACAACATCGAAGGCGCGCTGGCCGCGCAGGACGCCATCCTCAACAGCCTGCTGGATATCTCGCGGCTGGAAGCGGGCAGCCTGAAAACCCAGGTGCGCGATTTCGCCATTGCCCCGTTGCTGGAAACGCTGGCACGCGAGTTCGGCATCCTGGCCGAAGACCGCGGCCTGGTGCTGGATTGGGTGCCCACCTCGGCGGTGGTGTTGAGCGATGAAAACCTGCTGCGGCGCATCCTGCAGAACTTTCTCTCCAATGCCATCCGCTACACCCCGCGTGGGCGGGTGCTGATCGGCTGTCGTCACCGTGGCGGCTGGCTGCGCATCGAAGTGCACGATCAAGGGCCCGGCATTCCCGAAACACTGCAACACGAAATCTTCGAAGAATTCCGCCGTCTGGACGACGGCGTGGCCAACGATCGCGGCGCCGGCCTGGGGCTTGCCATCGTCGAACGCATCGGCCGCCTGCTCGGTCACCGCATCGGCCTGCACTCCACGCTGGGGAGCGGAAGCGTATTTTCGGTAACGCTGCCGCTGGGCGAGCGTGCCGCCATCGCCAAGCAATTGCCGCCGCCCACCACCACTGCAGAAAACGCCAACGACCCGATTCTGCACGGCTGCCGCGTCTGGTGCGTGGACGATGAGCCACGCCTGTGCGAAGCCACGCGCGTCTTGCTCGAACGCTGGGAATGCCGGGTCGATTTTGCCGGTGGCCCCGACGATGCATTGGCCGCCGCCAACGCCGACGAGGTGCCGGAACTGCTGTTGCTGGACGTGCGCATGGGCGAGCACTACGGCCCCATGTTGCTGCCGCAGTTGGTGCAACGCTGGCAACGCGAACCGCGCGTAATTTTAGTCACCGCAGAACCCGATCCCGCGCTGCGCGAGCATGCGCTGGACCTGGGCTGGGGATTGTTGTCCAAACCAGTGCGCCCGCCGGCACTGCGTGCGCTGGTGACGCAGATGTTGCTGCGGCGTGGGTGATGCTGCCCGTGGCCACACATGCCACGTTCGGATCGTGCAGCACGGCTTCGTGATCGCTGGTGCAGCAACTCATAATCTGCTCGACCATTTCAGCCTGCCCCCGAAAGCTGGAAATGCGATGTTCAAGACAACGCTACCGCTGCTGATGTCACTGCTCTTTGCGAGCTGCGCAGGGGGATTTCCAGCGCAGGCGGAAACGTCCTCCGGCGTCACGCAGCCAGCGCCCCCATCGCGCGCGACCATGGATCCCTACACGGTCAATAAATTGAATGCCGTGGTGGATCAGGCCTCAAACCATAGGGGATTAAGCCCGGGCCACCTGATCGACGCGATCTCGGCAGAATTTCTAGGCACGCCCTACCGCGACCATGTCTTGCAGGGCTCGGCCACCACGCCAGAGAAACTGATCATCGACTTCACCGGATTGGACTGCCTCACTTATCTGGACTACGTCGAGGCCGCGCGAAAGGCTTACTCACAGCAGGATTTCGTCAATCACCTGGTGCTGACCCGCTACGTCGAGGGCGTTGTCAGCTTTACCCATCGCAAGCATTTCTTCACCGATTGGGCCAACAGACCGTACGAACTCGCCACCGATATCACCGCAGTGGTCAGCCCCAATGCCGTCAGCGTCACCAAAACGCTCAACCGAAAAGCCGATGGCAGCAATTATCTTCCAGGACTGCCGGTGGTTGACCGGACCATCACTTACATTCCCACCGAACGCGTCGACAGCACGGTTGTCAGCCGGCTTCGCACCGGCGACTACATCGGCATCTACACGCCTCTGGCTGGGCTGGACGTCACCCACGTCGGGTTTTTCATCATGACCGACAAGGGTCCGATGCTGCGCAACGCCTCATCCCGCAAGGAAAACATGAAAGTCGTGGACTCTCCGTTCATGGAGTATGTCGCGAGAACCCCGGGCATCATTGTCTATCGGGCCAAGAAGTGACCACGCACCACCGCCAGGCTCGATAAGCGCCAGCGCCCGGCGGCATCTCTGGCCGCAGCTACCGCACGCGTCGCGACTGCCGCATCGACGCGCGTGGGAGCCGAGCACCGCTGCAGTGCGTGCTGATGTTCAACCTGCATCAGTCGATGAGAAAGCAGCAATTATCAACATCGGCCATCTCCACCAGAATCGATCGCCTCAGATGTTCCGCACATGCATACCTGTCGTGGAGGGCGATCTATGCAGACTTCCAACCTTGAGGCAAAGGGGCAGTCGAAACTGGGAATGGTGCTGAGGGTGACCTCGGGCAATTTCCTTGAGCAGTTCGACTTTTTCCTGTTCGGTTTCTACGCAACGCAGATCGCCGCGGTGTTCTTCCCGGCAAACAACGAATTCGCTTCGTTGATGATGACCTTCGCCGTGTTTGGCGCAGGCTTTCTGATGCGTCCACTGGGTGCAGTGATCCTGGGCGCGTATATCGATGATGTGGGCCGCCGCAAGGGCCTGATCGTCACCCTGGCAATCATGGCCAGCGGCACCGTCCTGATCGTGCTGGTGCCCGGCTATGCCAGCATCGGTTTGTGGGCACCGGCCTTGGTATTGCTCGGGCGGTTGCTGCAAGGCTTTTCGGCGGGTGCCGAAATGGGCGGCGTGTCGGTGTATCTGGCCGAGATGGCGACGCTGGGGCGGCGTGGCTTCTATGCGAGTTGGCAATCGGCCAGCCAGCAGGTGGCCATCGTCGCTGCGGCAGCCATCGGGTATGCGCTCAACCAGCTCATGGCGCCGCAGGATCTGGCGCAATGGGGCTGGCGGATTCCCTTTGCCATCGGTTGCGTCATCATCCCCTTCATCTTCTTGCTGCGGCGCAGCCTGGAAGAGACTGCGGCGTTCGCGCAGCGCACGCAGCGCGTCACGATGCAGCAGGTGATGCGCGGGCTGGCCAACAATGCCGGCACCGTGATCGCCGGCGGGTTGATGGTGGCGCTGACCACGACCGCGTTCTATCTGATCACCGTCTACGCACCGACCTTCGGCAAGAGCGTGCTCAAACTCAGCACCGGCGACGCTTTGATCGTGACGCTGCTGGTCGGCATCTCCAACTTCATCTGGCTGCCGATCGGCGGTGCGCTCAGCGACCGGTTCGGCCGCAAACCGCTGCTGGTGACCATGTCGGTGGTGTGCGTACTGAGCGCGTATCCGGTACTCGCGTTCCTGGCCGCCGCACCGAGTTTTGCGCACATGTTGCAGGCGCTGCTGTGGCTGTCCTTCATCTACGGCATCTACAACGGCGCCATGATTCCTGCGCTCACCGAACTCATGCCGGCGCATGTACGGGTGGCGGGATTTTCGCTCGCCTACAGCCTGGCCACGGCGGTCTTTGGCGGCTTTACGCCGGTGATGTCCACCTGGTTGATCCATGTCACCGGCGATAAGGCCGCCCCTGGCTACTGGCTGGTGTTCGCGTCTGTGTGCGCGCTGATGGCAACGCTGTTTCTCTACCGACGCCATGGCAACGCAGCGACAGCGACCGGCCTCGATGCTGCTGCGGGAGCGGCGAAATGATGCGGGCCGTGTGGAAAAAATGGCTGGGTGCGGTTGTCGCCATTGCCCTGCTGCCGTTGGCCGCAGGCGCGCAGGATCTGACCGTGATGACCTCGGGCGGCTTCACTGCCGCCTTCGAACGCCTGGCCCCGCAGTACAGCACGCAGACCGGCACGACGCTCGAGACGCTGCACGGCCCTTCGATGGGCCAGACGCCGCAATCCATTCCCAGCCGGCTCGCCCGCGGTGAGCATGCCGATGTGGTGATCATGGTGGGCAGTGCGCTGCAGAAGCTGATCGATGCAGGAGTGGTGGACCCCGCATCGCGGGTGGAGCTGGCCGATTCCAGGATCGGCATGGTGGTGCGCAGCGGCGCACGCAAGCCGAAGATCGGCAACGTCGCACAGTTCAAGAAGGCGCTGCTGCAGGCCGATTCCGTCGCCTATTCCGACAGCGCCAGTGGCGTCTACATCGAGACCACGCTGTTCAAGCGGCTGCAGATCGAAGGCCCGATGATGGCCAAGAGCCGCAAGATCGAGCGCATCCCGGTGGGCGCGATGGTGGCCAACGGCAGCTACCAGCTCGGCTTTCAGCAGGTGGCCGAACTGCTTCCGGTGGCAGGCGTGGATTTTGTCGGCAAGATCCCCGAGCCGCTGCAGTCGGTCACGCGCTATGCGGCGGGTGTGCCGGTCACTGCGGCGCATCCGCAAGCGGCCAAGCGCCTGCTTGCCTACCTGCAGTCGCGTGAGGCGCAAGCGGTCGCGCGCGCGACCGGGCTGGATCCGGTCTCACCGTGAGCGCGCGGGCATCCGTCGCACCAGTGCAGCCAGTTCGAGCGCGGCAGGTGTCAGCGTGCGTCCACGGCGTTTGAGCATCCCGACATTACGCGCCACCTCCGGTTCGACCAGCGGCACCGCCGCCAGCACCGGATGCGGGCGGGAGGGCATTGCGATCGAAGGAACCGCGGCAATGCCGACGCCTGCTTCCACCAGCCCCAGCAAGGTGGTGACATGGCGGGTTTCGCAGATGCTGGGCCGGTCCGGCGTAAAGGCAGACAGCGCCCGATCGAGCACCAGCCGATTGCCCGATGTCTTGTCGAGCGTGATGTAGTCGTGGCCATAAGCTTCCTGCCAACTGACCTGTTCGCGCCGGGACAAGGGATGGTCGTGGCGGCATGCGATTACATAGCGCTCCTGCAGCAGCGGCTCGAACTCGACCTCCGGTGCCAGGTTGCCGCTGAAGCTGACGCCGAAATCCGCTTCGCCGGAGGCCACTGCCGCACTGACATGACTGGCGCTGCCGTCGAACAGCCGGATGCGGATTTTTGGAAACAGCTGATGCAGCCCGTGAATCGCCTGCGGCATGAAGTAGTACGCCGCAGACGGCACGCACGCCACGGTCACCGTGCCCATCCTGCTCGATCCGGCATCGCCGATGCTCATCAACGCCAGATCCAGATCGTCGAGCATGCGCTCGACCTGCGGCATGAAAGCCTGGCCGACCGTGGTGAGCGCCACCTTGCGCGTCGTACGCTCGAACAACTTGACGTTCAACGCCGACTCGAGTTTGTCGATCCTGCGGCTGAGCGCCGGCTGGGTGATCCGTATCCGTTCGGCGGCGCGGCGAAAGCTGCCGTTTTCGGCAACCGCGCGAAATGCCTGTAGATCGTTGAGGTCGAATTTGATGGTCACGGTGCCGCAGCTGCGATGTTCGATGGCGGTCGGCATAGCATAGACAGTTGCCTGCTTTGCTGCGCGAGCATGCCCGGGCAGACGCATCGCGCACAGCTTGCAGCGTGCGTGCAGAACGTCGTCGAGCTAGGCGTGCACGCGCTGCTGAGCACAGCGACTGCCTGCACTCGCATCGCAATGCTCCGGCAGCGTAACGATGCTGCCAAGGCGTGCGGTCGCATGCTCGCAGCAGAGCGGCATGCCGAACGCCGTGGCGCCCGCGCCTGCTAGAATATCGATAATGATTCCCATTTGATTGCCGCTTTCGCGTTGTCGCGCATGCCTTGTGCCTGCTGCGGCCACGCTTTGGAGTTCCTTGCCTGATGAAATCTCCCGTCTCCGCATCGGCCGGCGTGCCGTTCGTTGCCACCCTCTGCCTGCTCGCCTCTGCCAGCGCGTCCGCACAATCGGATGTCACCGATACGCTGGACACCGTGGTGGTTGCCGCCTCGCGCTCCAACATGACCGTGGCCGAGTCGCCGCAGACGGTGCTGATCATCGACAAGGCGCAGATCCAGCAACAGCTGACGATCTCCAGCAACTCCTCCGACGTGCTCGCCAACCTGATTCCGTCGTACACGCCCAGCCGCGGCAAGATGAATGGCAGCGGCGAAACGCTGCGCGGGCGCACGCCGTTGATCCTGATCGACGGCGTGCCGCAGTCCAATCCGATCCGCCCCACCGGGCGCGAAGCGCACACCATCGACTATGCGATGGTCGAGCGGATCGAGGTGATCCAGGGCGCCAACGCGATCAACGGCCTGGGCGCCACCGGCGGCACCATCAACATCATCACCCGGCGTCCGCAGGACGGTGAGCTCAACCAGCACGTCGATGTGCAGGCCACCGCGCCCACCTCGGAAACGCGTGCAGAAACCGCAAGCGTTGAGACCCGCTACCGCGTGGACGGCCGCACGGACAAGCTCGATTACCTGTTCTCGGCCAGCTACAGCGATCAAGGTCTGTATGTGGACGGACAAGGCCGGCCAATCGGTGCCGACAACACCCAGGGCGACCTGATGACCTCCAAGAGCTACGACGTGCTGGCCAAGCTCGGCTACGCGCTCACCGATGCGCAGCGCCTGAGCGTCAGCGTCAACCGCTACCGCATCAAGAACGACAACGACTACATCGGCATCGCCGGCAACCGTGCGCAAGGCCTGCCCACCACCTCGGTGCGCGGCACCCCGCAAGGCACCGCGCCGTGGAACGATGTGCTGACCTCCAGCCTGTCGTACACCGATGACGATCTGGCCGGCATGCAGCTGAGCGCGATGGTGTTCAACCAGGAATTCGAAGGGCTGTTCGGAGCCGACAATTCGTCCACGTTCCAGGACCCGCGCATCGCACCGGTCGGCAGCTTGTACGATCAATCGCGGTCGGTCGCCTCCAAATGGGGCAGCAAGATCAGCCTGACCAAGGACGATCTGCTCGACGGCCGGCTCAAGCTCACCGGCGGCGTCGACCTGCTGGCAGATACCGGCAAGCAGGATCTCTACGGCACCGGGCGCACCTACGTGCCCGAGTCGGACTACCGCAATCTGTCGCTGTTCGTGCAGGGCGAATACAAGCTGCTGCCCACGCTCACCTTGCACGCCGGCGTGCGCCGCGAAGAAGCCGAGTTGAAGATCGACAGCTACCAGACGCTGTGGCGCTACAACCGGGTCGATGTCGAAGGCGGCACGCTCGACTTCAACCAGACCCTCTACAACACCGGCCTGGTTTATACGCCGCTCGAAGGCGTGAGCTTTTTCACCAGCTATTCCGAAGGTTTCGGTATGCCGGACGTGGGCCGCGTGCTGCGCGCGATCAATACGCCGGGCACGCGCGTGGCCAACCTGAGCACGCTGGAACCGATCCTGACCAAGAGCGTGGAAGCCGGCACCCGCCTCACGCGCGGCGCCTTCGATGCGGACCTGAGTTACTTCCAGTCCAACTCGGATCTGGGCACGCGCGTGGTGCCGATCAATGGTGCCTTCATGATGAGCCGCGAGAAAACCCGCGTGCAGGGCGTGGACGCCAGCCTGGGGTATCGCCTGGATGCGACGCATCGCCTGCGCCTGTCGTACGCGTACACGCGTGGCCGCTACGACAGCGATAACGATGGGCAACTGGACGCACGCCTGGATGGCCTCAACGTGGCGCCCAATCGGGTGATCGCGTCGTGGTCGGCGCAGTGGACGCCGAAGTTCTCCTCGTTCGTGCAGGCCCAGCATGCCTTCAGCCAACCCTTCGACGAGGCCGACAAGCGCTTCAGCGGCTACACGCTGGTGGATGCGACCTTCAACTACGCGTTGCCGCGTGGTGCGATACGCATGGGCGTGTCCAACCTGTTCGACAAGCAGTACATCACCTACTACTCGCAATCGGCCCTGGTCGAACCGCTGCGCTACTTCGCCGGCCGTGGCCGTACGTTCACGCTGGGGTATTCGCTCGATTTTTAATCGCGTAGGTCGATCATCTATGTGCACGCATGCGCGCGATAGGTCTGCGCAAGCGTGCTGCTGCGAACGCGGTGACTGCGTGGCCGCTTCAGAGGCGTGACTGAAGCGATCTGCTCAGCCCTCGCCTTCCGGCTCCAATGCCTTGACCAGTACAGCCGCTTGCGTGCGGCTGTAGCAATCCAGCTTTTTCAGGATTGCGGTGACGTGCACCTTGACGGTGTTTTCCGCCAGTCCAAGTTCGTGTGCGATCTGCTTGTTGAGCAGGCCGTCGGCCAGGCTCAGCAGCACGCGGAACTGTTGCGGGGTGAGTTGAGCGAGTTTGGAGGCCAGTTGCGCGTCGGCCTCCGAGCGCTCGGCGGTCATCGGCGGGAACCAGGTGCCGCCATCCAGCACGCTGGCCACCGCGGTGCCGATCGATTCGGCCGGGGTGGATTTGGGAATGAAACCGGCCGCGCCGAATTGCTGCGCGCGCCGGATCACGCGTGGGTGATCGTTGGAGGAGATCACCACCACCGGGATGTCCGGGTGCTCGCCACGCACGTGCAACAGCGCCGAGAAGCCGCGTGCGCCCGGCATCGCCAGGTCCAGCAGCACCAGCTCGGCTTGCGGATGCGAGCGCAGCATGGCGCTCAGCGTGGCGGCGCTGGAGGCTTCCACCACATCGGCCTGCGGCAAGGTCTGCTGCAGCACGTGGATCACGGCGGCACGGAACAGCGGGTGGTCGTCGGCGACGAGGATGGTGAGATCGGCCATGCGCCAAGTCTGGCACATGGACGTGTCTGTTTCCGTCCCCGAGCGTCCACCACCACGGCGGCGCGCGTGTCAGGGCGGCGCGCCGGCGGCGGCGCATGCGTGGCGACCGCCGATTCCAGCTCCAGCACATGCACCCCGGGCGCACGCAGCGCGGACGCGCAGCGCCTATCGCCGCTGGTTACTGCTCGCGCTAGCGCGGCGGCTGCGTGCTGGCGCGCCAGGCGTCCAGAAACTGCCGGCGCTTGAGTTTGTCCAGATACACCAGCAGGCCAGGGCCCAGCGGGATCGGGCGGAACGGCGGTTGCGCCGAGCCGCCACGGCCACCGGCGGCCGGCAGGATCGGCATCAATCGCGCCTCGCGCGAGAGCACCTGCTGGCCGCGTGGCGAGAGCAGGTAGTCGAGGAATCTGCGCGCCTCGGGCGCATGCGGCGCGGTCTTGGGGATCACTGCGGTGCGCAGCGCCACCAGCGTGTAGTCCTGCGGCTGCACGATGCCCAGCGGCGCGCCGGCATCGATGCGCGTCTGCGCGTACGAGCCCAGCACGTTGTAGGCCAGCAGCAGCTCGCCACGGCTGACGCGGTCGAGCAAGGTGCCCGTGCGTTCTTCCAGCTTGACCTGGTTCGCGCCCAACGCGGCCAGCAGCGCGCCGGCGATACTGCCGACCTGCCCGTCCTGGGTGGCGAACAGATAGCCCACGCCGCTGCGCTCCACATCGTAGGTGCCCACCCGGCCGCGCAGCGGCGCATCGGGCGCGCGCAACAGGGCCAACAACTGTCTGCGCGTGCGCGGCACGCGTGCGGCCGCCAGCTTGCGCGTGTTGTAGACGATGGCCACCGGCTCGTAGCTGATGCCGAACACCTCGTGCCGCCACTGCGCCCACGCCGGCAGCGCTTCGGTCTGTGCGGAGCGGTGCGCGAGCGCGTGACCATCGTTCACCAGCTTGGTCTGCAGATCCATGCTGGCGCTGATTAGCATGTCCGCAGCAGGCGTGGCCTTGCCTGGATGCAGATAGCGCGCATAGATGTCCCAGGCGATCACGTCTTCGTAGATCACCTCGGTGCCCGGATGCAGGCGCTGGTAGTCCTGGATGACCGCGCCAAACACCTCCAGATCGGTGGAGCCCTGCACGCGCAATTGCGCCTGCATCGGGCCCTGCGCGGGAAACCGCCGTACATCGCCGGGCGCGGCGCAGGCGATGCCATGTGCCAGCAATACCACCATCAGCAACAGCACACGCATCAGCGTGTCCCTCCAGGAAAATGCAACGAGGCGATCAGCCCGCCGCCGACGCGGTTGGCCAGATCGATGCGCCCGCCATGCGCCTCGACCACGCGTTTGACGATCGCCAGCCCCAGCCCCGCACCGCCGGCCGGCGCATCCGGCCCGCGCGCGAAACGTTCGAACACGCGCTCGGCTTCGGCTGCGGGAATGCCGGGGCCGTGATCGGCGATGGTGATGACGTGGTGGCTGCCATCGCTGGTAAGCGCCACCTGCAATGGCGCGCCGCCACCGTACTTGCAGGCGTTGTCGATCAGGTTCTTGAGCGCCTCACGCAACAGCAAGGCATCGCCATGCAACAGCGCCGGTTGCGGGTCGATCGCCAGGTGCACGCGCGGCGCACTGTCGCTACGCGGCAGCGCTTCGTGCAAGGCCTGGTGCAAGACCTCGGCCAGATCCACCGTGGCAAAGCGCTGCAGATTGGCGCGGTGGATCACGCTGGCATCGCTGAGCAATTGATTGAGCAGCCGGCTCATATGGCTGGCATTGCGCTCGATCGCCACCAGGCTGCGCTGCATCTCGCGCGGGTCATCCTCGTCCATCGCCAGCTGCGCCTGCGCGCGCAAGGCAGCCAGGGGCGTGCGCATCTGGTGCGCGGCTTCGGCCATGAACGCGCGCAAGGTTTCATTGCTGGACGACAACCGCGCCATGAAGCGATTGAGCGCGGTCACCATCAACTGCATTTCCTGCGGTGCGGGCACGCTCAGCGGTTTCAGGTCGGAGGGCTCGCGCCGCGACAGATCGCGCTCGATGCGCTGCAACGGACGCAACGCGCGATACACGCCCAGCCACACCAGGCCCAGGGCGAGCAGCGACAACACGCCGATCGCCACCAAGGCATTGAGCACCACATCGCGCGCCAGCGCATCGCGCGCGCGCCGGGTCTGGCCCACTTGCACGCGCACTTCGCCCTGCCCGGACGCCGATGCCACCCGATGCATCACCACCGCAAAGCGCACCGGCTCGCCGCTGTAGTCGGCGTCGAACAACAGCGGGCGCTCGTCGCTGGGCGGGCGTGGCGGCAGCGGCAAATTCTCTTCGCCGGTGATGGTGCGGCCTTGCGCATCGAACACGCGATAGAACACGCGGTCTTCCGGCGCCATGCCGAGCAGATCCAGCGAGGCATACGGCAGATCCACCTGCCAGTCGCCGCCGACCAAGGCCACGCTGTCGATGATGGACAGTGCCGAGGACACCAGCAGATGGTCGTAGGAGCGATTGGCCGCACGCTCGCCATAATCGCGCGCGGCAAAGAACAGCACCACCGCGCCGAGCAGCGACAGGCTGCCCAGATACAGCAGCAAGGTGCGCCGGATCGACGGCGCCACCGGCAGCGGCTCAGCCATCGACGCCCGGCTCCACCGGCGCGTGCGGGTCGGCTTCTTCGAGTTTGTAACCGGCACCGCGTACGGTGACGATGCGCAACGGCGCCCCCGCCAGCTTGCGCCGCAGGCGGCCGACATACAGCTCGATCGCATTGGGCCCAGCATCGTCGTCGAAACCGAACAAACCGTTGCCGATCTCGTCCTTGCCCACCACCTGCCCCAGCCGCCCGATCAGGATTTCGAACAAGCGGTATTCGCGATTGGGCAATTCGATCGGCACGCCGTCCAGCAGTAGCGTGTGCGCGGCGTTATCGAACACGAAACCGCCGATCTGCACCACCTCGCTGGCCTGGCCGCGATTGCGCCGCAGCAGCACGCGACAGCGCGCTTCGAACTCGCGGAAGTCGAACGGCTTGCCCAGGTAATCGTCCGCGCCGACATCCAGCGCCTGCACGCGGTCTTCGATGCCATCACGCGCGGTGAGCATCAGCACCGGCGTGGTATCGCCGCGCTCGCGCATACCGGCCAGCACCCGCAACCCATCCAGCTTGGGCAGGCCGATATCCAGCACCACCAGATCGAAGCTCTGATAGCGCAACACACTCGCCGCCGCCAGGCCATCGGCCTGCCAATCCACCGCATGCCCGCTACGGCGCATGCGCCGCACGATGGCATCGGCGAGGTCGGCGTTGTCTTCGACTAGCAGCAGGCGCATTGGGCGGGGAATCGAGAATGGGGAATGGGGAATGGGGAATGGGGAATGGAGAATGGAGAATGGGGAATCGGAACGGCGGTTGGCTGCGGCCGGAAGGTAACAGGCCGCGAAGACAAAAGCTCTTAACGCTCTTGCGATTCCCCATTCCCGACTCCCCATTCCCGCCCCAACGACAGGTCCATGACAGCTTCGCCGGACTAGGCTGCTGCCAACGCGCCGCAGTGTGGTTGTGCGGTGCATCGCTGAACGTGATTCACACATGTACCTGGGAGGGTCTGTGAGCAACGACACCTTGCGTCTGCGCGTCTTCACCGCCTGCGCCGCGATCTGCCTGGCACCGGCTGTTCGCGCGGCCGATGGCGACGGTCCGGTCACCGCCGAGGTGGGCGGGCGTGTGCACTGGGATTTCACCATGTTCGACAACGACGAACGCGGCACGCCCGAGCGCAACGACACCCAGTTCCGCCGCGTGTGGCTGGATGTGGCGGGCAAGTTCTATGGCTTCAACTACAAGGCCGAAGCGGAATTTGCCGGCCTGCAGTACGAATCCGGCAGCCGCGGCATCCTGGCGCGCGATGTGTATATCGCCAAGAAGTTTTCCGCCGGTACGCTGACCGTAGGCCAGTTCAAGCAATACTTTTCGCTGGACGATCGCACCGGTTCCAACTACGGCCCGTTTCTGGAACGCGGCTATGCCTCCACCACGCTGGCGCCGATCTATCGCAAGGCGATTTCGTGGCAGGCCAATCGCCCCGATGCGACCTGGTCCACAGCGGCCTATAGCCTGGAAAGCATCGACAATTCGTCCACCAAGGGCGGTGCGCTCGGCACGCGCCTGACCTTCGCACCGGAGATGGGCGAGGCGCGGCTACGCCACCTGGGCGTGTCGCTGGCGCATGAGCGCTATTCGCATCCGGGCAGCGGCGGTGCGGCGCCGTTGCTGATCCGTCCACGTCCGGAGAACGATCTGGCCAACAACAGCCGCATCACGCTGGCGCGCTTTGCAGATGGCCGCGACACCGACCTCGACAAGTGGTCGCTGGAATACGCGGAAGTGCTGGGCCCGTGGTCGTGGCAGAGCGAATTCAGCGGCGGCCTGCTCGACGACGGCGGGCAGCATGCCAAGGTGTTGGCCAGCTACGGCCTGGTCAGCTGGTTCGTCACCGGCGAGTCGCGCGGCTACGACCGCAAGACCGGGCGTTTCAGCCGGATCAAGATGCCCAATCGTCCCTCCGGCGCGTTCGAGCTGGCCTTGCGCTACGACTACATGCGCGGCGACCAGCACATGGATGGCCAGCCCAACTTTATTGACGCCAGCACGCAGTCGTGGACGCTGGGCGGCAACTGGTATTTCAAGCCGAACCTGCGCGTGATGCTCAACGTGATCGACAGCCGCAACCGCGACCGCATGTTCGATGCGGTGGTCGACCACACGCTGGCAGTGACCGGCCGTTTTCAATACGACTTCTGATGTGTCGTTCGTGACCGCGCCAGATTTCCAGCAACTGCAAACGCGTCATCGCTTTCGCGCTGCATGCGCACGCTCCACCCTCTCCCTGTTGCACGCCTCAAAGGATTTTCCCGCATGCTGACCGCGCTCGGTTTCGGAATGGTGATCACCTTCATGTACCTGATCATGAGCAAGCGGTTGTCGCCGCTGGTGGCTCTGATCACGGTACCGATCGTGTTCGCGTTGCTGGGCGGCTTCGGCACCGGCATCAACGAGATGATGCTCGACGGCATCAAGAAGATCGCGCCCACCGGCGTGATGCTGATGTTCGCCATCCTCTACTTCGGGGTGATGATCGATGCCGGTCTGTTCGACCCGCTGGTCGGTCGCATCCTGCGCCTGGTCAAGGGCGACCCGCTGAAGATCGTGATGGGCACGGCGATCCTGGCGATGCTGATCTCGCTCGATGGCGATGGCTCCACCACCTACATGATCACCGTGTCGGCGATGCTGCCGCTGTATCAGCGCCTGGGCATGAACGCGCTCAACCTCACCTGCGTGACCATCCTGGCCAGCGGCGTGATGAATCTGACCCCGTGGGGCGGCCCCACCGCGCGCGCCGCCACCGCCTTGCATGTGGATCCGGCCGATGTGTTCGTGCCGCTGGTACCGGCGATGGCGATGGCGATCGCCGGCATCATCGCGCTGGCCTGGCTGTTGGGCATGCGCGAACGTCGCCGCCTGGGCGTGGTGCGTTTGCCGGCCGACGGCAACTGGCTGGACACCAGCCTGCCCGAGGAAAACGACGCATTGCCGCGCGTGGAAGACACCGAGGACATGAAGCGGCCCAAGCTGCTGTGGGTGAACCTGATCCTGACCCTGGCGCTGATGGCCGCACTGGTGGTGGGCGTGCTGCCGATGCCGGTGCTGTTCATGATCGGCTTTGCGCTGGCGCTGATGATCAACTACCCCAACCTGGCCGAGCAGCGCCGCCGGCTGGTCAATCACGCCGGCAATGTGTTGTCGGTGGTGTCGCTGATCTTTGCCGCCGGCATCTTCACCGGCATCCTGTCCAACACCGGCATGGTCGAGGCGATGTCGCGCAGCTTTCTGGCGGTGATCCCCGACAGCTGGGGCCCGTATCTGGCGGTGATCACCGCGATCGTCAGCATGCCGTTTACGTTCTTCATGTCCAACGACGCGTTCTACTTCGGCGTGCTGCCGATCCTGTCCGAAGCGGCCGGCCACTACGGCATCACCCCGGTGGAAATGGCCCGCGCCTCGCTCGCCGGTCAGCCGGTGCATCTGCTCAGCCCGTTGGTGCCATCGACCTATCTGCTGGTCGGCCTGGCCAAGGTCGACTTCGCCGACCATCAACGCTTCACGCTGAAGTGGGCGGTGCTGATTTCGATGCTGATGTTGGCGGGCGGATTGTTGTTTGGCTTGTTTCCGTTGGCGCGCTGATCGCCCGCCGGGAATGGGGAATCGGGAATGGGGAATCGTAAGGGCGGCGCTGTGCTGTCGTGTCGATTCCTGACTTCCACATGGACAACAGACAGACACCGCAAGCGCGGCTCCTGCTCTACCGATTCCCCACTTCCGATTCCCATTCCCAAACTCCGAAGGAGTTAAAACCAATGACACTTCGCATCGCATACGTCACCAGCGGCATGGGCAGTGTGGGCACCGCGATCTGCCAGAAGCTGGCGCGCAGCGGGCACACCGTGGTCGCCGGGTGCGGGCCCAATTCGCCGCGCAAGACCTCGTGGTTGCGTGAGCAGCGCGAGCAAGGCTTCGAGTTCGTTGCCTCCGAGGGCAATGCCGCCGATTGGGATTCCACCGTGGCTGCGTTCGCCAAGGTCAAGGCCGAGGTCGGCGAGATCGATGTGCTGGTCAACAACGCCGGCGGTAGCCGCGACACCTTGTTCCGGCAGATGACGCGCGACGACTGGAACGCGGTGATCGCCAGCAATCTGCATTCGTTGTTCAACATCACCAAGCAGGTGGTGGATGGCATGACGTCGCGTGGCTGGGGACGCATCGTCAACATCGGCTCGGTCAGCGCGCACAAGGGCCAGATCGGGCAGATCAATTTCGCCACCGCCAAGGCGGCGATGCATGGCTTCAGTCGCGCGTTGGCGCAAGAGGTCGCCTCGCGCGGCGTCACCGTCAACACCATTTCGCCGGGCTATATCGCCAGTGCCTCGATCAGCAGCTTTCCGCCCGACGTGCTCGACCGCCTGGCCACCTCGGTGCCGGTGCGCAGGCTCGGCAAACCTGCAGAAGTCGCAGGTTTGTGCGCGTGGCTGGCTTCCGATGAAGCCGCCTACGTAACCGGTGCGGACTATGCCGTCAACGGCGGCCTCTACATGGGCTAGAGCGGCCATCAGAACTACCGCGCTCACCGCCAGGCGGGCGCGGCCGGTGCACGCTACGTTTTGTCAGCCACTGTGAAGCGTCATGCTTGGCGAGTGGCAAGCACAACCTACAGGCTGTGCGCTTGCACCGATGTGCGTGCTTGCAGTTGGTCATCGCCCGCAAGCAACCGCCACTGCGATGAGTAACCCACCTGCTGCGCGAACTGATTACACTCTGGTTTTAAGCAGCGCGTTGTCATGGTCAAACCTTCAGAACGCGCAACGCCGGGCGCACGCCCGCAGATGGCCGATATCGCCCGCATGGCGGGCGTGTCCGAATCCACCGTGTCGCGCGCGTTGGCTGGCAGTCCTGTGGTGGCCGAGCGCACCCGCGCTTACATCAAGCAGATTGCCGCCGATGCGGGATATCAGGTCGATCCGATCGCGCGCAGCCTGCGCGCCAAACGCTCCAACACGGTGAGCGTGGCGGTGCCGATGATGCATGCGCTGGATCAGCCGCTGTCGGACCCCTTCATGATGACCATGCTGGCGTTGCTGGCCGAAGAACTCACCGGGCGCGGTTACAGCATGCTGCTGTCCAAGCTGGACCGGCATCAAGATGGATGGGTGGAACAACTGGCACGCGGCAGCCGCTCCGATGGCGTGATCGTGCTCGGGCAAAGCTCCGAACACGATGCGCTCGATGCCGCCGCGCGCGACGGTCTGCCGATGGCGGTGTGGGGCAGCAAGATCGAAGGGCAGTCGTACATCAGCGTGGGCAGCGACAACTTTCAGGGCGGTGCCATTGCCACCGAACATCTGATCGCCAGTGGCCGTCGCCGCATCGCTTTTCTGGGCGACGACCAACTGCCCGAGGTCGCACCGCGCTTTGCCGGGTATCGGCATGCACTTGAGCAGCATGGGCTGGAGTTCGATACACGGCTGCATGCACGCAGCCACTTCCTCAGCGAAGACGCCTACCGCCTCACACGCGCGATGCTCAAGAAGACCGACCCACCGGACGGGCTGTTCGCGGCCTCCGATGTGATCGCAGTCGGTGCGATTCGCGCCCTGGTCGAAGCCGGCCATCGTGTGCCGCAGGATATTTCGCTGGTGGGCTTCGACGATATTCCACTGGCCGCCTATAGCCAGCCGCCACTGACCACGGTGCGGCAGGACTTGGGGCTTGCGGCACGCCTGCTGGTGGATCGACTGTTGGCGCTGATCGCCGGCGAATCAGTGGAATCGGTGGAAATGGCGGTGAAGCTGGTGGTGCGCGAGTCCGCTTGAAGCGGGGATTGGGGATTGGGGATTGGGGAATCGCAAAAGCGGAGGTGCTGCGCGCAGCCGTACGTCCTCGCCTCCGCGAGCGCACTCGACGGCGCCCGGTATGCAGCAATGCAGGCGTGGCGACTAAGAGCGGCTAAGAAAACCTAGCGAGCGGTCGCCTGTCAGTGAGTGCAGTGGTTTTGTCTGCCGCATCTTGGTGGATGCAGTCAAAAGTCCAGGTCGAACGCTGAGTCGGTCGAGGGCGCGGTGCCCTCACCGCACCAGAGAGTTGACCGGTAGCTTTGTTTAAAACCCTACACACCGACCATCTCGACTGGTCCTTGCCCGCCCACCGTCGCGGGACCTTACGCGGCATGGATGCCGCGTAAGAGCTTACAAGGACGTACTTGCAGCGTGTCCCGCGAGGGTGGGCGGGCAAGGGCCCCGCAGCCAGGCAGCAGATCAGCCGGCCTGCAGTAGACCGGCGTGAAGTGGTTTTGTCAGCCGCTCTAAGCCGCCACCGCCTTGGGCTTGCGGACGCGCACGCATAGCATCGCGATCGCCGCAGCCAGCATCAGCGCGCCGGCAAGACGGATCACGTTGCGCGGGTCGCCGTGCAATAGCCGCTCGTAATACAGCGGCAAGGTGACGATCTGGATCAGCATCGGCAGCACGATGAACAGATTGAACAAGCCCATGTACACGCCGGTGCGCTCGGGCGGAATGCTGTCGGCCAGCATCAGATACGGGTTGCCCATCATGCTGGCCCAGGCCAGCCCAATGCCGATCATCGGCAGCAGCATCAACCAGCGGTCCTGGATGCCCGGCAACACCCACATGCCGATACCGGCCGCGACCAGGCAGGCCGCATGCGTGTATTTCGGGCCGAAGCGGCGCACCACCGGCACCATCGCAAACGCGGCCAGAAACGCAATGAAATTGTAGAAGCCACCGATCTGCCCGTTGACCAATCCCGCCTCACGGAAGCCGTGCGAGTTGGCCCCGGTGGTGCCGAACAACGTGGTCGACAACGACAGCACGATGTATTGCCAGTAGCAAAAAATCCCATACCACTGGAACAGCATCACCGGTGCGAGCTGGCGCATGGTGGGTGGCATCGCACGCAAGGCACCGTAGATTTCGCGCACCGTCGCGCCCAACCCTGCACCGGTCTGGCGCATGCGGGCAATCTCGGCCGGCGCAATCGCCGGCTCGCGCACGCAGCGCGCGGTGAGCAGGATCGAGGCGGCAGAAAATCCCGCGCCGATCACGAACGCAGCGATGGTGACGTAGGGAATATGGTGCGCATTGGCGGCGTCCTGATTCATGCCCAGCCACACCAGCAACGGTGGGGTGAGATAGGCCAGCGTCTGCGCAAGACCGGTGAATGCGCTTTGCGTGAGATAGCCAAGCGGCCGCTGCGGCGGCGCCAGCACATCGCTGACCAGGGCACGGTACGGCTCCATCGCCACATTGTTGGCCGCATCCAGGATCCACAGCAGGCATACCGCCATCCACAACGCGGTACTGAACGGCATCGCCAGCAGGCACAGGCTGCATACCAGCGCCCCCAGCACCATGTACGGCATGCGCCGGCCCCAGCGGGTCACCGAGCGGTCGCTCCATGCGCCCACGAACGGCTGCAGCACCAGCCCGGTGATCGGCCCGGCCAGCCACAGGTACGGCAGGCTCGCGTGGTCGGCACCCAGATAGTTGTAGATCGGGCTCATATTGCTCTGCTGCAACCCGAAGCTGTATTGCACGCCAAAAAAGCCGGCGTTGAGCGCCAGGATGCGCAGGAAGGAAAGCGGTGGAGCGTTCGACGACATACAAGATCCTGAGCTTGGGTGCGGCGATCGGTGGCCGCAGCGCACTGTACGCTGACGCTTATGCAATCGATTGTAACGCTGCGATGCAACACGCTTCCGCTTTGAAGATTGTGCCTTTTCAGCATGCATTGGATTGCTGCAATGCAGGATTGCAATCGATTGTATTGCAGCGTATTACTGCGCTCGCACTGCAGGCCACACGGCCACTCCCTGGGAGGGGACGATGCAGATATCGGCACACCACCATCCGTGAGAGAGAGAACCGCGATGTCCACTTTGCACACCCTTCGCCTGCATGCCCTGGCCTGCGCGGTCGCCTCCTGCCTGTGCGTGCCTGCCGCGCTGGCGCAGGACGCCACAAGCGCAACCACCACCCCGCCGGCTGCCAACAGCGCCGCGGTCAATCTGGATTCGGTGTTCGTCACCGGCACCTCCACTGCCACCACCAAGTTGAAGTCCAGCGTGTCGGTCAGCACCGTGGGCGCCGAGGCGATCGAACAGTCGGCGCCGCGCAGCACCGCCGAGATCTTCCGCAACATCCCCGGCATCCGCTCCGAATCCAGCGGTGGCGAAGGCAACGCCAATATCGCCGTGCGCGGCCTCCCCGTCGCTTCGGGCGGCGCCAAGTTCCTGCAATTGCAGGAAGACGGTTTGCCGGTGATGGAGTTCGGCGATATCGCCTTCGGCAACTCGGATATCTTCCTGCGTTCGGATTTCACGATGGACCGCATCGAAGCGATCCGCGGCGGTTCGGCCTCGACATTCACCAGCAACGCGCCCGGCGGCATCATCAACTTCATCAGCAAGACCGGCGACACCGCAGGCGGCAGCGTCGGCGTGAGCCGCGGCGTGGATTACGACAGCACGCGTGTGGACTTCAATTACGGCGCACCGTTTGCCGAACATTGGCAGTTCAATATCGGCGGCTTCTTCCGCCAGGGCGATGGCGTGCGCGACGCCGGTTACACCACCGAAAAGGGCGGCCAGCTCAAGGCCAACCTCACCCGCCTGTTCGAGAACGGCTACGTGCGTGTGTACGGCAAATACCTCAACGACCGCGCCGCCGGCTATCTGCCGGTGCCCACCTCCGTGCGTGGCCGCGACGGCTCGCCGGACCTGGGCGGCTTCGCCGGCTTCGACCCAGGCAATGACACCTTGTATAGCCGCAATTTCCGCAGCGATGTGGGCCTGGATGGCAACAACCAGCCGCGCCGCACCGACCTGGGCGACGGCATGCACCCGATCTCGCGCACCATCGGCGCCGAAGCCTGGTTCGACCTGGGCAACGGCTGGAACCTGAGCGAGAAATTCCGCATCGCCGACAACAGCGGCCGCTTCGTCAGCCCGTTTCCGGCCGAAGTCACCGATGCCGCCTCGCTCGCCTCTTCCATCGGCGGCGCTGGAGCGCAACTGGTGCAGGCCAGCGGCCCCGACGCCGGCCAGGCCTATACCGGCAACGCGATCCGCACGCATCTGTTCAACGTGGCGATCAACGACCTGGGCAACGTCACCAACGACCTCAGCGTCTCGCGCGCGTTCGACGGCGATGACCGCACGCTCACCCTGCGCATGGGCTATTACAGCTCGCGCCAGACCATCGACATGGACTGGACCTGGAACTCCTACGTGAAGACCCTGGGCCGCGACTCGCGCCTGCTCAATGTGGTCGATGCCGGCGGCGTGTCGCGCTCGCAAAACGGTTTGTACGCCTACGGCGTGCCGTTCTGGGGCGATTGCTGCAACACCCGCAGCTACGACGTGCGCTACGACGTCAACGCACCCTACGTGGCGCTCACCTTCGACAGTGGCAAGCTCAGCATCGACGGCAGCCTGCGTTACGACATGGGCGATGCACGCGGCAGCTATTCCGGTACCGCGATCGCACAGAACCTGGACGTCAACGGCGATGGCGTGATCCAGCCGGTGGAACAACGCGTGGCCACGGTCGATACCGCCAACGCGCGGCCGGTGGATTACGACTGGAATTACCTGTCGTATTCGTTGGGCAGCAATTATCTGATCAACGACGACCTGGGCGCATTCGCGCGCATCAGCCGCGGCGCACGCGCCAATGCCGACCGCCTGTTGCTCGGCGTGATCCGCGACGACGGCTCGGTGTCTTCCGACGAGGGCGTCAACGTGGTCCGCCAGACCGAAGCCGGTTTGAAGTGGCGCCGCGACGGGCTGAGCCTGTTTGCGACCGCGTTCTCCGCACGTACCCAGGAACAGAACTTCGAAGTGACCAGCCAGCGCTTCTTCAACCGCAGCTACAAGGCGCACGGCGTGGAGCTGGAAGCCAGCTACCGCTACGAAGGATTCACCCTCAACGGCGGCCTGACCTGGACCGATGCGGAGATTTCCCGCGACCAGATCACCCCGGAAAACACCGGCAACGTACCGCGCCGCCAGGCCGATGTTGTCTGGCAGCTGACGCCCAGCTATCGCGGCGACGGCTATCAGTTCGGCGTGAACCTGATCGGCACCACCGATGCCTACACCCAGGATTCCAACCAGCTGAAGATGCCAGGCTATACGCAGGTGAACCTGTTCGGCGATTACCGCGTGACCGATGCGCTCACTGTGGCGCTCAACGTCAACAACCTGTTCAACACGTTTGGCCTGACCGAAGCCGAGGAAGCCACGATTCCCGCCAACGGCATCATCCGCGCGCGTTCGATCGCCGGCCGGACCACCAGCATCAGCCTGCGCTACGACTTCTAAGGACCCCTCGCCGGATTCTTCCCGGCGCTTGCCAATGAGCACCTCCCCCATCGATTTCACTGTAGTGCGCGCAGCCTTTGCTGCGCCGTTGGATGCGCAGCGTGCGAATGCGCTGTTGCCGCGCTTCGATCAGCATGCGCCGCGTCTACTCGACGCGCTGCAAGCGCTGTATGGGCAGCGCCCGGACTATGCGCCGTGGTTGACGCAGTGGTTGAGCGCGCTCGGCAACACTGCGCAACAGCGCCCGCAGCCACTGCAACAACTGGACACAACGCGTCAGCCCGGCTGGTTTGGCGAACACCACATGCTGGGCTACAGCGCCTACGTGGACCGCTTCGCCGGCACCTTGCAAGGCGTGGCCGAACGTGTGCCGTACCTGCAGGACCTGGGCGTGCGCTATCTACACTTGTTGCCATTCCTGCGCGCGCGTGCCGGCGATAACGATGGCGGCTTTGCGGTCAGCGATTACGGCCAGGTCGAACCAAGCCTGGGCGACAACGACGATCTCATCGCGCTCACCACGCGCCTGCGCGAGGCCGGCATCAGCCTGTGCGCGGATTTCGTACTCAACCATACCGCCGACGATCACGCCTGGGCGCAAGCTGCACGTGCGGGCGACGCACGCTATCTCGATTACTACCATCACTTTGCAGACCGCACGTTGCCCGATCAGTACGAAGCCACGCTGGGGCAAGTCTTTCCGCATACCGCGCCCGGCAACTTCACCTGGGTGGACGACACTGCGCACTGGATGTGGACCACCTTCTATCCCTATCAATGGGATTTGAACTGGAGCAACCCGGCGGTGTTCGGCGAGATGGCGCTGGCGATGCTGCAGCTGGCCAATCTGGGCGTGGAAGCATTTCGGCTGGATTCCACGGCGTATTTGTGGAAGCGCACCGGCACCGATTGCATGAATCAGCCCGAAGCGCACACCTTGCTGGTGGCGCTACGCGCGGTCACCGACATCGTGGCGCCCTCGGTGGTGATGAAGGCCGAAGCCATCGTGCCGATGACGCAGCTGCCGCCGTATTTCGGCACAGGTGCGGATCAGGGACACGAGTGCCATCTCGCGTATCACAGCACGCTGATGGCAGCCGGCTGGTCGGCCTTGGCGCTGCAACGCGGCGACATTCTGCATACCGTCATCGCGCATAGCCCGCCGTTGCCGCACAACTGCGCGTGGCTGAGCTATGTGCGCTGCCACGACGATATCGGCTGGAACGTGCTGCAGCATGAAGCGGCCGGTAATGCCGAGCAGCCACCGTTTGCGTTACGCGATGTCGCGCGTTTCTATGCCAATGATGTGCCAGGCAGTTACGCGCGCGGCGAGAGCTTCCAGAGCAGTGGCGACGGCGTGCATGGCACCAATGGCATGGCCGCTGCGCTTGCGGGCATTCAGGCGGCGCAGGAGGCAGGCGATGCGGTGGCGTTGGACACTGCGGTGGATCGGTTGGTGTTGCTCTATGCGATCGCACTGGCAATGCCGGGTGTGCCGTTGATCTATATGGGCGACGAACTCGCCTTGCCTAACGACATCAGTTATCGAGGCGACCCGCTTCGTCAGCACGAAGGCCGCTGGTTGCATCGCCCGGCGATGGATTGGCAGCTTGCTGCTCAACGTGAGACTGCGGATAGCTTGAGCGGCAAGGTGTATCGCCGGTTGCGTGCATTGATCCGGCAACGTGCTGCGCTTTCTGCTTTGGCAGCCGATCAGGCGTTGGGCAGTGTGGCGCTGGGCGATCCGCGACTGTTTGCGTTGACGCGTGGCGATGGTTTCTTGGCCGTGCACAACTTCGGCGATCAGCCGCTGACGGTGGAGCTTGCTGCGATCGGGGATGGCCGATGGACGTTGCTGGCTGATGACAGCGACGCAGCGGTCAAATCGCTGAGCGATGACATGCGACTGGTGCTGCCGGCTTATGCGGTGCGCTGGTTGGAGCGTAGTGCCTGAGCGGTTTTGAGCAGTGGTGAAGCGCACTTCAGTGTTGAAGCGCACTTCAAAGCGGATGATCTGCCAGAGCGGATGGTCTGCGGCCTGGCTGCAGGGCCCTTGCCCGCCCACCGTCGCAGGACACGCCGCAAGTACGTCCGTGTAGGCTCTTACGCGGCATCCATGCCGCGTAAGGTCCCGCGACGGTGGGCGGGCAAGGGCCAGTCGAGATGGTCGGTGCGCTTGGTTGCGAGCACTGATTGCGTTGAGCTGTCGGATGCTGCGGCATTCTGAAAACGCACGACCAAGAGCAGCTACAGAACTACTGCTCTCACCGTCAGTCGGGCGCGGCTGGGGCTCGGCATCTGCATGTACAACTCGTACATGCCCGCTCCTCCGCCCCGTCCGCACCCACCTGCACGACTAATCGCTACGTTTTGTCAGCCGCTCCAAGTCAAAAGTCGCGGCTTTCTCCGTCAGTCGATGCACGACCACACGACAACCGCAAAATCAGCGCTTCAACAACTCTAGCAACGTCTCGGCTGCTTTTTCGGACGAGGCCGGATTCTGCCCGGTCACCAGCGTGCCATCGGTCACCACATGCACGCCCCAGTCGGCGCCCTTCTCGTAACGTCCGCCGAGTTCGGTCAGCACGTCTTCGACCAGGAACGGCACGATCTTGGTCAGGCCTACGCCTTCTTCTTCGCTGTTGGTGAAGCCGGTGACGCGGCGGCCATTGACCAGCGGTTTGCCATCGCTGCCCTTGACCCGACGCAGTACGCCCGGCGCGTGGCAGACCAGGGCATGCGGTTTGTCGGCAGCGGCGAAGGCTTCGATCAAGGCGATCGACTGCGCGTCTTCGGCCAGATCCCACAACGGTCCGTGGCCGCCCGGATAGAACACGGCATCGAAGTCCTCGGCCTTGACGTCCGCCAGACGATGCGTGCTGGCCAATGCCTGCTGCGCGTCGGCGTCCTGCTTGAAGCGCTTGGTGGCATCGGTCTGTGCGTCGGGCTCGTCGCTCTTGGGATCCAGCGGCGGCTGGCCGCCCTTGGGCGAGACCAGGGTGATGTCTGCGCCGGCATCCTTGAAGACGTAATACGGCGCGGCGAATTCTTCCAGCCAGAAGCCGGTTTTCTTGCCGGTATCACCGAGTTGGTCGTGGGAGGTGAGCACCATCAGAATTTTCATCGCATTGTCTCGTGTCGTTGCCCATCTCGGGCGAGGCGACCAGTGTCCGGATCAGCCCGTTGCAACATCGTGTAGAACACGTCGCCGCGATGCATACGGTTCAGCGCCACTTGCAGCAGGCCACGCAATCGCGAGGCCCGCTGCATCCGCAAGGGACGCACGCCTCTCAAGAGCGGCTAACAAAACGTAGCGAGCAGGCGTCAGGTGGTGCGGACGGCACGGAGGAACCGGGGTGTACGAGTGGCTATGCCGATTCCGAGCATTGGCCGCGACCGCCTGACGGTGAACGCAGTGGTTGTTTCAGCTGCGCTAAAGTCGCGGCGCGCGTTCGCACCTACCCGGCAAGTGCTCGCACCCTGTCGTAACGACGCTCAGACATTCATCGCTGGCGGCTGCAGCTGATC
This sequence comes from Xanthomonas hortorum pv. pelargonii, assembly GCF_024499015.1. Lineage (NCBI taxonomy): Bacteria > Pseudomonadati > Pseudomonadota > Gammaproteobacteria > Lysobacterales > Lysobacteraceae > Xanthomonas > Xanthomonas hortorum. Next base: position 3,523,772 of record NZ_CP098604.1, on the reverse strand, counting down.
CATGCGGATGCGATTGGCGAACAACGAAAACGCCAGCATGCCGGCCAGCCCGCTGACCCGGCTTACCCACGGCGGCAGCCAGCGCGGTGCAACCAACACGCCGCTGTCGAACAACGGCGCAAAGCGCGCCACATCGCCCAGCGCCATCTTGCCGGCAAACAGGTACCGGCACAGCTGCAGCTGATCGCGCTGCAGGGAATGCCGGAAGAACGTATGCACCGCGACCAGGCCACGCAGGTACACGGTGTCCTTGGTGAAGGCGCCGCCACCCGACGTAGGCACGCCGCGGAATACGCGCTGCGCCGAGGAAAAACTTTCCGCCACGCTCTGCCCGCCTTCGGTGAAATAGCGGAACACGTCTATGAAGTCCGCACCCGAGCGCGCCATCGCAATCGCCTCGATGCGCAGGCTGATGCGCTTCATGCGCTCAATGTCGATGCTGCCGGTGATCTGCTCGGCGAAGGTCGCCAAACCTTCCTGCGTTGCGGTAGTACGCGGCGACGAAATACCCAGACTGGGCAGATGCACCTGCGCGCGCCCATTGAGTGCTGTGAGCGAATGCACCAGCGCTTCGTGATGGAACAACTGCGCGCGGTCGTAATCGCTGAACGTCGCACCGCTGCGCAAGCGGATGCGGTGCGCACCGGCCGCCGCCTTGGCGAGCAGATCCGGGTCCAGCGTGACCGTGATGACGCGGCCTTCGAAGAACGCATCCAGATCGTTCTGCAACTGCATGCGCAAGGCCGTCGCCGACACCGGCACCTGTTCTTCGGGCGCCAGCAGTTCGCGGTCCAGTTCCTGCGCAATCTGGATGAAGTGGCGTGCGGCCTCGCGCGTGGTCGGGCCGTTGCCCGGCATCGGGTCGTCGGGCACACCAAACAGCTGCGCCGAGTAATCGCTGACTGCGGTAGTGCCCAGCGACTCCAGCAGGCCGGCAGCCAGGCCCCAGCTATGCGCCGAGTCGATCAGATACGCGCCCAGCGGATGATGCGGATCGGCGGCCTTCGCAATCGCCGCCAATTCGCGTCGGGTATCGCCGAAATCCAGCGCCGGATACTCCACCTGCGGCAGTTCCGGCTGACCACGCGCCACGCTCTGCAGAAACGGCTCCTGCAGCGAGCGCGGCCAGCTGGCCAGGGCCAACAAACGCACGCCGCGCACCGTCTTGACCAGGCGCACATCCAGCGCCGCGTGATGGACGATGTCCGGCGGCGCCTTGCGCAGCGGCATTTCAGCGGCGTCCGGTGCGATCGACGCTGGCAGGCCGCCGGCCCGATCCCTTGCCCCGGTTGTTCTGCGCCAGGCGCGTGGCGAGTTTTTCGGCCGCAGCGGCCACTTCCACTCGCAGCTTCATGTAGTTGGCCACCCGCTCGGGATCCAGCGTATCGGCCTCGATCGCCGCACGTACCGCGCAGCCGGGCTCGGCGATATGCGCGCAATCGTTGAAGCGACATTGCGCTGCCAAGGCTTCCACATCGGAGAAACCGCCTTCGGCCAGGTCTTCTTCGCCGGTGGGCTTGAGCTCGCGCATGCCGGGCGTATCGATCAGGCAGGCACCGGACGGCAGCGGAATCAACGCACGGTGCGTGGTGGTATGCCGGCCGCGCGAATCGTTCTCGCGCACCGCATTGGTCTTCATTCGTTCCGTGCCGAGCAAGGTGTTGGTCAGCGTCGACTTGCCGGCGCCCGATGAGCCCACCAGCACGGCGGTGCGGCCATCGCCCAGCCACGGCCGCAGCGCAGCCACGCTCTCGGGATCCTTCGCATTGACCGCGCGCAACGCGATGTTCTGCGCTTCCAATTCCTCCAGCACCGCCAACGCATCCTCGGCGTATTCGGTCTGATCGGCCTTGGTCAGCACCACCACCGGCTCGGCACCGCCGCCGCCGACCAGCAACAGATAGCGCTCGATGCGGCGCGGATTGAAGTCCGCATCCAGCCCGCACACGATGAACACCGTATCGATGTTGGCCGCGATCACCTGCTGGTGGTAATGCTCGCCGGCCGCCCCGCGCTTGATCGAGGTACGCCGCGGCAGCAGCGCCACGATGCGCTTGCCCTCCATCAGCACCCAATCGCCCACCGCCGCCCGCTCATGGCTGGGAAACCGCGGCCGCTGCCACTCCGGCAAGGATTCGGCCTTGAGACTGGCCTCCGGCGTATCGGCCACCACATAGCCGGTGCGATGCTGCTCCACCACCCGCGCCGGCAGCGCCTGCGGATGCGCGGCAAAGACCGCCTGCCAGGACGGGTCCTCGGGAGGGCCAGGCCAGGGCCAGCCGATGGATTGGAGGGTGGGGTAATCGGGGGGTGCGTTGCTCATGGGGCGATTCTAGCTGGCTGGCCGCAGTGGCTTGTGCAATCGGGCCCTGCGCCTGGACTGAAGCGCCCCTTGACATCGTTGCCGATGCAAGCATGCCCGCCTGTCATATTTCCGCTACCATGCCAAGCCTCACGCCTACAACCGGCCTGCCGTATGTCCACAGCCCAGCAAAAGCCGCTCGTCATTCGCGAGCGTCTGTCCGAAGTCCGCTACGAGATCCGGGGCGAGCTGGCGCGGCGAGCGCGGGAATTGGAGGCGCAGGGTCGCAAGCTGATCAAGCTCAATATCGGTAACCCGGGTGCGTTCGGGTTCCGTGCGCCGGAGCATCTGCAGCGCGCGATCGCCGACGACATGGGCCGCACCGATCCGTACACCCATCAGCAGGGCCTGCCCGAAGCGCGCGAGGCGATCGCCACCGCATACGCGCGGCGCCAGCATCCGGATGCGCATCCTGACCGCATCTTCATCGGCAACGGCGTCAGCGAGTTGATCGACCTGTCGCTGCGTGCGCTGCTCAATCCCGGCGACGAAGTGCTGGTGCCCTCGCCCGACTACCCGCTGTGGTCGGCGGCGACTATCCTCAACGATGGCCGCCCGGTGTATTACCGCTGCGCGCCGGAGAATGGCTTCCAGCCGGACCCGGTGGAGATCGAGACGCTGGTGTCTTCGCGCACCCGCGCCATCGTGCTGATCAATCCGAACAACCCCAGCGGCGCCAGTTATTCGCGCGAGTTGCTGGAGCGCATCGTGGCCATCGCCACCAAGCACAATCTGTTGCTGATGGTCGATGAAATCTACGACCAGGTGCTGTACGACGATGCCGCCTTCGTGCCGGTCGCGCCATTGGCCGGTGCGCACCCGTGCATCACCTTCGGCGGCCTGAGCAAGGTGCACCGCGCCTGCGGCTGGCGCGTGGGTTGGGCGCTGCTGTCGGGAGAGCAATCGCGCATCAACGATCTGCGCAACGCGATGGACCTGCTTGGCGCGTTGCGCCTGTGCGCCAACGTGCCGGGCCAGTACGCCATCGATGCGGCCGTCAACGGTCCAGACACCATTTCAGCGCTGTGCGCGCCGGGTGGGCGTTTGTACGAAACCCGCCGTGCGGTGATCGAGGCCTGTGCGGCCAGTGAGCATCTCTCGCTGGTGGCGCCGGCCGGTGCGCTGTACGCGTTCCCGGCGGTGGTCGGCCCGGCCGCGCGCAACTTCGACGATCACGAATTCGCGCTCGAGCTGATGAACGAGGAGGGCGTGTTGGTGGTGCCGGGCTCCAGCTTCAACGTGCCGTACCGCCACCACTTCCGCGTGACCTTGCTGCCGGAGGCGACGGTGATGCGCGATGTGTTCGCACGCATTGACCGCGCCCTGGCACGCCGCGCCGAGGCAGTGACCAAAGTGGTACCGCTCAAGTCGCGCAGCGTGGCCTGATGGCGGCGCCTGGTACGCCGGCGCGCTATCTGGCGCTCGGCGATTCCTACACCATCGGCGAAGGCGTTGCTCCCGCGCAGCGCTGGCCGGTGCAACTGGCCGACGGTTTGCGTGCCTACGGCTGGAACGTGGCGCCGCCGCAGATCATCGCCACCACCGGCTGGACCACCGACGAGTTGCAGGCCGGCATCGATACGGCCGCACCGCAGGGCCCATTCGACCTGGTGAGCCTGCTGATCGGCGTCAACAATCAATACCGCGGACGGTCGCTGGACGAGTACCGCAGCCAGTTCGATGCGCTGTTGCAGCGTGCGATCGGGTTCGCGGGCGGTCGTGCAGCGCACGTGTTCGTGCTGTCGATTCCCGATTGGGGGCTGACGCCGTTTGCGCATGCGCAGGGCGCCGATGCGGCGCTGATTGCCGCGCAGATCGATGCCTTCAACAGCGTCGCCGCCGATCTCTGCGCCAAACGTGCCGTGCGCTTTGTCGACATCACCGCCACCAGCCGCGATGGCGGCGATGCGGCAGACATGCTGGTCGACGATGGCCTGCATCCCTCTGGCGCGATGTATGCGCGCTGGACCGCATTGGCACTGCCTGCGGCGCGCGATGCCCTAAGCTAGCCGCGCAACACGCTCACTGCCAAGGAACGACATTGCAGACCACCGCCACCCAACCCATGAGCCGCGCGCAGGCGCTGGCGATCGCGCGCGCGTTTCTGCCGCCGCATCCGCTGGGCAATCGCTACGATTACTACTACACGCAGGCCAAGCTGCGCACCGATCCGCTGTATCCGGGCGTGCTGGCCGAACTGCGCAGCACCAACGCGCCGGTACTGGATCTGGGCTGCGGGCTGGGCCTGCTCGCGCATGCATTGCGTGCCGACGGTCAGGCACTGGCGTATCACGGGGTGGATGTGGATGCGTCCAAGATCCGCCGCGCGCAACACATCGCGCAGCGCTCGGCACTGGGCAACACGCAGTTCGCCGTGGTCGATCTGAGCGTGGCATGGCCGCAACACCGCGGCAGCGTGACCATCCTGGATGTGCTGCAGTATCTGCAGGACGACATGCAGGCCAACCTGCTGCGCAGCGTGGCGCAGATGCTGACGCCGGGCGCGAAGCTGGTGATCCGCAGTGCCTTGGGCGATGCCAGCAGCCGTGGCCGCACCAGCCGCGTCACCGACGTGCTGGCGCATCTGAGCGGCTGGATGCAGCGCATGCCGCGCAGCTACCCCACCCGCGACAGCCTGCAGGCGCAGTTGGATGCCGCCGGTCTGCGCGCAACGTTTGCGCCGTTGTATGGCAATACGCCGTTCAACAACTGGTTGATCGTGGCCGAACCGCGCGGAGGCGGTGCACGAAGTGCTCGGCTCGATTTAGAACGGCCAACAGAACGTAGCGAGCAGTCGTCAGGTGGGTGCGGACGGCGCGGAGGAACCGGAGTGTAGACGTGGTAAATGCCGCAGCGATCTGGCGGCCGCGTAGTCCGTTCTTAGCGCGATGTGGATGACCCCAAGCGGCGTTGGTCGAGTGCGCGGTGCCCTCACCGCTCGCGGGACACGCCGTGAATCCGTCCCTGGAGGCTCGGTGGCGGCATCCATGCCGCCACACGGTCCCGCAATCGGCGAGGACACCGCACCAGAAAGTTGGTCGGTCGTTTGATGAAAGCCTGCCTGTTGATCGCGTTGCGTTTTGCGTTGTGAAGCTGATCGGCCGCAGCGTTATCCGAACAGCGCACCTGATGCATTGCTTGCAACATGCGCACCGACCATCTCGACTGGTCCTTGCCCGCCTACCGTCGCGGGACCTTACGCGGCATGGATGCCGCGTAAGAGCCTACACGGACGTACTTGCGGCGTGTCCCGCGATGGTGGGCGGGCAAGGGCCCTGCGGCGAAGTCACAGATCAACCGCTCTGTAACTGATCTATCCGCACTCTCCATGCGTTTCAAGACAACCGAGATTTCGAGTCGTAGCGTCATTAGATGCAGTGACAAGCTAGCTAGTCGAGCGCGCGGCGCCCTCACCGCACCAGAGAGTTCGCTGATTGCTTTGTTGAAAGCCATGCACACCGACACTCTCGACCGGCCCTTGCCCGCACACCGTCGCGGGACCTCTGGCGACATGGATGCCGTCAGCGGCTGGCGCCTTGAGCGAGATCAGAACTTCCAGGACACGGTCAGCTCCACATCGCGTGGGTCGCCATAGATCAGCTGGCTCTGATAGACGATGTTGGCGTAGTACTTGCGGTCGAACAGATTGCGCACGTTGAGCTGCGCCGACCAAGCCTGGTTGATGTCGTAGCGAGCCATCGCGTTGGCCAGCAGCACGCTGCCCTGGGTCAGCCGTTGCGTGTTGCCCTGTGGCCCGGACATCAATTCGTGAATGGCCGACTGCCAACTTAGACCACCACCAACGCGCCACGGCCCGGTTTGCCAACTGGTGAACAGCGTCGCTTCCCGACGCGGACTGGTTGGATTCACGTCGACGCCACTGGCGTCGTTGGCATCGAACTGGGCAAAGCCGAAAGCGATGCGCCATTGCTCCGAAAGCTGGCCATCGAGCTGGAATTCCACGCCCTGGCTGACTGTGCCCTTCGCCGCGAGATAGGCCTGATCGGTGGTGCCGGGCACCAACTGGCCGGGGTCGTTGACGGCGAGGTTGTCCTGCTCGATACGGAACAGCGCCAACGCCGCATTGAGTTGGCCGCCGAGGTACTCGCCCTTTGCGCCGACCTCGTAGCTGTTGCCTTCCAGCGGTTCGATATACCGCCCGCTACGGTCGCGATTGCTCTGCGGTTTGAAGATGCCGGTGTAGCTGGCGTAGAGCGAATGGTGATCGTCCACATCGAAGATCAGACCCGCGTACGGCGTGGTGCGGCCGCGGCGTTCGTACGAGTTGGCCGGCACCAGTTGGTCGGTGTTCTTCCAGTCGGTGATGCGTGCGCCGACAATGGCCTTGAGCGCATCGGTCAGGTTGAAACGGCCGGCAACGTAGGCGGCAACCTGGCGCACATCGCGCTCTTCGCCTTTGGTCAGCGGCGTCCACTCCGGCTGCGCCATGCGGCCGGTCCAGGCGTAGACGCTTTCGGCAGTCAGTTGCTGCAGCGGCAGCGGCCCGTTGGACCAGCTGCGCAGGTTGCGATTCATCCAGGTGGCGCCGGCCACCAATTCGTGCTCGCGGCCCCACAGCATCAGCGGCACCGTGGCGTAGGCATCCAGACTGTTCTGCGCGCTCAAGGTGGGATAGCGGCCACCAAAGTTGCTGGCAAGGCCCAGGCCGGTGTCCCTGTCCGGATAATCGAGATAGCCGAACAGCACCGATTTCCAATCGGCCTCGAAACGCTGATGCGAATACTCCACGTGCAGCTGCGCACCGTTGTCGAAGCGATGGGTCAGGCCGGCGAAGGCATTGGTGGTGTCGGCCACGCCGCGCGCCCAGCGCGGAGTGAACGAATCCGAGCGCGCAAAGTCGGTACGGCTGCCATCGCTGAAGTACGCCGGCACGCCGCCCCAGGTGGTGCCGCGACCGTCGTTGCGCTGCTTGTTGACGCCGATATAGCCACTGGTGGCATCGCTGAAATCGGCATCGACAATGCCGTAGAACAGCGACGATTGCTTGCTGTAGTAATCGCGGAACGATTGCTTGTCTTCGTAACTGGTCACCACCCGTCCGCGCACGTTGCCTGCCGTGTTCAATGGCGATTGCAGGTCCACGGTGCCGCGATAGCGGTCCCAGCGCCCCGCCGACAGATCCACGCGGCCGGTGAACACGTCGCTGTCGGCATGCTTGCGCACCAGATCGATCGACGCAGCCGGGCTGCCCGCACCGGAGGTCAGTCCGTTGGCGCCACGGATGATTTCCACACGGTCGTAGATCGCCATGTTCTGCTGCACATCGCCGCTGTAGTCGGTGGGGATGCCGTCGATGCGGTAGTAGTCCACTTCGAAGCCGCGCGCGTTGATATAGGTACGCTCGGTATCCCAGGTCGGTGAGTTGAAACCGGCCACGGTGTCGGTGACGTCCTGCAGCGATTGCAGATTGCGGTCGACGATCTGCTGGCGGGTCACCACCACCACCGATTGCGGCGTTTCGCGCAGCGAGAGTTGCAGCTTGGTCGAACTGCGCGCGACATCGGCGGTGTAGGAGTCGGTGCCCTCGGTGGCGGCGCCGCGATGCGCGTGGATCTGCATGCGGTCCAGATCGACCGGATCGCGCGTGCTCGACTGCGCCATCGCAGACAACGGCCATGCGCAGGCCAGCGCCAGCAAGGAATACGACAGGCGAGACTTCAACAAACAGACATCCGCACGCACAACAGCGCGCGCAGGAACAATGCGGTAAGACATGGTGTCAGCCTCATGAGCGAAACATTGCCGTCCGGGACGGCCGCTGAGGCTGGCGTCACGCATGCGATCGAAAGGCACGCACCATTTGCTGGCTGGGCGCGCATGTTCGATCCAGGTGAAAGGGCTGTCAATAGATCAGGGCACAAGGTCTGCCGCTGACGGCTGTGAATTGGTGTCTGTTTGTTGCAGCGAGTGATGGACCCAGCGGCGACACCGCGACAGGCATTGGCTCTGCGCGCGCGCATCACATCCGGCGCTGTGTCAGCTGCATCCTGGCGCAGCTCACAGAGCGCAGCGAGCGGCCTCAGGCGGGCATACACGGCACAATCAGCACGACGTGCCGGGATCGAGGACTAAGCACCGGGCGCACCTCGCGGTGAACGCAGCCGCTTTGCCGGGAACCTTCAGTCCGGACGCCGCCCAACTAACCCACGCTCCTGCATCGCCTCCAGCACGCCACGCAGGATGGTCAGGTTGTGGCCGTGCGCGGCACCTTCGTGCAGCAGCACGATCGCGCCGGGGCGCAGGTCGCGCACGATGCGGGCGACGGTGGCGTCCGGCTCGCAATGCACGCCATCGAAGCCGCGTGCGCTCCAGGCCACACGGGTCAGGCCGTGCGCACGCAGCGGCGAGGCGACGAACGGGTTGGTCATGCCCACCACCGAGCGGTACAGCCGTGGCGCCTGCCCGGTGATGGTGGCCAGCACGCGCTGCGCCTGGCCGATTTCCTGCGCCATGCGGCGCGGCCCCAGCGCCCAGAACCAGGCCTGCGGATGGGTATGGCTGTGGTTGCCGATGCCATGCCCGCGGCGCACGATCTCGCGCACCAGTTCAGGCCGCTGCTCGGCGCGTGCGCCGACCACGAAGAAGGTGGCCTTGGCATCGTAGGCGTCCAGCAATTCCAGCATCGCCGGGGTGTCGTCGGAGGGGCCATCGTCGATGGTCAGCCACACCTGCGGCGCGTGTCCGGGCAGGCGTGCCAGTACCGGCGCATACAGGCGCGCGCGCGGCAGGAATACCGGCACCACGAACAGCGCGTGCGACAGCAACAGCGCCGGCACGCCCCAGATCCAGCCCATGTGCCACCACAACAGCGCCACTGCAGCCTGCGAGAGGGCGAGCAGGCCAAGCCAGCGGTAAGGATGTGAGGGAATGCGATACAGCGTTTGCAGCGTGGTCATACCGCATGATGCCACGCGGCGTAGAATGGTCCGCCTCCACGATCTGACCGAAGTGCTGCCATGTCCCTCGATCCCGCCCTGCGTTCCCGTATCGATACGCTGCTGCAATCCAGCCGCGTGGTGCTCTTCATGAAAGGCCAGCCCAGCATGCCGCAGTGCGGTTTCTCGGCCAAGGCGGTCGGCGTGCTGGACGGCCTGGGCATCGACTATGCCCACGTCAACGTGCTGGCCGACCAGGACATCCGCGAAGGCATCAAGGCCTATGGCGACTGGCCGACCATTCCGCAGTTGTACGTGGACGGCGAGTTGGTCGGCGGCAGCGACATCATCCTGCAGATGGCCGACAGCGGCGAGTTGAGCAGCATGCTCGGCCTGCAGGCGCCAGACCGGACTCCGCCCAAGATCACCGTCACCCCGGCGGCGGTCGAGATGCTCAAGGGCGCGCTGGCCGATGCGCCGGACGCCTCGCTGACGCTGTCCATCGACGCCGACTTCCAGCCGAACTTCCAGCTGGCGCCGACCAACCCCAACGCCATCGCGGCCGAATCCAACGGCCTGCGCGTGCAGTTCGACCTGGCCAGCGCGCGCCGCGCCGACGGCATCACCATCGACTGGGTGGACGACATCCGCGGCCGCGGCCTGGCCATCGACAACCCCAACGCGCCCAAGCCGGTGCAGGAGCTGTCGGTGCGCGATGCCGACGACCGTCTCAAAGCCGGCACGCTGACCCTGGTGGACGTGCGCCCGGCCGACGAGCGTGCGCTGGCTTCGGTTGCCGCCCCGTTCCGCACGCTGGACGCGCACGAGCGTGCCGCCATCGAGCAGTTGCCCAAGGACACCCCGCTGGCGTTCCTGTGCCACCGCGGCGGCCGCAGCCTGCAGGCGGCCGAGCACTTCCGCAGCCTGGGCTTCAGCAACGTCTACAACGTCACCGGCGGCATCGATGCGTGGTCGGACCAGGTGGACAACGGCGTGGCGAAGTACTGAGTACCACGACCGATCGCGCAGCAGTGGTGACGTAGCTGTTGATTCGCCTGTGCGCGCTGTTGCTGTCTCGGTTTAGAGCTGTGGTGTTCCATCGAGGGGAGAGGGCGCGGTGCCCTCGCCGCTCGCGGGACACGCCGTGAATCAGTCCACTGGAGGCTCGGTGGCGGCATCCATGCCGCCACACGGTCCCCGCGAGCGGCGAGGACACCGCACCAGAAAGTTTGTAGGTTGCTTTGTTGAAAGCCTGCATACCGACCATCTTGATTGGTCATTGCCCGCCCACCGTCGCGGGACCTTATGCGGCATGGATGCCGCAGAAGAGCCTACAGGGACGTACTTGCGGCGTGTCCCGCGATGGTGGGCGGGCAAGGGCCCTGCACTGAAGTAACAGCCCTAGGAACGCTGTAACTTAAACAGCGCCGAGAAACCCGCCACCGCGCCTCAACCGGAAAATCCACCGTCATCGAGAAACTGCCGTTCTTCCGCAGTGCTCTCCCGCCCCAGCACCGCATTGCGATGGGGGAAGCGCCCGAAGCGCTGGATGATCTGCTGGTGATGCACCGCCCAGTGCGTGGTTTCGGCATCGTCCAACGCGGTGATCAGCTGCACCGCGCGCGCCTGCTCCTGCAGATCTTCGGCATGCCCGAACGGCAAGTAGAAAAATAGCCGCAACTGCGCGGAGACCTGTCGATCGAAACCGCTGGCGAGCGCCTGCTTGGCATGCTGCAGCGCCAGGCCGTCGGTGGCATAGGAATGCGCGCTGCCGCGGAAGGCGTTACGCGGAAACTGGTCGAGCAGAATCAGCAAGGCCAATGCATCTTCGGCACCTTGCATCCAGTGCGCGTACTCGCCGCGAGCGGCCGCAAAGTGCTGCTCGCTGAAATGCTGGCGGAAGTTGGCATCGAACGCATCGTTGTGCGTGAACCAGCGGGCCGAGCCGGCCAGCTCCCAGAAAGCCAACACCACATCGGCCTGTTTGTTGCGCTCTGATTTGGCAATCATCGACGTTTCCCCTGACGAATACGGCACAGCATGCACGCGCGTATGTGATGAGGCCGCCGCCACCGAGAGCGCAGCACTTGGCAAGCACCTCGCCGGCCGCTAGGTTTGCTGCTGACGTTTTCGTTGCACCGGGGAAATCCATGCGTTCCATCCTGTTCGCCGCGCTCGGCGCGGCTGTGCTGTGCGGGCCTGCGTCTGCGGCATCGCGGTTCGTGCAAGACCCATATCCCAGCACCTATAACGCGCTCGCCTCTGGGCCGGTGCTGATCCAGCACGCCACGGTCCTCACCGGCACCGGGCAGCGCCTGGACGATGCCGACGTGCTGCTGCGCGACGGCAAGGTGTCTGCGGTCGGGCGCGGGCTGGAGGCGCCGGCCGATGCACGTCGCATCGACGGCACCGGCAAGTGGGTCACGCCCGGCATCATCGACGTCCACTCGCATCTGGGCGTGTATCCCAGCCCCGGCGTCAGCGCGCACAGCGATGGCAATGAGATGACCGCACCGGTCACGCCCAATGTCTGGGCCGAGCATTCGATCTGGCCGCAGGACCCGGGCTTCGGCACCGCGCTGGCCGGTGGCATCACCTCGCTGCAGATCCTGCCGGGCTCGGCCAATCTGATCGGCGGGCGTGGCGTCACGCTCAAGAATGTCGCCTCCACCACCTACCAGGGCATGAAGTTTCCCGGCGCGCCCTGGGGCCTGAAGATGGCCTGCGGCGAGAACCCCAAGCGCGTGTATGGCGAAAAAGGCGGACCGGCGACCCGCATGGGCAACGTGGCCGGTTATCGCGCCGCGTTCATCGATGCGGCCGAGTACCTGCGCAAGAACGCGCCGAAAAAGAACAGCGAGAAACGCCACTGGTGGAGCCGCGGCGGCGACAACGACAGCAGCGGCGATGCCGGCGGCAAGCGCGATCTCAAGCTGGATACGCTGGCCGGCGCCATCAACGGCGACATCCGCGTGCATATCCACTGCTACCGCGCCGATGAGATGGCGACCATGCTCGATCTGTCCAAGGAGTTCGGCTTCCACATCGCCGCCTTCCACCACGGCGTGGAGGCCTACAAACTGGCCGACCGCCTGGCGCAGGAAAACGTCTGCGGCGCGCTGTGGGCCGATTGGTGGGGCTTCAAGATGGAAGCCTTCGACGGCATCCAGGAAAACATCGCGATGGTCGACCGCCCGGCCAACAGCTGCGCCATCGTGCATTCGGATTCAGAAGAAGGCATCCAGCGCTTGAATCAGGAAGCGGCCAAGGTGATTGCCAATGCGCGCCGCAGCGGCACGGAGATTGCGCCCGAGCGCGCGATCCGCTGGCTCACCAGCAATGCCGCCAAGGCGCTCGGCATTGAGAAACAGACCGGCGCATTGGAGCCGGGCAAGATGGGCGATGTGGTGGTGTGGAACGGCAATCCTTTCAGTTCCTACGCGCTGGCCGAACAGGTCTATATCGACGGCGCGCAGGTCTACGACCGGCATAACCGCGCACTGCAGCCGGTGTCGGACTTCATGCTCGGCCAGGAGGTGGCACGATGAGCCGCGCGACCTTCGTTCGCCCGCGTCTGCGCGCGATCTCGGCAGTGGTCATTGCAGTGCTTGCACTACCCGCATTCGGCCAGCAGGTGCTGATCCGTGGCGCCACCGTCCACACTGCTACCGCACAAGGCACGCTGCGCAATACCGATGTGCTGGTGCAGGGCGGGGTAATCCGCGCCATCGGCACTAACCTGGCCGTACCCACCGATGGACGCGTGGTCGAGGCCCGGGGCCGCCCGTTGACGCCGGCCCTGTTCGGCGGCATCACCGAGATCGGCATCGAAGAAGTCTCCGGCGAAGACAGCACCGTGGACAGCGGCGTCAAACTGAGCGATCAACCGATGCGCCCGGAATTCGACGTCACCCTGGCCTACAACCCCGACTCGGTGCTGGTGCCGGTAGCGCGTGTGGAAGGCATCGGCTTCACTGCGTTGGGTGCGACCACCAGCGGCGCGTTCATCGCCGGACAAGGCGGCATCGTACGGCTGGATGGCAGCCCCGACCCGATCGGCCCGCACGCCTTGTTTCTCCGCATCGGTGCAGCCGCATCCGATCTCACCGGCAGCTCGCGCGCGGCGCAGTGGATGTTGCTCGATCAGCTGGTTGCCGAAGCGCGCGGGCGCGTGCCGGCCGACTCGCCGCATGCGCTGCTGACCCCGGTCGGCCACAACGTGCTGGCCAAGTATCTGGCCGGGCAAGGTCGCATCGTGGTGCAGGTAGAACGTGCCGCCGACATTCGCCAGTTGTTGCGCTGGGCGCAGCGCGAAAAGGTACGCATCGCCATTGCCGGCGGCACCGAAGCCTGGAAGCTCGCACCGCAATTGGCGCAGGCCAAGGTGCCGGTGCTGGTGGACGCATTGGCGGATCTGCCATCCACCTTCGACCAGATCGGCGCGACCCTGGAAAACGCCGCACGTCTGCGCGCGGCGGGTGTAGAGGTCAGCTTCACCCAGAGCGGCGATGCCTCGCATAACGCGCGCAAGCTGCGCCAGTTGGCCGGCAATGCGGTGGCCAATGGATTGCCGTGGGAATCCGGCCTGGCCGGGCTGACCCGCGTGCCGGCGGAGATCTTCGGTGTGGCCGATCGCATCGGCAGCATCGCGGTCGGCAAGCAGGCCGATCTGGTGCTGTGGGACGGCGATCCGCTGGATGTCGCCCACTATGCCGAACAGGTGTGGCTGGGCGGCCGCGACATCCCGATGCGCTCGCGCCAGACCGACCTGCGCGACCGTTACATGCAACAGGCAGGACCGTTGCCGCGTGCGTATCTGAAGTGAGCGTGCTTGTAACGGGCGTGCTTGTCACGAGCATGTTCGTAGTGAGCGTGTGTGTGATGTGCTGCAACGTGATGCAGTGGAAGGTAGCGCTGGCGCCGCGCGGCGCCAGCCTTGCCGAGAGCACACACGGCTGTCATCTGGCAGGCACACCCTGATGCCGATGTCTCCACGCGCACGCATGCTGTACCTGCTGCTTGCACTCGCCGTGCTGCTGATCGAAGTGGCGATCGGCGCCGGTCGGCTCGGTGGGCCGTGGGTGCGCGGCAGCCTGGGCGATGTGTTGGCAGTGATCCTGGTCTACTGCGGATTGCGCGGTGTGCTTGCGCTCTCACCGCGTTGGGCGGCGGTTCTGGCGGTGGCGACCGGATGCGTGATCGAAGGCTTGCAGGCGATCCATCTGGCCGACCGGCTCGGCCTGCGTCCCGGCAGCGCCGCATCTATCGCGCTCGGTAACACCGCAACCCTGCACGATCTGGCGATGTATCTGGTCGGCGGTGGCGTGGCGTACATTGGCGATGTGCTGTCATGCCGTGTCGCTGCAGCTTCCGGGCGACAGTCGCAGCAGTGATGCACTCCCCCGGGTCTAGCGTATGTCTTGCGTTTCACCATCGGCCCTGATCGAAACAGTCGCGACCTTGCACCGGCAGACGCCGTCGATCTGCATGGCAGGGGTACCGCGGTGACCTCGCTGTTCCAGGGCAGCGGATTGCGCTCGATCGATCGCGTCGTGCTGCGCCAGGCACCCGCCAATCTGCAACGTGGTCTGGCAGCGGTGGGCGGGCGCTTGATCCTCACTGCCGATGCGCTGCACTTTCAGCCGCATGCCCTCAATATCCAGACCCAATCGTTGACCGTGCATCTGGCGCAGATCGAGGCGATGCAACTGCGCTGGACACGCTTGTTCGGCTTGCTGCCGGTTGCGCCGACCTCGCTGGTGGTTCAACTGGACGATGGCGGCGAACATCGCTTCGTGATCGGCAAACGCGAACAGTGGGTGCTGGCGATCCAGTCGGCGCGCGACGCGCTGCACTGACGCATGTCACCGCAGTGAAATGCAGGCAGCACCGTCCATCGGTCGCTTCGCGCCTCCAGGTTGCAGACAGAGAGCGTGACCTCCACTGCGTTTCGGCACGCCACTTCGAACAGGGCGCACGCTCTGCACGCGTGGTCATCGTTGTCGCTGTCCAGCTCGCCTAGCATCGCGCGTCGGCATCACAACGCGCCCCACTCGGAGATCGATATGCCCCGCCCTACCCTGCGCATCCTGGCATGCGCACTGTTGTTCTACGGCAGCGTCAGCGCACCTGCCATGGCTGCCTTCGGCGTCACCCGCAGCGGTGATCGCTTCATCGTGGACACCGGCGCCCAACTGGTGTTTTCGGTCAACGCCAGCAATGGCGACATCGTGTCGATGCGTTATCGCGACAACGAGTTGCAGACCACCGAGTCCAAGGGCACGCAGCTGGCCTCGGGGCTGGGTAGCGCCAGCGTGGAGGCGCGCACGGTAGGTGGGGCGATCGTGGTCTCGGCCAAGGCCGGCGACCTGACCCAGTACTACATTGCACGCACGGGCCGCAACGCGATCTACATGGCAACGTATGCACCGACACTGTCGAAGGTCGGCGGCGAAGAGCTGCGCTTCGTCACCCGCTTGAATGTCGCCAAGCTGCCGAATGCACAGCAGGAACCCGATTCCAACGTGGGCACGCCGGTCGAGAGCGAGGATGTGTTCTTGCTGCCGGATGGACGCACCAGTTCCAAGTTCTACTCGGCACGCCGCATGATCGACGACAAGGTGCATGGGGTCAGCGGTTCGGGGGTTGCGGCGTTCATGCTGATGGGCAATCGCGAGCGCAGTTCGGGCGGGCCGTTTTTCAAGGACATCGCCACGCAAAAAACCCGCGTGACGCATGAACTCTACAACTACATGTATTCCGACCACACCCAGACCGAGGCGTTTCGCGGCGGTTTCCATGGCGTGTACGGGCTGCTGTTCACCGATGGCGGTGCGCCCTCCAGCGCGCAACTGGACACCAGCTTTGTCGACGCCAGCCTGGGCCTGAGCGGTTATCTCGCCGATGCCGGGCGCGGCGCGGTGAGCGGCCGCGTCAGCGGCGTGTTGTCCGGCCAGCCCGCCGTGGTCGGCCTGCGCAGCGACCAGGCGCAGTACTGGGCCACGGCCAATGGCAGCGGCGACTACCAGCTTGCCGGCGTGCGCCCGGGACGCTATCGCATGACGCTCTACCAGAACGAACTGGAAGTGGCCCAACGCGATGTCGAAGTGTTTGCCAATGCGACGGCGCAAGCCGCGCTACAGGCAGTGGCATTGGCGGGCACGCCGAAGTGGCAGATCGGCGTTGCCGATGGCACGCCCGCCGGTTTCCGGTATGCAGACCTGTTACCGCGCGCGCATCCCTCCGACAAACGCATGAGCTGGGCACCGGTCACCTACACCGTTGGCTCCAGCAGTGTTAACAGCTTTCCGGCGGTGCAGTGGCGCAGCATCAACACGCCGAACCGCATCGACTTCACCCTGGCGGCCAATGAAGTGCGTGGCTATCGCCTGCGTATCTTCGTGCCACTGAGCCAGGTCAGCGCGCGTCCGCAGATCAGCGTCAATGCGCGCTGGAATGGACCGCTACCGGCCACACCCAACCAACCCAAGACGCGCGGCATCACCCGTGGCACCACGCGCGGCAACAACACGTTGTACGAGGTGGATATTCCGGCCTCGGCGCTGCAGGCCGGCAGCAACCGCATCGAGATCGGCGTCGCCTCCGGATCGCCGGACGATGGCTTCCTCAGCCCGGCGTTCGTGTTCGACAGCATCCAGCTGGTGGCGATGTAAGGCACCTGCCCCTGCCACCCACCGCGCACAGACACGTGCGGTGGGTGGCACAGCTCAGGAACGACGAGACACGACCTCTGAGCAGCGCATCGAATGCGCCTGGCCGCTGGTTGCAATCGGCCCATGCGATCCCTGCGCCAGAGTCCGTGGGAGCATGCCGCGCCCAACGGCTGGCTACGCGTCGGTCTGTTGATCGCCGCGCTTATTTGGCGGTGATCGCCCCACTCAGCGACACCGAACCCATCCCGCCCGTGACTTCGAAGCCGCCCTCCACCACCTGCAGATACAACGCGTTGCTGTAACGGCCATCGCCGCCACGCAACTCCTGCAGCTTGGTCAAGAACGCCTTGACGTCCGCATTGAGATTGCCCTTTGCCGGCAATGCATTGCTGTTGCCTGCGGTGCCGTGCGGGATGAAGGTGTACACGTAATAGCCTGCAGCGGAGTTATTGCCTTCCCACAGGTCATAGGTGACGCCGCCGGAGGTGATGGCATTGGCGGTAGTCAGCGTACCCAGCGGATAGGAATTGTTGGCGCCCCAGATCATCACTTCCAGCTGCGGGTCGCCCTTGCTGGCATCCTTGCGGAAGAACAGATCGTAGGCAAAGTCACCGGTCTGCCCACTGCCGCTGGTGGTGAACGCCACTGCGCCGCTCAGGCTGCCGATCTTGGACACCTGATGCGGAAAGTAGCTGTCGGTGGCCAGGTTCATCGTGTAGTGCCAACCGCGGCAAATGGCCGGATAGCCATACAACGTTCCGCTGGGCAGGTTGTAGGTCACGGTCATGCTCGGCGTGCTGCCCGAGCCGAATGTCGCCTTGATGTTGTTGTTCTTGTCGTTGAAATTATTGTTGTAGGCGTATTGCGTGCCATAGACCTTGGTCTCGCCGGTAGCGGCGCTGGCGCTGGATGCGACCAGCACCAAGGCCAACGCCACAGCGCGCGGCAACCGGTTGGAACCAGCAGACGTCAGCGAACGGAAACTGTCGTGCAACTGCATGGGGTGGACTCCGATGATGGATGGATAAACGTTCGTCCACCAGCGTGCAGCGCAACGCGCCGAGCGGTGAACGAACGACCATTATGCATCCGGCGCCATCGACACAGTTGCGCCACTGGCAACGGACACCCTCGCGCTGACGGGGCGAGGACGTGGCCATCCCTGCAGACCGATCACCGTGGCCCCATCCGATGCGCGACGCATGCATGCGTCGCGCACAAGACCACGTTATTGCAGCTTACTGTGCGTCGAGTGTGGCGCTGACCTTGGCCCAGCCATTGCCACGCACCACTTCAAAACCCGCTTCAACCGCATGCAGATACATGCTGTTGTTGTAGCGCCCATCCTTGGACCGGTTGGTCTGCAGCCAGGTGAGGAAGGGCTTGGCATCCACGTTGAGGCTGCCGCTGGTCTTGAGCGTGGGCTGGCCGGCAGTGCCGGTCGGGATGAAGGTGTAGACGTAGTAGCCGGCACCGGAGTTGAAGCCTTCCCACAGGTCGAAGGTGCGTCCACCGGCAGTGATCACATTACTCGCGGTCAGCGTGCCGATCGGCCAGGAGTTATGGTCGCCCCAGATCATCACTTCCAGCTGCGGGTTGCCCTTGGCGGTATCCCAACGGAAGAAGATGTCGTAGGCAAAATCGCCAGCCAGATTGGTGCCGCCCGCGCTGTAGGTGAACTTGAGCGGGATCTTGCTCAGCGAGGAAATCTGCTTCGGGAACAAGGTGTCGCTGGTCGGATTCCAGTCGTAATGCCAGCCGCGCACGATCGCCGGATAGCCGTAGAGGTTGTAGTCGGCGAAGTTGAAGGTCACGGTCAACTCCGGCGTGCTGCCGGTGCCAAAGGTGCCCTGGATGATGTTGTTGGGATCGTTGAAATTGTTCACCCACGCATAGTGGTTGCCGAAGATCTTGTAGGGCCCGGCCAGTGCCGCCGGCGCGAGCGCCACCAGACCGATTGCCAATGCTGCTTTCCACCAGCGCGATGCACGCCGCCGCGTGGTCGGCGCCTGCGCACCGGTGTAAGTGAGGGTGCTGGATTGGCTGTTGTGCATTTGACTCTCCGTGTGGGTTCCGCGCGGCAACGCCAGTACGGCGTTGTCCAAAGCCGCCTTGCAGCGGTGGCGTCGGACCCTAGCAGCGCCGTTGTGAGCGGAGCTATAGCAATTCCGGCAGCCATCGCTCGCCATGCACCATAACGGGTGCTATCTGGCACGCGAAGCGTGCGCGGGCCCTCAGTTTGTGTTCGTTATCGGCTGCCAGCAGGATGTATCAGTCAGGAGGCACACAACGCCACACCCAGGAATGGTGCAGAGCCGCATCACGCGTAGGCAGCGATTGCGCCACGCAAGCGATCGCTTGTGCATGCCTTGCGCGATGCATCTGTGGCTGCTGCCTGTCGTCACTGGCCGCTGCATCACGCCGATGAACGCGTCACCTTGCACCAGGACAGCGACGCGCCAGGCGATAGCCCTACGCGCCAAGGCCGTTTTGCGATAGCGTTCGCACTACAGACGACGCAACAGCCGAAGGGGGCGACGATGCGCATCGGAATCGTGGTGGACAGTGCCTGCGATCTGCCGCAGGACTTCATCCAACGCAACAACGTCATCGTGCTGCCGATCAGCGTACGCATTGGCGAGGCAGTGCTGGCCGATCACCGTGATGAAGAGGCCACGCTGAGCTTCCTGCACGCGCATGTGGCCGAGCGCGGTCACGAGGCGGAGACCACACCGTTTTCGGTCAACCAGATCCGCGATCTGTTCCTGCAGCGGCTGGTCATCGACTACGACCACGTGTTCTGCCTGACCATCTCCAAGCTGCGCAGCCAGATCTTCGATAACGCCATGCAGGCCAGCTTCGCGATCCTCAACGACTACAAGCCGATCCGCCAGGCGGCAGGTCATACCTCGCCGTTCGCACTGCGCGTGATCGATACGCTCAACCTGTTCGCCGGCCAGGGCATCACCGCGGTGGAGGCGGTGCGCCTGCGCGAACAGGGCCAGGGCGTGGCGGCGATTCGCGCCCGGCTCGAGCAGCTGGCCGAACACACTTACGGCTACATGATTCCGCGCGATCTCTATTACCTGCGCGCGCGTGCCCGCACCAAGGGCGATCGCAGCGTAGGCTTAATCAGCCGCACTGGGCAGCGCGCTGGATATCAAGCCGGTGCTGCGCGCGTATCGCGGCGTCACCGAACCGGTGGCCAAGTTGAAGGACTTCGAGCCATCCGCAGAGAAGCTGTTCGGCTTCACCGTGCGCAAGCTCCGCGAGGGCTTGATGACACCCACCGTATGCGTAGGCTACGGCGGCGAGCTGACCGAGTTGCACGCCCTGCCCGGCTACGCCGCCTTGCAGGCCGCCTGCCAGACCCACGGTGTGGAATTGTTCGAAAGCGTGATGAGCCTGACCGGCATGGTCAACGTAGGCAAGGGCGCACTGGCAGTGGCATTTGCGGCCGAGCCGCATACGTTTTCGGCCTGAAGCAGGCTCGGTCGATGGCTTTGCAGCCAAGCGGCAGCGCTATCGCTTTGCCACTGATTCGTCTACATCGTGCAATCAGCTCACAGCCACAGAGATGATGTTGAATCGTCGCGACGTTTAGATGCGGTCAAAAGCTCGGTGGGTCGAGTGCGCGGTGCCCTCGCCGCTCGCGGGACACGCCGTGAATCCATCCCTGGAGGCTCGGTGGCGGCATCCATGCCGCCACACGGTCCCGCAATCGGCGAGGACACCGCACCGGTGAATTTACAGGTTGCTTTGCTGAAAACCCTGCACACCGACCATCTCGACTGGTCCTTGTCCGCCCACCGTCGCGGGACCTTACGCGGCATGGATGCCGCGTAAGAGCCTACACGGACGTACTTGCGGCGTGTCCCGCGATGGTGGGCGGGCAAGGGCCCTGCGATCAAGCAGCAGATCAGTCGCTTTACACCTGATCTATCCGCACCATCCAACCACTCCAACGCAAACCATATTTCGAGTTGTAGCATCTTTCAAATACAGCCGGACTTTTAGATCAAAAGCTTAGCTGGTCGAGTGCGCGGTGCCCCCACCGCACCAGAGAGTTCGCTGGTTGCTTTGTTGAAAGCCATGCACACCGACCATCTTGACTGGTCCTTGTCCGCCCACCGTCGCGGGACCTTACGCGGCATGGATGCCGCGTAAGAGCCTACACGGACGTACTTGCGGCGTGTCCCGCGACGGTGGGCGGGCAAGGGCCCCACAGCCAAGCTACAGATCAGTCGCTTTACACTTGATCTATCCGCACCATCCAACCACTCCAGAACAACCGAGAGTTGGCGTCATAGCGTCGTATAGACGCAATCGAATGCTGAGGTCAAAAGCTTGGTTCCAAGTCGAAGTGGATCGCAGGGAGCTACATGCCTGCACACCTGTCGACGGAATACTCACCGCCGCTGCACTAACGTGCGAATGTCATCCACCAGAGTCTTCGCACATGCCCGTCAGCTATTCGATCAGCCTGCCCGACCCCAAGCTCGCCCGCGGCGGCGATGCGAGCGTGAGCTTCAGCGCCCATGGTGCCGAGGCCTTTGCCGAACAGCTGCAGGCCGCCCTGCGCGACCCGGCCTGGTTCGATCGCTGGCGCCAGCTGCAGGCCGACCCGGACGCGGTGGATCCCAGCCTCGGCGTGACCGATCCCTCGGCCACGGTCACCGGCAAGCAGGGCGACCTGCGGATCGATCTGGTCGCCACCACCAGCATCCCCGGCGACCTGCTCAAACAGCGCATGCAGGCGCTGGCCGGACATCACTGGGAACTGCGCGACGTGCGTTGAAGCTCGCTGCCGCCGCGCGTGAGGCGCGGCGGCAACTTCACTCAGGTCAGCACGTTGTCCGCCACCCGCCGCGGCCAACGCCACTTCAGATTTACCGCCAGCGTCCCGATCACGATCAATGCCAGGCCCAGCGATTGCACCAGCACCAGCGCGTGGCCGTAGAGCAGATAGTCCAGCAACAGCGTGACCAGCGGATAGACGAACGCCAGTACCGCAATCGTGGCCACGTGCAGATGGCGATAGGACGAATAGAACAGCACATACACGATACCGCTGTGGATCACGCCCAAGCCCACCAGCCACAGCCAATGCAGGCCTGGATGCAGCGCGGCGCCACTGGAAAACCCTGCCAGCAATAAGGTGCCGACCCAGCACTGCACGGTCACCACCGCCAGCGGCCGCTCGCGACTGATGCGGCGCGACATCAGCAACGACGCCCCGCACAGCAATGCCGCCAGCAAGGTGAGCGCGATCCCGATCAGATAACCGCGATCGGCCGCCTGCCAGAGCCGCGCCGGATCGGCCGAACAGGCCACACCGACGAAGGCTAGCAACGTCCAGCCCAGATCGACACGCCGCGTGCGCTCACCCTGCAGCAATGCGGCAAGGATCAACATCACGAACGGAAACACGTGGTAGACCATCGTCGCCACACCGATCGACGAGCGCGCCATGCCGGCGAACAACGCCACCCAGTTCAGCACCAGCAACACACCGCTGATGACCGCATCGCGCAACAGCGCACGCTCGCGCCATAGTCCGCGCAGCTGCCCACCGATCAAACCGCACACTGTCAGAAACAGCGCACCGAACAGGCAGCGGTAGAACACGGCAGTCACCGGATCCTGCCCGCTTTCGTGCACGAATACGCCCACCGACCCGATCAACACTTCGGCCACCAGCAATTGCCAGATTGCACGTCGCGCAGCGCCCGCCGAGGTCGCTTGAGCAGACAAGGACACGCTCATAGCGCAATCGTTCCCTGCAGATACTGCACAGCGCTGCCGCGCACGTACACATGCTGCGGCTCGACCCGGCAATCGAGTTCACCGCCGCGTGCCGATGCCTGCAGCGCACGCAGCTGCGTCTTGCCAAGCGTTTGTGCCCACAGCGGCGCCAACGCGGCATGGATCGACCCGGTCACCGGATCCTCGCTACCGCCATTGGCCGGCCAGAAGTAGCGCGAGACAAAGTCATGCCCAGTCCCTGGCGCGGTGACCGCTACATCGCGAGGCGCCAGCGCCAACATCCGGCTCAGATCGGGCGTCACCTCACGCACCTGCCCTTCATCGGCGTAGACGGCGATGTAGGCCTGCGCGTTTGCATAGACAGCCTGTGGCGCGATCGACAACGCCTCCAACAAGGCTTGCGGCATTACCGGCACCAGCGACGGCATCTGGTTGGGGAAGCGCAGCTCGAAGGTACGCTCGGCCACCCTGGCGACCTCGATCTCACCGACGGCAGGCGCGCGCAATCGCAACGGGAATGCAGCGCCTTGATGCATGGCAATCACCAACGCGCTGGCCAAGGTCGCATGCCCGCAGAAGCCGACTTCCTTGATCGGAGAAAACCAGCGGATGTCGAATACTCCGCTCTCGTCGCGCACGAAAAATGCGGTCTCCGACAAATTGTGTTCGCTGGCAATCGCCTGCATCAGCGACTCCGGCAGCCATTCCTGCAACGGCACGACAGCCGCAGGATTGCCCTTGAAACGCACCGTAGTGAACGAATCGACGATAAACACAGGAAGCAGCACGGCCAACCTCACAGAAGAGAACACACACCTGGCGCACTCACCGGGCACAGCCAGTCTGCAGCGCAGTACACGACCATGACAGATTCAGATAAGCTGCAAATTGACCAATACAGATAAAGGGCGCCCGCACATGCTCCTCTACGAATCGCTGGCCACCCAGCTGCGGCAGCAGATCGAAGGCGGCACCCTGCGTGCCGGCGAGCGCCTGCCCTCGATCCGGCAGTTGGCAGCCAATCACGGCATCAGCACGGCAACGGCAGTGCAGGCCTGCCTGCAACTCGAACGCGAAGGCCGCGTGCAGGCGCGGCCGCGCTCCGGCTACTTCGTGCGCACCACCGCCTCTGCCTTGCCTGTCGCAGCACCGGCAACGCGGCGGCGCAAACCCGGCATGGTCGACAACCCGGCCTTGCAGCGCGTGCTCGACACCCTGGCGCGCACAGACCTGGTGCCGTTGCACACCGCCACTCCCGCGCCAGCGTTGTTGCCGGCTGCGCAACTGGCGGCAGCACTCTCGCGTCAGTTGCGGCGCCAACGCACCGCCGCACTGGACTACGCACCGCCACAAGGCCACGCCGTCCTGCGCCGGCAGATCGCACAGCGCTACGCACATTGCGCAACCACCGTAGCTGCAGAAGAAGTGGTGATCACCGCCGGTGCGATGGAAGCGATCAGCCTGGCACTGCGCACGCTCACCGCACCGGGCGATGTGGTGCTGGTGGAAACGCCCACCTACCACGGCATCCTGCAGGCGGTGGCTGCGTTACGACTCAAGGTGCTGGAAGTCCCCAACCGCGCCGGCCACGGCATCGATGTCGCGCGCCTGGACGCACTGCTGCAACGCACGCCGGTACGCGCGGCGGTGCTGGTGCCCAACTTCAACAATCCCAACGGCAGCCTCACGCCCGACAAAGCCAAACGCGCGCTGCTCGACAGCTGCGCACGCCACGGCACCGTGGTGATCGAAGACGATATCTACGGCGAGCTGGATTGGTCGGGCCAGCGCCCACGCCCGCTACGCCACTTCGACACGCATGCCAACGTGATCACCTGCGGCTCGTTCTCCAAGGTACTGTCGCCCGGCCTGCGCGTGGGCTGGTTGGTCGGCGGCGACTGGACCGACGCTTTGGTGCGCGCCAAATATTTTTCCACCGTCGGCAGCGCCAGCCTGCCGCAATTGGCATTGGCCGATTATCTCGCGCAACACGATCTGGAACGGCATCTGCGCAAACTGCGCCGTACCCTGGCCGACAACGGGCAGCGGTTGCGCGATGCGATCGTGCGGCATTGGCCGGAAGGCACGCGGGTGGGCGACCCGGCCGGCGGACTCTCGCTGTGGCTGCAATTGCCCGATGGCGGCAGCGGCCAGGCATTGTTCGAAGCCGCATTGGCCGAAGGTATCGGCACCTCGCCGGGCCATCTGTACTCCAGCCGTGGCGACTACGCAGATCATCTACGCCTGACCTGCGGCCAGCCGTGGAGCGACACGCTGGAACGCGCGATGCGACGATTGGGCAGGCTTGCGGCGCAGGTGGCGCGGTAGCTTCGTTGTTAGCATCAACTTTCGAATTGGCGTTGGCGTCAGCTGTTGCTTTGGCGTCAGCTGTTGCTGTTGCTGTTGCTGTTGCTGTTGAACAACAACAACGATATCGCCAGCATCTACTTGACGCGAACTTTCAGATACGCAATGGCGAGCCCCTCTCCCCACGGGAGAGGGGTTGGGGTGAGGGTACGGTGCGAAGCCCTGGTGTCGTTCCAACTGCACGAGGCTTCGCCCGTACCCTCATCCGCCCCTTCGGGGCACCTTCTCCCGAGGGGAGAAGGGAAATCAGCTCGGCGCTTTATTCATGCCACCGGTCCAGGCAACACGGCAACGCAAGCAATGCAACGCACGCAACTGCGCGAGGTCTACTGCCACGCACACGCCACAAACTTAACAAACGCAACAAACGATCGGCTATTTCCACAATCGAGCAATCAAGCAATCACGAACGCAACGCCGCAGCATGATGCGCAATATGCTCGCCGATAAAACTCGAGATGAAGTAATAGCTATGGTCGTAACCAGGCTGCAGCCGCACCGTAACCGGATAACCAGCGGTCTTTGCGGCTTCCTCGAATAACGCAGTTTTCAACTGGTTTTCGAGAAATTCATCCGCGTCGCCCTGATCGATCAATAGCGGCAAACGCTCCTGCGTTTGTGCGATCAACGCAGTCGCGTCATAGGCTTTCCACGTATCACGATCCGGTCCCAGATACTGGCCGAATGCTTTCTCGCCCCACGGCACCTGGCTCGGTGCCACGATCGGCGAAAACGCCGACACGCTGCGATAGCGGCCCGGGTTCTTCAACGCGATGGTCAAGGCGCCGTGCCCGCCCATCGAGTGGCCGCTGATCGCACGCGCACCGGTAGTGGCGAAGGTCGCTTCGATCAACGCCGGCAATTCGTTCACCACATAGTCGTACATGCGATAGTGCGCCGCCCACGGCTGCTCGGTGG
Organism: Xanthomonas hortorum pv. pelargonii; assembly: GCF_024499015.1. NCBI lineage: Bacteria > Pseudomonadati > Pseudomonadota > Gammaproteobacteria > Lysobacterales > Lysobacteraceae > Xanthomonas > Xanthomonas hortorum. The sequence goes on along the minus strand of NZ_CP098604.1, from coordinate 3,497,790 downwards.
CATCGACGTAGAAACCGGCGCCCTTGCCGATGTCGTAGCCGTCCGCGTCGGCCACCTCGTCGCCACGCGGGCTGGTGTCGGGTGCGACAAGAATGACGCCATGCTCGGCCGCGTAACGCTGCGCGCCGGCCTTGCTGATGAAATTCTGTTCGGTGCAGGTCAGGCCGCTGAGCCAGTACAGCACCGGCAGCGGGCCATCGGCGGCCTGCGGTGGCAGATACACGCCCACCTGCATGCTGCAGTTCAAGCTCTGCGACTGGTGCCGGTAGACATCTTGCCAACCGCCGAAGCAGGCACGGTGTTCGATACGTTCCATGAGATTCCTTCGATAAAAACCTGCGGCCGGCATGGATGCCGGCCGCGGGGTTGGGCGATCAGTGCAGCAGGCCCTTATGGCGTGCCACATTGGCCGCCAATGCATCCATCAATCCCGGCGACAGGCAGTCGTACGGGGTCAAGCCGAGCTCGTTGAGGCGCGCGCGTACGCCGTCCATGTTATCCGGCGGCGTGCCGGTTTCGATGATGGAGGACACGAACGCCGCAAAGCCCGGCGGCGACCAGCCCGACTGCTGCGACAACTCGGTATGGATGAAGTCCAGACCATAAAACGCATGGTCCTTGTTCTCGATGCGGCCAATCATATGCACGCCGCAACCGGTACAGGCGTGGCGCTGGATCGCCGCGCTTTCGTCGACGATCTTGAGCTTCTCCGCATGCGCGGTGACCTTGACCTTGTCGCGCGAGACCACGGCAATCACCGAAAAGGTCGCACCTTCCGGCTTCCAGCATTTACTGCAGCCGCAGGCATGGTTATGCGCTGTCTGCGCACCCACTTCCACGGTCACCTTGTCGCTGGCGCAATGGCATTCAAGGGTTCCCCCCTGAAAGCTTTCTGCACCTCCACGCGCAACACCACTGTCTACCGAAGGATGAATCGAGACGCTGGTCATCATGCCCCTCCCGGAGTATCGGGTACCACGTGCGCGGAAGCGGCCGCGCGCCGATCCTGGCCGTACGGTCAGAAGTGAATCACGGTGCGGATCGACTTGCCTTCGTGCATCAGATGGAAGGCTTCGTTGATCTCTTCCAGCGGCATGGTGTGGGTAATGAACGGGTCGAGATCGATCTCGCCCTTCATCGATTGCTCCACCATGCCCGGCAATTGGGTGCGTCCCTTGACGCCGCCGAAGGCCGAGCCGCGCCACACGCGGCCGGTCACCAACTGGAACGGACGGGTGCTGATTTCCTGGCCTGCGCCAGCCACGCCGATGATGACGCTCTCGCCCCAGCCCTTGTGGCAACACTCCAGCGCCGACCGCATCACGTTGACGTTGCCGATGCACTCGAAACTGAAGTCGACGCCGCCATCGGTCAACTCGACGATGACCTCCTGGATCGGCTTGTCGTAGTCCTTGGGGTTGATGCAATCGGTGGCACCCATGCTGCGTGCCAGATCGAACTTGCCCGGGTTGGTATCGATGGCCAGGATGCGCCCGGCCTTGGCCTGCACCGCGCCCTGGATCACCGCAAGACCAATGCCGCCCAGGCCGAACACTGCCACGCTCTCACCCGGCTTGACCTTGGCAGTGTTGTGCACGGCACCAATACCGGTGGTGACGCCGCAACCGAGCAGGCAGACCTTTTCCAGCGGCGCTTCCGGGTTGACCACGGCCAGCGAAATCTCCGGCACCACGGTGTACTCGCTGAAGGTGCTGCAGCCCATGTAGTGATAGATCGGCTCGCCGTTGTACGAGAAGCGCGTGGTGCCGTCGGGCATCAAGCCCTTGCCCTGCGTGGCACGCACTGCCTGGCACAGATTGGTCTTGCCGGACAGGCAGAATTTGCACTTGCGGCATTCGGCGGTGTACAGCGGGATCACGTGATCGCCGACCTTGACGCTGGTGACGCCCTCGCCGATCTCTTCGACGATGCCGCCACCTTCGTGGCCCAGCACCGACGGGAAGATGCCTTCCGGGTCGTCGCCAGACAGCGTGAACGCATCGGTGTGGCAGACGCCGGTGTGGGTGATGCGGACCAGCACTTCGCCGGCCTTCGGCGGTGCGACGTCGATCTCGACGATTTCCAGCGGCTTGCCGGGTCCGAATGCAACTGCTGCACGGGATTTCATTGGATGACGCTCCTGACGATGAGATTCAAGGACGGGTGCGGCATGCGCCGACCCGGTGGGAGTTCATTTGAGGTAGGACCGGACCAGGCCAAGCAATTCCTGCACCCGCTCGGCGCGTTGCGCATCGGACGTTGCGGCGTGCCCGAAATCTTCCCGGATATGCGCTTCAAGCACCTGCGACATCAGCCCATTCACGGCCCCCCGGATCGCGGCGATCTGCTGCAAGACAGGCGCGCAGTCTGCGCCTGCCTGCAGCGCCCGCTCAAGTGCATCGCACTGTCCACGCAAGCGGCGCACGCGTGCTAGCGCCCGCTTTTTCTCTTGCGGCGAATGCGGCATAGCGGCCCCGATCCAAATACTGGGGGGCAGTATATGGATTCGGACGAAAAAAGCCATGGGCGTCGGGGGCGTTGTGTCGAAGATGCCGGCTGGCAACGTGATGTTCGATCAACGCAGATGCGCGCGAGAATGCCGCCAGCAGGGACTGTGGCGCGGCATGTGCACAGGCACGCACAGATCAAAAATTTGTGCCCTGCGCAGGAAATACGCGACCGCAATCAGCAAGGTGACCGCAGTGCAGCATGACGGCGGCTGATGTGTGCACGTGCAGCATCTAACGCTAACCCTCGTCCCCCTCCAGGCGCATGCTTTCCGACACCGGCAACTCGATGGTGCAGCGCACGCCATCCGGGCCCAGCACATAGGTGGTTTCGGCCTGCAGTTGATACGGCAGCGCGCGCTCGATCAGCTCGCGGCCGTACCCGGAGCCTTGTGGCGCTTCGCCGGGTGTTGGCATGGTCACGCCGGTTTCGCTCCATTCGATCCGCAGCCGCGTACCGTTACTGGTGCGCAGCAGGCGCCAACGCACCTGCAGCTGGCCGCCGGGTTGGGCGAGCGCGCCGTACTTGTTGGCATTGGTCGCCAGCTCATGCAGCGCCAGCGCAAACGTCTGCACGGTGCTGGAGCGCAGACGCACGCCGCTGGGGCCATCCAGCACCACCTGCTCACCCTGGCCTTGCGCATCGATCGCGCCCATCGCCGAGAGTTCGACATGGATCAACTCATCGAACAGGATGCGATCGCCGTCGTTCAAGCGCGAGAGCAATCCCTGCACGCGCGCCAGCGCGTCCAGCCGGTCGTTGTAGATCAGCGCCAGCTCGGCGATGGTCTTGCTGCTGCGCTGGGTGCGATTGAAGACCACACGCACGACGCCCATCAGGTTGCGCGTGCGGTGCTGCAGTTCGGCCAGCAACACCTGCTGGCGATCTTCCCACTCCCGGCGCCGGGTGACGTCCTGGCCGATCTTGAGATACCCCAGCGGCTCGATACCGCCATCGCGCAGCGGCCGGGTCGCCCCTTCGATGAAGACGCGGCGGCCGTCCTTGCATTGATGCCAGCGGACATTGGGGGCAACGCCGGTGTGGTGCGCCTGTTCGATCTCGCGCTGCGGCATCCCGGCCAGGCGATCTTCTGCAACGAAGGTCATGGCGATGTGTTGCCCCACCGCTTCTTCGGCGGTCCAGCCGAACACCGCTTCGGCACCAGGGGGCCATGTCTGGATGTAGCCGCTGGTGTCGGTGGTAAAGATCGCGTAGTCCAGCGCGTTTTCGAGAATCACTCGGTAACGCTCTTCGCTTTCGATCAGCGCGCCCTGTGCGCGTGCGCGCTCCAATGCCGCCCAGGTGCGCTCTGCGGTTTCTTCAACCAGCCGGATCTCGGCGGCCGTCCAATCGCGCGCAGTGCGCTGATTGACCACGAAGCTGGCAACCAGCTGGCCGCTCTTGATCAGCGGCGCCACGATCAGCGCACCGATGGCATTGCCCAGATAGGCCGCGCGCTGGTCATCGGGCAATGCCGCATCGATGGCAGTGTCGCGCACCACCCATGTCTGCGCGTCGGTCAGCCAGGGCATCGGCCAATCGCTCAGTGCGAAGCGCCGCGCATGACTGGTTTCGCCGGGTTGATGCCAATCGCGTTCGACCACGTACTGCTGCGTTTTGCGATCCACTTCAACGTAGTACGCGCGGCCGGCATGCAAGTGCTCGCCCAGCACGCACGCGGCTTTGCCCTGGATCGCGGCCGGGTCGCTCAGCGGCCGCAGCGCATCGGACAGCTTCAACAAGAAGGCATTGCGATCCTGCACCTCGCGCAACGCCGCTTCGGCCAGCTTGCGGTCGGTGATGTCGAGCACGAATTCGAAACCGGTTCCATCCGGTAGCCGCTTGGCGGCAAACAACGCCCAGCGATGCGAGCCGTCCTTGCGCAGATATTCGCGCTCATAGGGCGTGGTGCTGCCCTTGGCCTTCAGCTCTTGAAAGGCCTGCGCGGTCAACTCGCGCGCGGTCGCCGGGGTCAGGTTCTGCCAGTTGAGCGTACCGGCTTCAACATCTGCACGGCTGTAGCCGCTCATCTTCAAGAACGCATCGTTGGCATCGGTCAGGCGGCCATCCATATCGAAATATGTCGCGCCCACGGTTTCGATCGTCAGTGCGGTGCGGAAGCGCTCTTCACTGGCACGCAGCTGCTCCTGCGCACGTTTCTTGTCGGAGATATCGCGAAAATACACCGACATGCCGCCATCGCTGGTGGGATACAGACTGATGTCGACCCAATGCCCCAGCACCGGCGAGGCGACATCCAGGCGAACCATCTGCCGCGTTTGTGCGGCCTGCAAATGCGCGGTGTGCGTTGCAGAGCCGATCAACGCGGCGAACTCGTCCCAGATCACCTTGCCCAGCAATTGCGCACGCGAGCGCGCCCACAACGCCTCGGCCTTGCGATTGATATAGGTAAAGCGCCACTGCGCATCGACGCCATAGAACGCATCGGAAATGCTTTCCAGAATGTCGCGGTTACGCTCGGCTAGCATGCCCAGTTCCGCCTGCACCCGGCGCTGTCCGGTCACGTCCTGCACCACGGTCAATCCACCGGTCACCCTGCTGCCATCGCGCAATGCGACCGCAGTGACACGCAACCAACATTCGGCGGTTCCATCGAGGTGGCGGAAATCGATCGGCGCTGTGGTGTCTTCGCCGCGCAACGCGCGCGCACCGGGAAACTGCTGCGGTGGCACCGGGTTGCCTTGCTGGTCGATACCCTGCCACTCGTCTGCGCGCACGCTATCGCGCGAGGGAATGCGATCGGTCAACTGATCGCTCAGCTGCGGATTCTTGTAGGTGAAACGGCCTTGCGTATCGAACAGACCGACGCCGATCGGAATCTGATCGAGCACCAGCGCCAGCCGCGCCTCGCTATCGCGCAGGCGTTGTTCGGCCTGCTTGCGCGCGGTGATGTCGGCGGCGGTGCCGAACCATTCGGTGATATTTCGCTCCGCATCCAGTGCCGGCACGCCCTTGGTGGCGATCCAGGCCAGGCTGCCGTCCGCACGTCGTACCCGATGCTCGAAAATGATCGGTGTCTTTGCATGGATGCCGGCATCGATCTTTTGCCGCACCATTGCCCGATCGTCATCGGGAATGTAATCCATCAACCAGGCGCGATTGGGATTGACCGTATCGGCCACAAAGCCTTTACCGGTCAATGTGCGCATCTCGCCCCAATCCGGGCTCATCCGGTAATGCACTTCGGAACTTACCAGCGACAACGCGGCCAGCCGCGACTCGCTGGTCCGCAATGCCGCCTGAGCACGATTGCGTTCGACATAGTCGGCGGCTGTCCATGCAAGCAGTTCGAGCAACCTGAGTTCATGCTCTGCCGGCCGATACGGCATTGTGAATTGCGTACTGAGCAAACCGAGCAACACGCCGGCACGATTGAACAGGGGCGTGAACTGCGCAGCACGGATCCCACTGCACAGCGCGGCCTCGTAATCCGGCGTGCCCTTGAGTGGGGTGAACGTTTCGATGTCTTCGATCACCAGCTGCCGGCGCTCGCGGCGCACGGTATCGCAGGTCGCCTGAAAACCGTCCTTCAAGAACTGCTGCACGAACGGGCTGTGCTCGTCATGGCCGCGATAGACGCGCAGCTCCATGTCGTTGCTGTGCTCGTCGACCAGTTGCACGCAACCGCACTCGGTGCGCGCGAAGGTGCAGGCAAGCGCGGTGATGTCCTGCAGCGCTACACGCATGTCGACCTGCGCTGCAAGGCTGACCTGTAGCGCGTGCAGTTTGCGCATGCCGGCCAGCTCTTCCTGCATGCTTGCAGCGCTTTCGACACGTTCCACGTTGTCGATCTGCTCGCCAGGCGCACGTTTCATCGTGACTGGTTTCTCCCTGCGCGCATTATCCTATCTCTCGCCAAGGGTGAAGCGACACAATGCGTAATCGCGAGCGAAGAGGCTGTAGTAGCGTGCTCGACATCTGCCGTGCTGGTGCACGCGCAAGCCTGCGTCTTTGGATGCGCAGCCGACGCGACCGCAAGCTGGTGGTCACTGGCTTGCAGCGTTATCTGGCGAAACACCTGCAGTCTGCTGTACGGCAACGTCCGCTAGCGGCAAGCTACCTGCAGTACCTGCGCGCATCTGTCTCAGCCGTGACGCGGCGGCGGCTTGAATCCCTCCGCCTCCAGGCATTGCAGCAACGATGACGGTAGCGGTCCAGGCGGCGGCGCATCCGGCACCGGCAACGCGATGTCTTGCGCCGTAGCGCAGGCCTGCAGCGCTGCATCGAATTCGGGATCGTGCGGCGGCGGTGGGCCATGATGGCCGCGCTCAGGCGGCGGCGGTGGCAGCGGCGGCGCGCTACCTGGAGCGCCGCAGAGGCTGGCGCAGCCGCCCAGGCTCAGTGCGGCAAGCAGCGCAGCGGTGACGGCAAAGCTGGGGCGTGTTTGGACCATCGTCGATCTCCCTGGATGGATGCACACGTGTGCGTCGTGCATGCACGTGGCAGGGGCGGGCGACGCCCGCGCTTTCGTCCAGCAAAGCCTTGCATGTGCGTGTGCCGCGCATGTGTCGCGCGCGTGTCGCCATCCGCCAAGCGCAGGCGTGCGACGACATGCGCTGATCGTGCCGCTATCCCTGCTGCACAAACGCGCAAGCGCTAACGCGTCAGTTCTCGACGACGGCCGGTGCCACGCTGACGGCGGCGTCAACGGCATTTTCAGGCAGCGATGCCATCACCGCAGCGCGAAAGCGCGCAGCGAACGCGGCATCGTTGGCCTGATAGAAGGCACGCGCATTGGCCGATAACTGACCCAGCTGCGCCTGTGGCAACGCCAATGCGGTTTCCACCGCGTGCGCGATCCCCGCCGCATCGACGTAGTAATACGAGGCCAGACGCCGCTGGCGCACCTGCGCCACCGGAATCAGCACGCCGTGCTCGGGCCTGACCAATTCGTTCATCGGCTCGCCGTCGGTCGCCAATGTCACCGCGCCCACGCTCAGCGCTTCCATCAGGTAATGACCGAAGCCTTCGGCTTCTGACGGGCAGATATGGAACAGATGCGCGTTCTGCAGACGGCGCAGTTCGGCATCGTCGAGATAGCGGACCCGGTGATCGATGTTCGCTGCAACCACCGGCTTGCCGGCGGTGCGCGGGCTCTGCACCACGGTCAGCAGCGGCCACTCCGGATGCTGCTTCCAGGTCTCCAGCAGCACGCGGGTGCCCTTGGCGGTGCTGCGCCCGGCCAGATGGAAGAATGCACGCTGACGCAGCACCTGTGGGTCGTATCGATCCGGGCTGGTGAATCCGATGAAACGCGTGGTGCAGCCCAGATTGCGAAAGATCCGCTCGGCGTGGTGGGTCTTGCACAGCACCGCGTCGAAACGCGGCAACCGCGGCAGCCACTTGGGCAGCATCCACTCCGGATTGGGCACCAGCAGGTTGGCCTGGCCCAGCGGCAGGCAACGCGCATAGACGCGTTCGGAAAAGATCTGCACCGGCACCCGCCCGAACAGTGCGCGGCTGGCCCACAGACGGGTTTCGCGCAGGGTGTCGTGCACCCGCTGGCTGGTGAATCCCACTTCCTGTACCGGCACACCGCCAGCACGCAGGGTCTGCGCCATCAGCACCATGTCGCGGGTCAGGCCCACGCCGTTGTCGCGGCTGATCACCCGCATCATCGGAAACGCCTTGTCATGCGCGCACTCGCCATTGCAGCGGCACAGTGTCGATGTGATGGCTTCCTTGGCGATGTCCGGTTCTGTCATGTCGCGTCACACGTGTGCCAATGGATGACAAATTCAATCATTATGATGCGTGCTCCAGCCTTGCAACTGCGAGCACCATGTATCCGGTAGCCACCACCCTGCGCGGCCAAACATCCGCGCCACCGACGATGACCTCCATGGACCTACAACAACCCTGCGTTCTTGTGGTTGACGACGACCCGGACCTGCGCAAGCTGATCGGCGAGTTCCTGAGCGCCCACGGCTACCAGGTGGACGTTGCCGAAAACGTGGCGGAGATGCGCAAGAGCATCGCGCAGCGCCGCCCGGACCTCATCGTACTCGACGTGATGATGCCCGGAGAAGACGGGCTGAGCGCGGCCCGGGCCCTGGCCAGCGAGCGCGGTTCACCCGCGGTCATCATGCTCAGCGCGTTGGGCAACGACACCGACCGCATCATCGGCCTGGAAGTGGGCGCCGACGATTACCTGGCCAAACCCTGCAATCCACGCGAATTGCTGGCGCGGGTGCGCGCCCTGCTGCGCCGCAGCCAGGCCAGCAACGAGCAGGCCGACCACCGCGGCAACGTCTACGAGTTCGCCGGCTGGCGGCTGGATGTGGTGCGCCGCGACCTGCGCGACCCCACCGGCATCTTCATCAACCTCTCCGACGGCGAGTTCGCGCTGCTGCGCACCTTCGTCGAGCATCCGCAGCGGGTGCTGAGCCGCGACCAGCTGCTGGACTATGCGCGCGGCCGCGATACCGATGTCTACGACCGCGCCATCGACAGCCAGATCAGCCGGCTGCGCCGCAAGATCAACGAGCGCGTGCATACCGAGCTGATTCGCACCGTGCGTAACGAAGGCTACATGCTGCTGCCGGGCGTCTCGCGTCTGTGAGCAACCCGGCACGTCGCGGGCTGTCGATCTTTGCGCGGACCTTCGTGTTGCTGGCGGTGGCCCTGCTCACCGCCCAGGCGGTGGGCATCGCCCTGCTGGTGATGCGCACGCCGGTCTACGAGCCGCCGGTGCATCCGCCGGAGGTGGTGGCGCTGCTGTCCACGCGCATGCCGGCCGGTACCCAGACCTTGACGGTGCGCGAGTCCACGCAGTCCCCGGTGCCGCCGACCGGCCAGGTGCGCGATGCGTTCGCCGAAATGCTGCTGGCGCATTGGCTGGATGTGCCCGAGCAGCGCGTGCGCTTCTACCGCAGCGCCGACGATCGCCCGGGCCCGCGCGTCGGCATGTCGCGGCCGCCGCGCATGCCGGGCCAAGCGCAGGCGTCCGAGGCCAACGACGGCGATGGCAGCGCTGACGGCAATCGCCGCGATGCCTTGCAGAGATCGCCGCCGGCACCAGGCGACTGGCCGCGCGATCGCCACCCTGGCGCCTCGCCGTTCGGCAACGGACTGCGCCCGGACGACACCCCCGGCGCCTGGGAAAGCGAGCGCCTGACCCCGGGCATGCCACTGCTGGACGGCTTCACCGCCGCGCTGCAGCAGCCCGATGGCCGCTGGCGCACGGTGGAATCGCCGCCACGGCGGCTGTCGGCCGAGTTCAAGACCCACGTGGTGCTGCTGTTCCTGGCCGGCCTGCTGGCCAACGTGCCGCTGGCGTGGTGGTTCTCGCGTGCGCTGTCGGCGCCGATCAAGCGCTTTGCCGAAGCCGCCGACCGGCTGGGCCGCAACCCGGATGCCGCCGCACTGCAACGCAGCGGCCCGCCGGAGATCGTGCGCGCGGCCGACTCGTTCAATGCGATGCAGGCGCGCCTGAACCGCCTGATCAACGAGCGCACCCACATGGTGGCGGCGATCGCGCACGACTTGCGCACGCCGCTGGCGCGCCTGTCGTTCCGCCTGGACGGCCTGCAGCCACCGCTACGCGACAAGGCACTGGCCGACATCGACGAGATGAAGGCGATGATTTCCGCCGCGCTGGATTTCATCCAGAACGATCGCCACCGCGGCGAACGCGCGCCGCTGGATCTGCGCCTGCTGGTGGAAAGCGTGGTCGACAACGCCACCGACATCGGTGCCGACGCCGAGCTGTTGCCCGGTCCGGAAATCACCCTGGACGGCGACCCGCTGGCCTTGCGGCGCGCAGTGATGAACCTGCTGGAGAACGCGCTGAAATACGGGAAGCGTGCGCGCCTGCAACTGCAGCGTGACGGCGAAGACGGCGTGCTGTGGATCGACGACGACGGCCCCGGCATCGACCCGACCCAGCGCGAACAGTTGCTGTTGCCGTTCGTACGTGGCGAGTCCTCGCGCAACCGCGATACCGGCGGCATCGGGCTGGGCTTGTCAGTGGCGCACAGCATCGTGCTGGCGCATGGCGGCGATCTGCGCCTGGACAACCGTGCTGGCGGCGGTCTGCGGGTGACGGTGCGCCTGCCGTGCATGCCGGAACGGCGCTAAGCCTGGATCGGATCGAGGGTCTTTACCGGACCCGGACGCTCTGATTGCGAGTGCGGCAGCGCGCGCGTGATGCCATCGCCTGCGTGTCACGCTACCGAGATCGCCGCGACGGGAGGTCGCCGGAGCACCGCATGCGCGATGAGGCGGCAGCTAATGGCGCCTCATCGCACTCAGGTCAAGTCGGGCAGAACTGCAGCGGCGCGCCACATCGGCAACCCACCGCAGCCCTTCAACCCACGCTTACTCACTCAGTACGCAAACTCGCGGAACACCCGATCGATATCGCCGTTCCATGCACCGTGATACAGCGCCAGCTTGCGCTCGGCGGCGGTGACACCGCTTTCGGCGATCTCGGCGATCACATCCACAAAGCCGGTTTCGTCCTGATCGTCGGCATTCAAGCGCGCCCGCCGACGCAGGCCTTCGCGCGCGATCTTGACCGCTTCCACGGCCAAATCGCGCACCGTGCCGTGACGGAACGGCAGCCCGAGCGCATGCTTTGGCACACCATCGCGCAGCGCATGACGCTCGGTGGGGCTGAAGTCCTTGACCAGATCCCAGGCCGCATCCAGCGCGGTGTCGTCGTATAGCAGCCCCACCCAGAACGCCGACAGCGCGCACAGGCGGTCCCACGGGCCGGCATCGGCGCCGCGCATTTCCAGATACTTTTTCAAACGCACTTCCGGGAACGCGGTGGTCATGTGGTCCGACCAATCGCGCAGCGTCGGCAATGCACCCGGCAATGCCGGCAGCTTGCCTTGCATGAAATCGCGAAAGCTCTGCCCGCTGGCATCGACATACACACCGTCGCGGTAAGAAAAATACATCGGCACATCGAGCAGATAATCGACGTAGCGCTCGTAGCTGAAGCCGTCTTCGAATACGAAGTCCAGCATGCCGGTGCGATCGGCGTCGGTGTCGGTCCAGATGTGCGAGCGGTAGCTGAGGTACCCGTTGGGCTTGCCTTCGGTGAACGGCGAATCGGCGAACAATGCGGTGGCGATCGGCTGCAGCGCCAGCGACACGCGGAACTTCTTCACCATGTCCGCTTCGGTGGCGTAATCCAGATTGACCTGCACCGTGCAGGTGCGCGTCATCATGTCCAGGCCGAGCGAGCCGACCTTGGGCATGTAGTTCTTCATGATCTGGTAGCGACCCTTGGGCATCCACGGCATCTGGTCGCGGCGCCACTTCGGCTGGAAACCCATGCCCAGGAACCCCAACTGCAACTCGCCGGCAACCTGCGCCACTTCGTCCAGATGGGTGCCGGTTTCCACGCAGGTGTGATGCAGGGTCTCGACCGCTGCGCCGGAGAGTTCCAGCTGCCCGGCCGGCTCCAGCGTCACCGAGGCGCCGTCGCGCAGCAGCGCGATGGTGTGGCCGTTTTCCTGCACCGGCTCCCAGCCGAAGCGGGTCAAGCCGGTCAGCAGCGCCTGGATGCCGCGCGCGCCTTCAAAGGTGGGCGCGCGCAGGTCGTCGAGCTGGAAGCCGAACTTTTCGTGCTCGGTGCCGATCCGCCAGTCCGCGCTGGGCTTCTCGCCAGAGGCAAGCACCTGGACCAGCTCCGCGCGTTCGGTGATCGGCGTTTCGGCAACGTGGCTGGGACTCGACAAGGGCAGGCTCGCAGAGATGAAAGGGGAACGATGTGGGGATCCTCCCCAGCCACCGCAAGGCCCGCACTATAACCGCCCAACATGGAAGAATTGCCGCCATCGGCCGGGTCTTAGATTTCCATCCATGCTTACTGCATGCAGATGCAGGCGAACGCCCACCGTCGCGCTGGCATCACCTGCCGGGACTTCACGCACACAGCGACAAGCGCAGGCATGACCGGGGCTGGTCAAGGTCCGGCAGCGCCGCAGCCCTCAAGATGCCAGATGGCCATGCGAGGCCAGCATCCATGCGTGCAATAGCGCGGCAACCGCGGCGCTGTTCCAGCCAAAGACATGCGTACACGATCCTGTAGCATCGCCCGGCCATGACTGTTGCGCCCACACCCACCGACGCCCTGCTTGCGCAGATGGCCAGCCTGATGCACTGCGAGCGCGCCGAAGGCTTTGCCTGCGTGAGCGCGCGGCGCGCACACGGCGCGCGCTCGGTGGACCTGACCCAGGCGCAATTTGCGATTCTGCTGCAGGGCCGCAAACACGTGCGGACCGCAACCCAATCGCTGGAGTTCGTGCCGGGCGATCTGTTCCTGGTGACGCGCCATTGCCGGATCGATGTGATCAACACGCCCGACCCGCTAACCGGGCTCTACCTGAGCGCGGTGGTGCCACTCTGCGAAGAGGCGCTTGCTGCTGCGCGCGCGTTGTGGAACGAGCCGCTACCCGAGGCCGGCGACGACATCGCGCGGCTGCCGGCGATCGATTTCGGCCCGACGCTGCGGCAATGGCGCGATGCGCTGCAACACGGCCTGTATACCGAAGCACGCCTGGCGCTGGCCTCGCTGGTGATCAGCTTGTGCCGCCGTGGTCACGGCGGCCTGCTGTTGCCGCCCGCACCAAGTCTCGCCTCGCAGGTGCGCACGTTGATCACCGCGCAGCCACAGCGGGCTTGGCGCTCACGCGATGTCGAAGACAGCCTGGGCATCAGTGGTGCCACCTTGCGCCGGCATCTGGCCGCAGAACACTGCTCGCTGCGCGAGCTGATCACCGACGCGCGGCTCGCGCATGCGATGGCCCTGCTCTACACCACACGCTGGCCGCTCAAGACCGTGGCCGCGCGTGCAGGCTATCGCTCCACCCGCAGCTTCAGTCAGCGCTTCCAGCAGCGTTACGGGCTGGATCCGGCCAGCATCGGCAACAGCCGCTAGATCGCTGCAGCGAGCGCTTCGCGCAGCGCAATGAGCGAATCGCGCAAGTCGCTGCCGCCAGCATGGCGACATCGCGGCGGTTGCCGCCTGCCCTGGAGTTGCTCATGTCTGTTTCCTTACTGCGTTCGCTGGCGCCGCTATTGCTCGCCGCAAGCGCCACGCTGGCGCACGCCGCTGCGCCCGCGTCCACCCATGCACAGGTTCCCGGCTTTTACCTGCAGCGCATCGGCACGCTGCGCGTCACTGCGTTGTTCGACGGCAGCGTCGCATTGACGCGTCAACAGCTGTCCAATGTGGACACGGCAGAGCGCGATCGCCTGCTCGCGCAGGGCTACGTGCCCGAAGACGACAAGGGCCTGCAGACGGCAGTCAACGCCTATCTGATCCAGGACGGCAGCCACCTCAGCCTGGTCGATACCGGCACTGCCCAGTGCCTTGGCCCCGGCCTGGGCCAAGTGCTGACCAACCTGCGCGCCGCCGGCTACGACCCGGCCCAGGTCGACGATGTGCTGCTCACCCACGCGCATCCGGACCACCTGTGCGGCCTGCTCGGTGCGCAGGGCACCCCGGCATTTCCCAACGCCACGGTGTGGCTGTCCGACGCCGATGCCGCGTACTGGCTGGATCCCGCTTCGGAGGCCGGTGCCGCGCCGATGCTGCAGTTCGCCTTTCCGCTGGCGCGCGCGGCGGCAGCGCCCTATCAGGCCCAGGGTCGGCTGCGCCGTTTCCAGCCGGGCAAGACCGCATTGCCGGCCGGCATCACTGCCCTGGACAGCCAGGGCCACACGCCCGGCCACGTGTCGTATCGCTTTGACGGCGGCGCCGGCAACACGCTGCTGGTGTGGGGCGATGTGTTGCACTACCACGCGGTGCAGTTTGCCCAGCCGGATGCATCGTTCGAGGCCGACAGCAACCGCAGCAAGGCCATTGCCTCACGTCGCAGCATGCTGGCGCAGGCGGCCGACGGCCGTTGGTGGGTGGCCGGCGCGCATCTGCCGTTTCCGGGCCTGGGCCACGTGCGCCGCGAGGGCAACGCGTTCGCCTGGGTGCCGACCGAATTCGGCCCCGTGCCGGCGACGCCTTGAGCGATGGGGCACCCAGGCAAGGTCCCTGTCCCGCAGCGCAGCCCGGCGTCGCCCGGCCCCGATACCGATGCCGCAAATGAAAACGGCGAGCCCTGGCTCGCCGTTGTGGACTGCCCGCAGGGCCAGGCGTCATGGCGCCCGGCCCGGCTCACCCTCCGCTGCAGGCGGCGCGCCATCCAGGCCCAGCCAGCCGCCGACGATGCCGCGCAGTTCGTCCACGCCCTGGCGCGATTCGCCGGAGTAGGTCTGCACGGTCACGCTGTCGCCAAAGCGCGAGGTCACTTCTTTCTTGACCTTCTGCAGGGTCTGCATCTGCTGGCCACGGCCGAGCTTGTCGGCCTTGGTCAGCAACCCGTGCGCGGGCAGGCCGCGTTCGGCGGCATAGCCGAGCATCTGCAGGTCGTAATCCTTGAGCGGGTGGCGGATGTCCATCACCACCACCAACCCGCGCAAGGCTTCGCGGGTGCGGAAATAGCGGTCGATGAAGGCCTGCCAGTGCGCCTGCAGATCCTGCGGCACCTTGGCGTAGCCGTAACCGGGCAGATCCACCAGGCAGCGCTCGGGCTGGATCTGGAAGAACACCAACTGCTGGGTACGACCAGGGGTCTTGGACACACGGGCGAGCGCGTTCTGGCGGGTCAGCGCGTTGAGCGCGCTGGATTTTCCGGCGTTTGAGCGGCCGGCGAAGGCGACCTCGTAGCCGCCATCGTCCGGCAATTGCCGGGCGTTATGGGCGGACAGGTGGTAGCGGGCTTGTTCGATAAGGAGCGACATCCCCCTAGGATCGCACGTTCGGCGCCCGGCGGTTTTGCTGCACTGTTCGTTGACCCTGGCGCAAAGGCGTGTCGATAATCGAAGCACGCCTGCCACAGCCAGCATCAAACGCGCGCAGGTCGGGTCCATACGGAGCTTTAGCTGATGCGCCATGCTCGTGTGCTTGTCCTCGCCGCCCTCGCCGTGCCGGTTATTGCCGCCGTGGCGTTTGCGCAATCGGCGGTGACGCCGATCCCCGATCCGCCACCTGTGCGCGTTGCGCCGTTGGAGGTGGACCTGTCCAAGACCACCTGGGGCGATGCCAAGGCCGGCCAGACCAAGGCCGCTGCCTGCGCGGCCTGCCATGGCCCGGACGGCAACCCGGCCGTCGCCATCTACCCGCGCATCGCCGGCCAGACCGAGCGCTACGTGGCGCATCAAGTGGCCCTGATCGCCAGCGGCGAGCGCAATAGCGGCATGGCGGCGGTGATGGTGCCGTTCGTCAAGGACCTCTCTGCGCAGGACATGCGCGACCTGGGCGCCTACTTCGCCACCCAGAAGTCTGCCGCCGGGGTGGCCGACGATGCGGTGGTCAACGAGGGGCCGTACCAGGGCCTGAAGTTTTACGAGGTTGGCGAGAAGCTTTACCGCGGTGGCGACATCGCACGCGGCGTGCCGGCCTGCATGGCCTGCCATGGCCCGTCCGGCAGCGGCAATCCGGGCCCGGCGTATCCGCGCCTGGGCGGCCAGCATGCCGAGTACGTGGCACGGCGCCTGAAGGAATACCAGGCCGGCACCACCCAGGAGCGCAACCCGGCGCTGTTCAATATCATGGCGCAGGTAGCGCACCCGCTGACCGAGCAGGAGATCCAGGCACTGGCCAGCTACCTGCAAGGTCTGCACGACCGCGCCGACGATGCGGCCGCCGCGCAAGCACCCGCTGCCGGGACGCCCGCACGCTCATGAGTTGAACGCTACGGCTGCCACACCGCTTCACGACGCCGGTCCCGCGACCGGCGTCGTCGTTTCCCGTCCTCCCCATATCCCCACGGAGCCTGCATGAAGCTGTTTTCCCGTCTGTCCCTGCTGTTGTTGATCCTGCTGCCGCTGGCGGCCTGCGCCGCCGACAAGAACGCACCGCCGGTCGAAGGCGACGACTACATCGTGATCGACGGCGGCCAGCCGTACGCGCCGCTGGCCGGCAAGGTCGAAGTGACCGAGGTGTTCGGCTACACCTGCCCGCACTGCGCGCACTTCGAGCCAACCCTGGAGGCCTGGGTGGCCAAGCAGCCGTCCTATGTGCGCTTCACCCCGGTGCCGGCGGCATTCGGCGGGTTCTGGGATGCATTCGCGCGCGCCTACTTTGCCGCCGACATCCTGGGCGTGGCCAAGCGCAGCCATCGCGCCATGTTCGAGGCGATCCACGAAAAGCAGAGCGTGCCCTCGCAGAACGTGGCACCGGAAGAACTGGCGGCGTTCTACGCCGACTACGGCGTGCCGCAGCAGCGCTTCGTCGAGACCTACAAGAGCGCGGCGGTGGACGCCAAGCTTGATGCCGCGCGCGACTTCGCCAAGCGCAGCAAGCTCCCCGGCACCCCGGCCATCATCATCAACGGGCGCTATCTGATCGGCGCGCGCAATTACCCGGACATGCTGCGCGTGGCCGACTATCTGATCGCCCGCGAGCACGCTGCGCCTGCCAAGCGCTGAACCGCGTAACCGCCACCGACGGCCGCCCGTGGCATCATGCGCCCCGCGGCCGTCCGGCCCTTTTCTCGCCCCACGCTGGAGATCCAATCCGATGAAGACCCGCTTCGCCCTGACGCTGATGGCGCTGCTGCCGATCATGGTCGCCTGCAAGGCCCAGGACGGTTCGTCCGACACCGCACCTGCCGCTGCCACGCCGGCCGCTGACACCGCGACTGCTCCGGCTGCTGCCACGCCGGCCGCAGACCCCGCCGCACCGCCGGCCGTCGGCGAGAGCGCCAGCACACCGCCCGCCGCCGCGCCCAGCGCCGCCCCGCGTGCACCGAACGGCCCCGAGCCGGTCGCCGGCACCGACTATCTGGATATCGAAGGTGGCCAGCCGTACCAGCAGGCCGCCGGCAAGATCGAAGTGGCCGAGGTGTTCGGCTATGTCTGCCCTGCCTGCAATGCGTTCCAGCCGCTGATCGGGCCGTGGAAGGCCGGTTTGCCCTCGGACGTGCATTTCGTCTACGTGCCGGCGATGTTCGGTGGCCCGTGGGACGACTACGGCCGCGCCTTCTATGCCGCCGAAACGCTGGGCGTGCAGGAGAAGACCCACGAAGCGCTGTACAAGGCCATCCATACCGAGCAGACCCTCAAGGGCGAGCGCGGCAAGGACTCGGTGCAGGACATCGCCGCGTTCTACGCCAAGTACGGCGTGGACCAGAAGACCTTCATCGACACCATGAGCAGCTTCGGCGTGTCGGCCAAGACCAACCGCGCCAAGCAGTTCGCCACCCGCAGCAAGCTCACCGGCACCCCGTCGTTGATCGTCAACGGCAAGTACCTGGTCAAGGGCCAGAGCTTCCCGGACATGTTGCGCATTGCCGATCACCTGATCGCGCGCGAACGCGCCACGCTGGCCAAGTGACCCGAGCGATCGCCATCCAGTGAACGCTTCGGATTCGCGCACCCTGCGGGTGCTGACCGCCAATATCCAGGCCGGCTCCAGCACCCGCCGTTACAGCGATTACGTCACGCGCAGCTGGTCGCACGCGCTGCCGCTGGGCAGCAAGCGCACCAGCCTGGACAGCATCGCCAAGCTGGCCGGCGAACGCGACATCGTAGGCTTGCAGGAGGCGGACCCGGGCAGCCTGCGCTCGGGCTTCACCAACCAGACCCACTACCTGGCCGAGCGCGCCGGCTTCGATTACTGGAGCCACCAACCCAACCGCCGCATGGGCGGGGTGGCCTCCAGCGCGAATGGGCTGCTCAGCAAGCTGCAACCGCTGGAAGTACAGGACCACGCCCTGCCCGGCCGGATCGGCGGGCGCGGCATCCTGCTGGCCAAATTCGGCGAAGGTCGCGACGGCTTGGCGGTGGCAGTGGCACATCTGTCGCTGGGCGCCAATTCGCGCATGGCGCAACTGGCCTTCATCGCCGAGCTGTTGTCCGAGCATCCCAACGCGATGTTGATGGGCGATTTCAATTGCATGGCCGACCGGCCGGAGATGCAGGCGCTGTATCGGCATACGCGGTTGCAGCCACCGAGCTGCGAGGTGCACACCTTTCCGAGTTGGCGCCCGGATCGGGCGATCGACCATATTCTGGTCAGCGACAGTCTGACGATCGAACGCATCGAAGCGATTCCCGCCGCGTTTTCAGATCATCTGGCGGTTGGCATGGATATCCGCGTGCCGACCCAGTTGCTGCGTTGAATACCGCGAAAAGTGGCTACGGGTTCGCATAGGCGAACTCGACCGATGACACCCCCTCGACACCGCCTGTGCGATAACGCAGGCGGTTTTTCGTTGGGAGCACAGTCCGTGACACGCCTCTTATGAGTGCGCTGGTATGAGTGCGGTAGAGCCGCAACTGGCACCGGTGCGCACCTTGCGTCCGGTATTCGTGTTGGCGGCAACGGTGGTCTGTACGTTTGCGTTGCTGGTGTCGTTGTTTCCGTTGGATGCAGGCCGCGTGCTGCTGGATGCGCAGACCTGGGCCTCGCGCAATGTCGGCTGGTACTACCTGCTGGCGATGACGGTGTACCTGGTGTTCGTGCTCGGCGTGGCCTTGTCCAGCTACGGCAACATCAAGCTCGGCGCCGACCACGACGAACCGGAATTCAGCTATCTCTCCTGGGCGGGCATGCTGTTCGCCGCCGGCATCAGCATCACCTTGTTCTTCTTCTGCGTCTCCGAACCGCTCACCCATTATCTGCAACCGCCACAAAGCGGCACCGGCAGCGGCGAAGCCTCCGCACGTCAGGCGATGCAGTTGCTGTTCCTGCATTGGGGCCTGCATGGCTGGGGCGTGTTCGCGCTGGCGGCGATGGCACTGGCCTACTTCGCGTTCCGGCACAACTTGCCGTTGGCCTTGCGCTCGGCGCTGTATCCGCTGATCGGCAAGCGCATCAACGGGCCGATCGGTTACACCGTGGATGCGCTGGGCATCGTGGCCACCGTGTTCGGTATCGGTGCGGACATGGGCTTTGGCGTGCTGCATCTCAATGCCGGGCTGAGCACCTTGTTCGATGTGCCGCATACGCACTGGGTGCAGGTCGCGTTGATCGTGGCGATGATGGGCGCGGCCATTCTGGTGGCGGTGTCCGGCGTGGAAAAAGGCGTGCGCTGGATGTCGGACATCAACATGCTGCTGGCGATCGCGCTGCTGCTGTTCATGCTGTTTGCCGGCCCCACGCAATATCTGCTCAACGCGCTGATACAGAACCTGGGCGACTACCTGGGCAGTGTGGTCAACAAGAGTTTCGACGTGTATGCCTACGGCGGGCGCAGCGATTGGCTGGGCAACTGGACGGTGTTCTATTGGGCCTGGTGGATCGGCTGGGCACCGTTCGTGGGGCTGTTCATTGCGCGCATTTCGCGCGGGCGCACCATTCGCGAGTTCGTGCTCGGGGTGTTGCTGATCCCGCTCGGCTTCACGCTGGCGTGGCTGTCGATCTTCGGCAACAGCGCGCTGGATCAGTTGCTGCATCACGGCCAGGGCGCACTGGCGCAACAGGCCATCGATGCCCCGCAGACGGTGCTGTATTCGCTGCTGCAGGGCTACCCGTGGAGCCGCACGGTGATCACGGTGACGGTGGCGGTCAGCTTCGTGTTCTTCGTGACCTCTGCCGATTCCGGCACGGTGGTGTTGTCTACCTTGTCCTCGCATGGAGGCGAGCCGCACGACGATGGCCCGCGCTGGCTGCGCGTGTTCTGGGGCGTGCTCACCGCCGTGGTCACCGCTGGTCTCTTGCTTGCCGGCAGCATGGACGCATTGAAATCAGCGGTGGTGCTGGCCTCGCTGCCGTTCTCTGCCGTGCTGTTGCTGATGGCGTGGGGCTTGTCGCGCGCACTCAGCGAAGAATCGCAACGCAAACGCGCGCAGCTCTACAGCCCCAGTCCGTTGATCGGGCAATCGCGCAATCACCGCGGCTGGCGTCAGCGGCTGGGCCAGGCGATGCATTTCCCCGCGCGCGATGAGGTCTATCGCTTCATGCACGACCAGGTGCGGCCGGCGATCGAAGCGGTCACCACACAGCTGCAGGAAGAAGGCTGGCAGGTCAGCAGCCGGCTGGACGACGACGATATGGAAATCAGCGTCGATCACGGCGAGCAGCAAGGCTTCCGCTACCAGGTGGTGATGCGCGGCTACCTCACGCCCTCGTTCGCCGCGCAACGCCTGCGCAACCAACGCTATTACCGCGCCGAGGTGTATCTGTACGAAGGCAGCCAGGATTACGACCTGGTCGGTTACAGCCGCGAGCAGATCATCAACGACATCATCGATCAATACGAGCGCCATCTGCAGTTTCTGCATCTCACGCGCTGAGGTGCCGCCGCTGCCGCGTGCGCCCCACAGGAGGTTTGTCATGCCACGTTTTCCCGACCAGTTGCTGTATATCGGCGGCCGTTATGTTCCCGCCCGCGGCGGTCACACCTTCGAGGTCATCAACCCTGCCACCGGCGAAGTGCTGGCCAATGTGCACAACGCCGGCGCCGACGATCTGGACGCGGCGGTAGATAGCGCCAAGGCCGGCCAACAGCAATGGGCGGCACTGACCACGGTGGAACGCTCGCGCATCCTGCTGCGCGCGGTGGCGTTGCTGCGCGAGCGCAACGACGCACTGGCCGAACTGGAAACCCTCAACACCGGCAAGCCGCTGAGCGAAACCCGCAGCGTGGACATCGTCACCGGCGCAGATGTGCTGGAGTACTACGCAGGCGTGGCGCACGCGCTGCAGGGCGTGCAGGTACCGTTGCGCGAAGGCAGCTTCTTCTACACGCGCCACGAGCCACTTGGCGTGGTGGGCGCGATCGGCGCGTGGAATTACCCGATCCAGATTGCGCTGTGGAAGGCCGCACCTGCACTGGCGGCCGGCAACGCAATGATCTTCAAACCCAGCGAAGTGACGCCACTGACCGCACTCAAGCTGGCTGAAATTTTCACCGAAGCCGGCCTGCCCGATGGCGTGTTCAACGTGCTGCCCGGCGACGGGGCCAGTGTGGGCACCGCGCTCACCGAACATCCGCAGATCGAAAAGATCAGCTTCACCGGCGGCACCGCGACCGGACGCAAAGTGATGGCCAGCGCATCGAGTTCATCGTTGAAAGACGTGACCATGGAACTGGGCGGCAAGTCGCCGCTGATCGTCTGCGCCGATGCCGATCTGGATCTGGCTGCCGACATCGCCATGATGGCCAACTTCTACAGTTCCGGGCAGGTGTGCACCAATGGCACGCGCGTGTTCGTACCGCGCGCGCTGCGCAACGCCTTCGAAGCGCGGCTGCTGGCACGCGTGCAACGCATCCAGATCGGCGACCCGCTGGATGCGCGCACCACCTTCGGCCCGATGGTCAGCGCCGCGCATATGCAGCGCGTGCTGGACTACATCGAACAAGGCAAGGCCGAAGGCGCGCGCTTGCTGTGCGGTGGGCAGCGTCTGCGCGATGGTGCGCTGGCACAAGGCTGCTACATCGCACCGACCATCTTCAGCGATTGCACCGACGTGATGACCATCGTGCGCGAAGAAATCTTCGGGCCGGTCTTGAGCCTGCTCACCTACGACGACGAGGACGAAGCGATCACACGCGCAAACGCCACCACGTACGGCCTGGCCGCAGGCGTGGTGACGCCGGATCTTGCACGCGCGCATCGTCTGATTCATCGCCTGGAAGCGGGCATCTGCTGGATCAACACCTGGGGCGAATCGCCGGCACCGATGCCGGTTGGTGGCTACAAGCAATCCGGTGTGGGCCGCGAAAACGGGCTGGCCACCTTGCAGGCCTACACGCGTACCAAGTCTGTCCAGGTCGAACTGGAACGCTACGCGTCGGTGTTTTGAGCGGCTGACACCACCTGGCAGGCAGTCGCCGGCACCATCGGCGACATGCACAAGCCGCAGCGCGCGGGCAGTGCTGCCGTTTCGGGCACAGGCATCGATGCCCCACCGCGCAATCGTTTTGAAAGCCGCTTCAAGCCGGCGCCGCAACAGGAGAACACCATGCAACGCGAATACGACTACATCATCATCGGCGCCGGCTCGGCGGGCAACGTGCTGGCCGCGCGCCTGACCGAAGACCCGGGCGTCAGCGTGTTGCTGCTGGAGGCCGGCGGGCCCGATTATCGGCTGGATTTCCGCACCCAGATGCCGGCCGCACTCGCCTTCCCGCTGCAGGGACGCCGCTATAACTGGGCCTATGAAACCGAGCCGGAGCCGCATATGGACAACCGGCGCATGGAGTGCGGCCGCGGCAAAGGGCTGGGCGGGTCGTCGTTGATCAACGGCATGTGCTACATCCGCGGCAATGCCCTGGATTTCGACCACTGGGCCAAGCGGCCGGGCCTGGAAGACTGGAGTTACCGCGATGTATTGCCGTACTTCCGCAAGGCCGAGACGCGCGACATCGGCGCAAACGATTATCACGGCGGCGAAGGCCCGGTGAGCGTGGCCACGCCGAAGAACGACAACAACGTGCTGTTCCAGGCCATGGTCGATGCCGGCGTGCAGGCCGGGTACCCGCGTACCGACGACCTCAACGGCTATCAGCAGGAAGGCTTCGGGCCGATGGACCGCACGGTGACGCCGCAAGGGCGTCGCGCAAGCACGGCGCGCGGCTATCTGGACATGGCGCGTCCGCGCGATGGCTTGCACATCGTCACCCATGCCACCACCGATCGCATCCTGTTTGCCGGCAAGCGTGCGATCGGCGTGCATTATCTGGTCGGCAACAGCAGCGACGGCATCGACGCGCGTGCACGCCGCGAAGTATTGGTGTGCGCTGGCGCGATTGCATCGCCGCAGCTGTTGCAACGCTCAGGTGTCGGCGCGCCCGATCTATTGCGCGCACTCGATGTGCAACTGGTGCACGATCTGCCGGGCGTCGGCCAGAACTTGCAGGATCACCTGGAGGTTTACATCCAGTACGCCTGCACCAAGCCGGTGTCGTTGTATCCGGCATTGCAATGGTGGAACCAACCGGCGATCGGCGCGGAGTGGTTGTTCGCCGGCAGCGGCACCGGTGCCAGCAATCAGTTCGAAGCAGGCGGTTTCATTCGCACGCGCGAGGAATTCGACTGGCCCAACATTCAGTACCACTTCCTACCGGTGGCGATCAACTACAACGGAAGCAATGCGGTGAAGGAACACGGTTTCCAGGCGCATGTGGGCTCGATGCGCACGCCCAGCCGTGGACGCGTGCATGCCAAATCGCGCGACCCGCGCCAGCATCCGTCGATCCTGTTCAACTACCAATCCACCGATCAGGATTGGCAGGAATTTCGCGATGCGATCCGCATCACCCGCGAGATCATCGCCCAACCCGCACTCGACGCTTACCGCGGCCGCGAGATCAGCCCGAGCGCGGACTGCAAGACCGATGCCGAACTCGACGCCTTCGTGCGTGCGCGTGCAGAGACGGCCTACCATCCCTCCTGCTCCTGCGCGATGGGTACCGACGATATGGCGGTGGTCGATGGACAGGGCCGCGTGCACGGCATGGAAGGCCTGCGCGTGATCGATGCCTCGATCATGCCGCGCATCATCACCGGCAACCTCAACGCCACCACGATCATGATCGCCGAGAAGATCGCCGACCGCATGCGTGGCCGCACGCCATTGCCACGCAGTACGGCGGACTACTACGTGGCGGGCGATGCGCCTGTGCGTGGGTGATCTGCATTTAGGGCCTGTTAACACTAATGGCCCGAGCGATTAAACTATTGGGCATGGAGATCACGCCAGCACAATTTTCTCTGATCGAACACTGCCTGCCGGCGCAGCGCGGCAATGTCAGCATGACCAACCTGCAAGTGGTCAACGCCATCCTTTACGTTGCCGAGCATGGCTGCAAATGGCGCGGCCTACCCAAGCGCTTTGGCAACTGGCATACGGTCTACACACGCATGAACCGTTGGGCCAAGGCGGGTGTGCTGGACCGGATGTTCGCCCAATTGCAGAAGTCCCAGATCGTGCGCATCAAGATCGAAGCAGTCTCGCTGGACTCCACCAGCGTCAAGGTCCATCCCGATGGCACGGGTGCATTAAAAAAAACGGCCCGCAGGCCGTCGGCAAGTCTCGCGGTGGATGGAACACCAAGATTCATATGGTTGCCGCAGATGCTCGAACAGCCATCACCTTTGGATTGACGCCTGGCAACGTGCATGACGCACCTGCAGGCCGCGCGTTGCTTGAACACCTGGGGCCAGTGGAGCGGCCGATTCATTTGTTGATGGACCGTGCTTACGAAGGCAACGAAACCCGCCAGTTGGCGCTCGATCTTGGCTTCGTGCCGGTGGTCCCGCCGAAATCCAATCGGGTCGAGCCTTGGGAATACAACCGGGAGATGTACAAGCGGCGTAACGAAGTGGAGAGACTGTTCCGTCGCTTGAAAGGCTACCGCCGGATTTTCTCGCGCTTCGAGAAGCTGGATGTCATGTTCCTTGGATTCCTCAGCTTCGTCCTAGTCGTTGATGGGCTTCGGATGTGTTAACAGGCCCTAGTAAAGGCCGCGATTCAACCTGCTCGCAAGGTGAACTGGTAACTGCGGCGGCCGTGAACCTGGGTAGTCGAGGGCGCGGTGCCCTCACCGCTCGCGGGACACGCCGCAAGTACGTCCATGTAGGCTCGGTGGCGGCATCCATGCCGCCACACGGTCCCGCAATCGGTGAGGACACCGCACCAGAAAGTTGGTCGGTAGTTTGATGAAGGCCTACCTGTTGATCGCGTTGCGTTTTGCGTTGCGAAGCTGATCGGCCGCGGCGTTATCCAAACAACACACCATGCCTTGCTTGCAACCATGCGCACCGACCATCTCGACTGGTCCTTGCCCGCCCACCATCGCGGGACCTTACGCGGCATGGATGCCGCGTAAGAGCCTACACGGACGTACTTGCGGCGTGTCCCGCGATGGTGGGCGGGCAAGGGCCCCACAGCCAAGCCGCAGATCACCCGCTCTCCGCTTTACGACCGACCCGACCTGATGGACTAAAACTTCAAATCCACACGTGCATACCAGAAGCGCCCACCGGGAATGTCGTAAGTGGACGCGTCATAGCCATTGAGTGAGCACGACAGGCAGAGCGGCGGATCCTTGTCGAACACGTTGTTCAAGCCAGCCGTCAGTTGCAGACCCTTGAGCCAATCGACGCGATAACCCACCTGCGCATCGTGATAGGTGATCGCATCTAGCCGATTGGTGCCCACGGCAGGATCGGAACACACCGCAAATTCCACCGCATCGCCGCATTGCTCGGTGAGTTTGGAAATGTGGCGCGCCGTCCATGATGCCGTCCAATTGCCCAACGACCAATCCAACACCGCGTTGCTGGTCCACTCGGGAATCGCGCTATCCACCACCTCGATGCCTGGACCTTGCGGCTGCCGTTGCCCTACTGCACCGAGCGCCTCGTAACGGCCCACGAAGGTGTTCTGCCACGACAACTTGAAGCGGCCCAAGCCGGTTTCCGGCAGCGTCCAGAACAGATCCACATCCCAACCGTCGGTCTTGATCGAACCCAGATTGGTCAACCGATTATTGAACGCATTGATGCCCCCGGTGGATGCACGCGTGATGCCGTTGCAGTACAGCGCATCCAACGTATCCACGCACAGATCCAGCTGCGTCTGCGCATTGATCGCCTGAATCGCCCCATCCACATGATGGCGATAGAACGTCATCTCCAGATCGAGGCGATCCGACCAACTGGCATTGCTCGCAAAGCCCGGGCTAAACACGAAGCCGGCACTGAAACTGCGCGAGCGCTCAGGATCCAACTGCTCGTTGCCCCCCGTGGTGACCGAGATCTGCTGATTGGCCTGTTGATAGCCCACCGGCGCACCGAGCGTAGCGCAGTTGGCAGCACTGCCGCGCGGCGCGGTGCCGCCCAACCCGATCGAACATGGATCGGACAACTGCAGGTCGGCGCGCGCCGCCGAACCGAACAACTCACCGATGGTCGGCGCACGGAAGCCTTCTGCATAACTGGTGCGCAGCACCAACTCGTCGGTGACTTGCCAGCGCAGGCCGTATTTTGGCGTGAACTCGCCGCCAAAGGTGGAGTAATCCGAATAGCGGCCGGCAATATTCAAATCGAGTTTGTCGCCCAACGACGAATTGGCGAAGATCGGGACGTTGAGTTCGAGATAGGCTTCATTGACGTCGTAACTGCCCGAGGTCGGCAGCGATGGCACACCGTTGTAGCGGCCGGCCACGGTGAGCGGATCGGGCTGATACGAACCCTCGTACTTGCGGTACTCGTAGCCGGTGGCGAACGACACCGCACCGCCGGGCAACTGGAACAACTCGCTGCTGAGGTTGGCGGTGAACAGGCTCAATTCGTTCTGGCTGCGGTCGCGCACCACCGGCTGGATCCAGCGCAACATCTCTGGCGTGATGCTGCCGGCGCCGCTGAAGATATCCAATGGCACGCAGCCGGCCACTGCCGCACACGCGGCCGGGTCGCCCAACCCCAGATTGATGTTGAACAGGTTGTAGCTGCCGTAGTTGGTCTGCTCGGCCTTGTTCTTGCTGTACATGCCGTTGACGTCCCAGAACCACGTGCGCGCCGCGCCTTCGAAGGTGCCCACCAGACCGGTGCCGAAGTATTGCGTATCGACCTGCTGCTCGAACCGACGCGCCCCGCCTTCCACCGGGCGGCGGCCGATCTGGATCAGGTTGGTAGCCGAGTTCAACTCAAAGCCGAATGGATTGAACGGATTCAGCGCCGAAATCACGATGTTGTCGGCCAGCGGATTGCCGGTGCCTGCATCGGGGCCGAGAAAGATCGGCTCGGGTGCGGCCTGGTTGGTCGACTCGCGCCTATTGCCCAACGCTTTGACATACCACTGCACATCGTCGTTGAAGTAATAGCGAAACTGCGCAAATACACCCTTGCGCTCGGACGGTGTCAGCAACAGATTCTGCTCGGCAAAGTTGTAGCGGTCTGCGGTGCCGAAACAGTGGTAATCGTCGCTGCGTGTACACCCCGCACTGCCATCGTATTGCGGCGTGCCGACACCGGCATTGGGCGTGAGGTTCTGACGCACACCGGTGTTGGGGTCGACGAACTGGAAGCGCCCATCTGGCGTTGCCGAGCTGGCGAAGGTCAGCCCGGTGCCCGGAATCGGAAAGCGGGCCTGCGCGCGGTCGCGTGCATAGATCGGGTCCTGCTTGACGTAGCTGGCACCCAGAAACAGGCTGAAATCCTCGCCGCTGGTGCCCCAGGCCAGGTCCATACCCTGATTGGCGCCATCGCCCTTGCCGTACTGCCCGTAGTTGAGCGTGACCTGCGCACCGTCGAAGCTGCGCCGGGTGATGATGTTGACCACGCCGGCAATCGCATCCGAACCGTACAGCGACGAAGCGCCGTCTTCGAGCACCTCGATGCGCTCCACGATCGCCAGCGGAATGGTGTTGAGATCGGTCGACGACCCCACGCCGGAGGCCGAAGATTCGTTGACCCAGCGAATGCCATCCACCAGCACCAGCACGCGCTTGGACCCGAGATGGCGCAGATCCACCTGCGCCGAGCCCGCACCCACACCACCGCCGTCCGGCGGAAAGCCGAAGTTGCCGGACGAATTGAACTTGGCATTGAGCGCCGAGCCGGACGCGGTGAGTTCCTGCAGCACCTCGCCGATCGAGGTCAGGCCGGTGCGTTCGATGTCGGCGCGATTGAGCGTCTGGATCGGCACCTGGCCCTGCAATTCGGCGGTCTTGATGCGCGTGCCGGTGACCTGCACGCTGTCGAGCGTGCGCGTACTCGGGGCGGCCTCGGGCTGTTGCGCCCAGGCGAGTGTGGGAATCAGACACAACGACAACTGCACGGCCAGGCATGACCGATGAGGGGCAATCAGACGCTTCATCCGTTCTCTCTCCAGAAGGATTTCAAGTATCCGCACGCCCCCGTGCCCTGCGGTCCGCCCCAACTTTTAAACGAAACCTTAACGCGCCGCAAGCTGGCAGTGCAGCACTGCGCAGCAGGCCGCAGTGGTTGCCATGGCGTAACACCTGAACGCGAGCGTGCAATTGCGCGTGCCCTCACGCGCTACGCCTGCACGCCGAGATCTGCGCGTTCGCAGCGCTGCAACGCGCATTCACTCAAGCGCTCATGCGTGCTTCGGTATCATCGCGCAATGACTTATGCCCCCCGTCTCGCCACTGTTTTCGTCGGCCTGCTGTGCCTTGGCAGCACTGCGCTGCATGCCCAAAGCCTGGACCCGCAACTCACCGCCATGCGCGATGCCATCGCCGCTGCAGAGCGCGGTCAATCCGACGCCGGTCAACTCAGTGCTTTGAGTCGCCATCCGCTGTATGGCTGGCTGGAATTCGCCACGCTCAAGCGCAGCATCGACAGCGTTTCCAATGCGCAGGCGCAGGGGTTTCTGCAGCGCTATGCGGGCCAACCGGTGGCGGAGAGCTTCCGTAGCACTTGGCTGCCGGCCGTAGCGCGTCGCCAGGACTGGACCACGCTGCTGGCCAATTGGAAATCCACCGACAACCTCGGCCTGCGCTGCGCACAGCTCACTGCGCGTCAGGCCACCGGCAAGGCCGATGCACAATGGAGCCGCGATGCGCTCACGCTATGGCGCAACGGCAAGGCGCTGCCGGATGCCTGCGATCCGGTCGTTGCCGGGCTGGAGTCGCGCGGGGATCTCACCCCGGCATTGCGCTGGGAACGCGTGGAAGCGGCGGCCGATGCACAACTGCCTGCGGTGATGCGCACCGCCGCACGCGGCCTGCCGGTGGCCGATCTGGCGTTAGCCACCGATTACGCCGCGTTTCTGGACAAGGTGCACCCGCGTGCACTGGGTTGGCCCAAGACCGAACGCAGCCGTGGCATCGCTGTCGATGGGCTGGCCAAGTTGGCCAAGAGCGACCCGGACGCGGCCGAGCAACAGCTGCCGCAACTGGCTACCGCACTCGGCTTTAGCGAGGCGCAGCGCGGCCAGGTGCTGTACCAGATCGCGCTGTGGACAGTGGCCTCGTACTTGCCGGATTCGGCGCGCCGCCTCAACGCAGTGCCCGATGCCTCGTACGACGAACGCCTGCACGAATGGCGCGCGCGTGAGGCGATGTCGCGTGGCGACTGGCCGGCTGCATTGGCGGCGATCCGCAAGATGTCCGCCACCCAGCGCAGCGACTCGCGCTGGCAGTATTTCGAAGCGCGCCTGGCCGAGAAGACCGGCGCTGCCGCGGCCGCACAGCCGCTGTATCGTGCGGCCGCGCAATCGCCGACCTTCCACGGCTTTCTGGCCGCCGATCGTCTGCAGCAGCCCTATCGGCTGTGTCCGTGGGAGCCCAAGGACAATCCGCAGGCCAAGGCCGCGGTTGCGCGTGACCCGGCATTGATCCGCGCGATTGCGTTGTTCCAGATCGACCGCCCCGGTTGGGCGGTGGCCGAGTGGAACGATGCCGCCACCCGCTTCGACGACACCCAACGCCGTCTGGCCGTGAAAGTGGCCAGCGAGAACGGCTGGTTCGATCGCGCGGTGTTCGCGCTCGGCAAGCAGCCGGACGAACAACGGCTGTATGCATTGCGCTTTCCGCTGCATCACGACGACAGCATCCGCCGCGAAGCCGCCAAGAACGCGATCGATCCGGCCTGGGTGGCAGCAGAAATTCGTGCCGAAAGCATTTTCAATCCACGCGCCCGCTCGCCTGCCAACGCAATGGGCCTGATGCAGGTATTGCCGGGCACCGGCGCCGCCGTGGCAAAGGGCATCGCCTTGCCCGGTTACGCAGGTGCCACCAGCCTGTACGAGCCGGACACCAACATCGCCATCGGCACCGCCTATTTGCGTCAGTTGCTCAACACCTACGGCCTGCCCTACCTCACCATCGCCGCCTACAACGCCGGCCCCGGGCCGACCGGGCGCTGGCAATCGCAACGGCCCAACTTCGAGCCGGACTTCTGGATAGAGACCATCAGCTACAAGGAAACCCGCGAGTACGTGGCGCGTGTGTTGGCCTTCAGCGTGATCTACGACTGGCAACTCAACGGCGACATGCTGCCGTTGAGCGACCGGCTGATGGGCAAACTGGTGGACAAGCGCTTGAAGCCGGTGTGCACGCCGGGCCAGACCGCCAACAACGCGGCGCAGGATTGAGCTCCAGTTAGCCGACGAGCACGGCTGCCGTACGAGGTAGTCGTGCTTGGGTCTTTGCGCTGCGGCCAAGGTGCAAATCAGACAATCTTCGCTGACGACTGTTGTATCAACATCCTCTAACGCTTCAAGGCAACCGAGGGTCGTTGCATAAGTTAGGTGCAGTCAAAAGCTTAGTCCGTCGAGCGCGCGGTGCCCTCGCCGCTCGCGGGACACGCCGTGAATCCGTCCCTGGAGGCTCGGTGGCGGCATCCATGCCGCCACACGGTCCCGCAATCGGCGAGGACACCGCACCAGGAAGTTTGCAGGTTGCTTTGTTAAAAGCCCGCTTATTCCTCTGCTTGTTTTGGAAGCTGATTGGGCGCGCCATTACCTAGATGACACACGTCATGCACTGCTTGCATCTCGCACACCGACCATCTCAACTTGTCCTTGCCCGCCCACCGTCGCGGGACCTTACGCGGCATGGATGCCGCGTAAGAGCCTACATGGACGTACTTGCGGCGTGTCCCGCGATGGTGGGCGGGCAAGGGCCCT
Organism: Xanthomonas hortorum pv. pelargonii; assembly: GCF_024499015.1. Classification (NCBI taxonomy): domain Bacteria; kingdom Pseudomonadati; phylum Pseudomonadota; class Gammaproteobacteria; order Lysobacterales; family Lysobacteraceae; genus Xanthomonas; species Xanthomonas hortorum. The sequence continues at coordinate 3,466,697 of NZ_CP098604.1, read as the reverse complement.
GCAACCAAACCGCAGATCAGCCGCTCTCTGCTTGACGACTGAACTATCCGCCCTGACAAATCGTCGCCAGACGCAGAGATTTTGCATGTTGGCGCCCCTTGGCTATCCCCGAACTCTGGCCAGAAATCCGTCAGCACTCGATGCGTGGTGTTTCGACTCGCGCACCGCATCGGGCATCATATGGCGATGAAGATCTATCTCGTTGGCGGCGCAGTCCGCGATGCCCTGCTTGGTCAGCCTGCTGGCGACCGCGACTGGGTCGTGGTCGGTGCCGATCAGGCGCAGATGGAAAGCCTGGGCTTCAAACCGGTGGGGAAGGATTTCCCGGTATTCCTGCATCCGCGTAGCGGTGAGGAATATGCGTTGGCGCGTACCGAGCGCAAGTCCGGGCGCGGCTATCGTGGCTTCGTGGTGGATGCCGACCCGTCGGTGACGCTCGAAGAAGACCTGCTGCGCCGCGACTTCACCATCAATGCGATCGCACGCGACGAAGACACTGGCGAGCTATTCGATCCCTACGGCGGCGCGCGCGATCTGCAAGCGCGCGTGCTGCGTCATGTAGGCCCGGCGTTCGTCGAAGATCCCGTGCGCGTCTTGCGCGCAGCGCGCTTCATGGCGCGACTGGCACCGTTGGGTTTCACTATCGCGCCAGAGACCGCTGCATTGATGCGCGAGATGGCCGCCAGCGGCGAACTCGACAGCCTGGTGCCCGAACGCGTGTGGCAGGAGTTGCGTCGCGTACTGGCAAGCGCGCAGCCCTCCGCATTTTTGCGCGCCCTGCACGACACCGACGCACTGCGCGTCATCCTGCCGGAAATCGACGCGCTGTACGGCGTACCGCAACGCGCCGAGTTTCATCCTGAAGTGGATACCGGCATCCACCAGGAAATGGTCAGCGACATGGCCGCGCGGCTAGCGCCGGGCGATGCGCTGGTGGGCTTTGCCGCGCTCACCCACGATCTGGGCAAAGCACTCACACCACCCGACGAATGGCCACGCCACATCATGCACGAGCAACGCGGCGTCGCCCCGCTGCAAGCACTGTGCGAACGCCTCAAGGTGCCGCAGGACTATCGCCAGCTTGCCGTCACCGCCTGCCGCGAACACTTGAACGTGCATCGCCTGCCCGAACTGCGCGACCGCACCGTGCACGAACTGCTGATGCGCTGCGATGCCTTCCGCCGCCCCGAGCGCGTCGCACAGCTCGCCCTGGTCTGCGAAGCCGACAAGCGTGGCCGACTGGGCAGCGAAAACGCAGCCTATCCGCAGGGCGAAGAACTCAAGCGCTTGCATGCCGCTGCGCTCGCAATCAACGCACGCGACCTGGCTGCAGAAGGTTTGCAAGGCCCGCAGATTGGTGAGGCATTGGCGAAGGCACGGATTGCCGCGATTGCGGCTGTACGCGTTTTAAAGCGCTTGGAGTGAGAAGCAGTCGCTTATTGAGGGGAGCGGCGCTGTGCCGGCGGATCGGTGAGCTAGGCCAGCATCAGTCGTGAAAGCCACGTCGCGCCCAGGTGCGCTCCTACGCGGCTGATTGCACCGCGTGAGACGCATGAATCGCCAGGCGCAACGCTCTGCGCGACGCGAAGAAGCGCAGTATTTGCAGGAAGCACACCGGGCGCGCAGTGGCATGAGCATCGATGCCGGCCACGCGCCCGTGCGCACCTCCCCCACACCGTGCGCTCTACAGCTTGAAATTCAGACTCAACATGAAAGAACGGCCGTTCTTGTAGATGTAGTACGGCTGGTTCTTGTTGCCGATGTAGCTGAAGTAGGTTTCGTCCAGCAGATTGGTGGCTTCCAGCGCCACGCGCAGGCGCTCGGTGGCCTGGTATCCGAACGATGCATCCACCTGGGTGAAGGCATCGGTCATCTGCTGGCCGTTGAGCCGGCCGATCTGGGTGAAGTACTCCGAGCGCCAGCCCAGATTCACCCGCGCGCTCCATTTGCCCTGCTCGTAGTACGGGCTGATGTTGTAGGCGTTGCGCGAGTTGTACGGCAGGCTGTAATCGCCGTCGGTCTTGGAATCGGAATAGGTGTAGTTGGCCACCACGCCGAATCCATTGCCGAAGTTGTGCTGCAGGTTGAGCGCCACGCCACGCACCTTGGCATCGCCGGCATTGGTCGGCACGGAGGTCTGATACGTGCTTGAACCACCGGTGGCGTTGTTGAAGAACACCCGGTCTTCCACCGTGGTCAGGATGTAGTTGGAGATATCGCGTGAGAAGAATTCGCTGCTGAGTAGGCTGCTGTCGGAGAAATACCACTCCAGCGATGCGCCCAGATTGGTCGACTCGTACGGGCTCAGACCAGGATTGCCGGTGGATGCGGTGAGCGTGGTGTCGTCGGTGGCCACGTACGGGGTCATGTTGGTGTAGCGCGGCCGCGCGATCACCTTGGAGGCGGCAAAGCGCACCATCAAATCGTCGCGCAGGTCGTAGGCGATATTGAAGGCCGGCAGCCACTTGCCATAACTGTTGAGGAAGTTGACCGGCGTGTAGCCGCCGCCCGGCGCATAGCTAAAACCGTCGGTGGAATCGCGCGTATGCACATACCGTACGCCGATGTTGCCGCGATAGCGCTCGCCAGAAAAATTGGCTTGCAGGAACCACGCACGGTTCTGCTCTTCGATGCTGTAGTTGCCGGCGTAGCTGATCGGCAGCCCGTCATCGCCTTCCAGCCCGCTGATGTACTGGCTGATCGCGCCGCTGTTGATCGTCGACCACTGCTGCATATCGGCACTGGTGGATATGCCATCCAGATAGCCCGACGGCGTGATGCCCGGCGAGAATGCAGCGAGCGTGCTGCCATCGTTCGGCGTCCAAGTACGGCTGTACGCCGATTGCCCGGTGGCGTGATTGGTGAGCTTGATGCCGGTCAGAATCTGCGTGAATGGCCCCCACTCCACTGCATGATCGAAGTCCAGCTGCAGATAGCGCTCTTTGTCGTACTGCGGGCTGTGGCTGGCCGATGCATTGTTGAGTTGCATCGCCGCCGCGTTGGTGGGGTCGGTGCTGTAGTCCATCGCAGTACGACGCCCGTCGATGTTGTAGCTGTAGCCGGCAAGATTGCGGAACTGGATGCCGTAGATGCGCTCGGCACCACCTTGCGAGCTGGTGTAGCCAACCTGGCTCGACGCATTCCAGCCATCGCCATGCCAGTCGGCACGCAAGTGGATGCTGCCAGTGGTGACATCGCTGTTGCGCAGATAACCATCCAGGAACGTGGTGGATTGATCGCCGAACGTACCCGAGGTGGCCACGCCGTTTTCGAAGCCCAGCGCCTGCGCATCGCCCGGGTTGGAGCCCCAGTAGCCGTAGCGGCTCTGGTTGTAGTTGTCGAAACTTTCCTTGACGTACAAACCGGTCAGATTGAGCTCGAAGTCGGCATCCGGCTTCCATTGCAATGCGGCGCTGACACCATCGCGCTTGCGCGTCTGCTGAAACAAGGCCGTGTTGATCGAGGTCGGAAACACACCGGTGTTATTGCCCACCACACCCGGCGGAAACCCTGCGCCTTCCACGTTGTCGTAGCCGAAAATTTCCACACCATCGCGGCGCAACACGCGCTGCGAATGCATCACCGAGGTGAGCACACCCAGGGTTTCATCCTGGTTTTTCCAGCTGTACAACGCCGATACGTTCGGCTTGGGGTCTTCGGAGCGATCGTTATAGCCGTAGCTCACCGTGCCGGTCAGCGTATTGCGCTCGAGATCCAGCGGTTTGCGCGTGTGCACGATCACGGTGCCGCCGATGGAGCCTTCGTCGATACGCGCTTCCGGGGTCTTGTAGACCTCCATCAAGCCGACCACTTCCGGCGCCAGGGTGCTGTAGTTGAACGAGCGGCTATCCGGATCGTTGGGGTCGCCGCCCCAACTGGTGGAGGCAATGGTCTGGCCATTGAGCAGCACGCGATTGAGCGCAGGATCGGTGCCGAGGATGCTGACTTTTTCGCCTTCGCCGAATTGCCGGTCCACGGTGATGCCGGAGAGCCGCGACAGCGATTCGGCGACGTTGGTATCGGGAAATTTACCGATGTCTTCGGCGCTGATCGCATCGACGATCGCATCGGCATTGCGCTTGACGTTGAGCGCCTTGCCGAGACTGGCCTGATAGCCCACCACCTTGATTTCATCCAAGGTGGAGACCGATGGATTGGTTTGCGCGGGTGCCTGTTGCTGGGCGGGTGCAGGCTGTTCCTGCGCGAATGCGGGAAGTGCCGCAGTGCTGGCAAAAGCCGCGCCACCCAACAGCAAACCACGGACCGCTGCGCTCAGTGGCGAACGACGCGGTGCACGCGCATGACACAGGAAATGACCGGACAACTCGAACACACGGGGATACACCATTGCGTGGACCTCTAGGCTGATACGTCGCAACCGGTGAGTTGCGCAAGAACGCGCGATGCGCGTGCCATGCCCGCACTCCGTCCCCTGTGCCGGATGCGAGCAGCGTCCCGCACTGCCTCGTGGCGTGCGGGTCAAGGCGCCAGACCGATGCATCATCGGCGGCAACGTCTGCATGAATTCGGAGTGTGCTCCTGTTCGTTGACAACGTTATCAACGAAGGTGCCTCCCGCAAGCCGCGCTGTCAACTCAACGACACAAACAGCTTGATTTATGTGTAATTCGTCGAATTCAACGCAGATAACGGAATGACGGCGTGATCGTCATCGCATTCTCTTCGTGGTCCGTGCAGACCACTGCGCATGGAGACCTGATGGCATAAGGCTGCGCACGCAGATGTTGCGATGCAAAGTGTTTTGCATGCTTGGATGTGCTGCGCGTTTGTGCGGGATGTTCGCTACTAAGGCATTCCAATTACGCTTGAAGAATTGTTGCGAGCACATGCACATGTAGATGCAGCAACACCGATGAAGCAAATCTCGTAAGTTGCATCAAGTACCGCACGACTTCATACGCAAACTTCTTTGAGTTACAACAGCGGCCAATGCAGCCCACAAGGCGCTCACCAACAAGCGATTACTTCGACGGCGCGCAGCCCTGCGTACGCAACCAGCGTGCTGCCGCCTCGGTCGCTTCGATCTGCGGGTCGAGCAAGACATCCGGTTGTAGCCGGCCATCGATGCGATGCCCGTTGCGATCCTGCGTAGAGCTGGCGGCAATCGCAAGGACACCGCCGCCAGGCAGTTCCACCGAGCGATTACCGGTGGTCTGGCCGGCGCTTGGCTGACCGAAGCTGCGCGTGTTCGCACGGCCACGGAAGGAGATCGCAACCATCTCACCCGCACTTGCGGTCCTTGGACCGATCAAGACGGCGACCGGGCGATTTGTTTGCAGGCCGTCGGGCGAGCTAGTCGAGCGCGGCGTTGACCGTGCCCGCCATGGCGATTGCTTGCCTGCTGCATCGACAAAGCTACCGAGCGCTACATTGCCCAGTAGCGCATGCAGCCCGTTGATCATTGGCCACATCGTGCCGCCCGTGTTGTGGCGTAAATCGACAAGCCAGCCACAACTGGCCTGCACGGCGACTTGATCCAGCGCCGTCGCGAGCGATGTCTCGTAAGCACTGCTGACTTGTCTGGAGGATGCCATCAGGCCGGGGACGTCGATGTAGGCAATGCCGGATGACAGCAGACGCGCCTGCATGGCGGGCGGCTCGCGCTGTGCGACAGCTTCCACGTTACGTCGCCTGGAAGGACGCATCAGGAAACTATGGCCGTCATCGAGCTGGGCGACCAATGCATCAATGGCGACATAGGCGTCCACCTCGCGCATGTTTGCGGCCTGTGCACGCAGCTGCGGCTCACGCGTGGTCCAGTCGATGCGGGCGCTGTGCAGCGCGTGCTCCCGGATCGCGGGGATGGCGATATCCAGGATCGCGCTGGCCGATGCGGCATCGGCCAGCGGCTTTGCAGTCAGCCGCAACTGGCTTACGTCCAGCGCTCCATCGCCTCGCAGCACAACACCGATAAACACCTTCTGCGCATCCATCGGTACCTGCAGCGCAATGGAGCGGCTTGCGCGCGTCGTACCGCCGACCGGATCGATCTGTGAGCTTTCGAACGCCAGGCGTTTGCCATGCGCGTCATCGGCGCGCATCCATAGCGTGGCACCCTGCGATGCGTTTGAGGTTGCCAATACACCGGACAACAACAACGACTGGCCGCGCAAAAACAGCGTCCAATTGTGCGGAGGCAGCACCGAACGGTGCAGTACGCGCGGCAACTGCGGTCAGACGCAATTGCGCACCTTCACCAGACTGCACGTCGCCTTGCACCGCAGTCAGTTGGTAATCAGTACCACCGGCAGCCGCGTACCAGTTTGGAATCGCTGCCATCGCATGCACACTGCACAACAGACTCAGCATCAGCCACCATCGCATCCGTGCGTTTTTCATCCGTCAATCGTCGCAACCTGAGGTCAGACGCAACTTTAGCAGCCATTGCATGTGCTGTAAGGCCGTATGCGAGCTGCGACATCCAACCCGCGAACGTGGCGACTAGGGGCAACGTGGCTGTAGATCGCGCGCAACAACCGCGGTAGTCGGACAGCACATACCGCGTCGCGCGGTCGTCGATCCCGCTTGGCTAGCGTATTCGGCCTGACCGATCCGCCTACCCGCGCTGCCCGGCCACCCAGGTCGCCAACACCTGCACATCCGCATCCACCAGCACCAGATCGGCTTGATAGCCCGGCGCGATCCGACCGAGGCGATCGCCCAGGCCGATGCACTGCGCGGGATACGTGGACGCCATGCGCGCGGCTTCGGCCAGGTCCACGCCCAGCCATTGCACGCTGTTGCGCACTGCCGTTGCCATGTCCAGCGCGGAGCCGGCCAGTGCGCCGTCGGCATTGCGCACCACACCGTCCACGGCGGTGATGGTCTCGCCATACAGATCGAAGCTGGGGCTGTCGGCACCGACCATCGGCATGGCGTCGGTGACCAGCAACAGCTTGCCGCGCGGCTTGGCCGCCAACGCGACGCGCAGGCTGGCAGGGTGCACGTGCACGCCGTCGACGATGACGCCGCACCACACGTTGGGGTCTTCCAACGCGGCGCCCACAGCACTGGGTTCGCGCCCGGCCAGTTGCGACATCGCGTTGTACAGATGGGTGAAGCCGCTGACGCCGGCGGCAATGCCGGCGTGCGCCTGCTCGTACGTCGCTGCGGTGTGGCCGGCGAACACGATTGCGCCGCCGGCGACGAAGGCGCGGATGTCGTCCAACGGCACGCGCTCGGGTGCGAGCGTTATCAGGGTGACGCCGTTGTCCAGCGAGGTGTCGACCGCAATCTCGTGCGCGTCCGGCAGGCGGAACTTGTGCGCGTCGTGCGTGCCCTTGCGGGCCGGGCTCAGGTATGGGCCTTCCAGATGGATGCCGAGCACACCGGGCACGCCTTGCGCGATCGCCTGACGCGTGGCTTCGATCGCCTCGGCCATCACCTCGGCGGTGTCGCTGATCAGCGTGGGCAACATGCCGGTGGTGCCGAAGCGGCGATGCGCCGCAGCGATCGTGGCCAGTGCCTGCGGGTCGCGCGCGTTGTTGAACAACACGCCGCCGCCGCCGTTGACCTGGATGTCGATAAAGCCCGGCAACAAGGTGGCGCCACCCAGATCCACACGTGTGTGCGCCTGCGCAACACGCGCATCGTCGGCCGCCACGACCGCCTGTATCTGCGTGCCCGCCAGCAAGACAACCAGCCCATCCTGCAGGCCGTCGTCGGTGAGCACGCGTGCATTGCACAACGCTTGAATCGGGGAAGCATCCATGTTCAAACCGTTTCCGTAACCTTGTTCAAATGCGGCGGCAAATCGGGATTGTGGCCACGCTGGAGTGCGAGCGCATTGATCGCGCGATAGAAACTTTGCACGGTCAGCAGCGGTGCGCTGGCCGGATGTGCGGCATCGGCCAGCGGCAGGTCGCCATCGGGCGCGGCCAGCCACACCTGTGCGCCACGCGCGCGGAACTCGGCGGCGAGTGCACGCGTACCGGCACCGGTTTCGTCCGGCTGGGCAAACACCAGCACCGGGAAGCCCGGCCCCACCAGCGCCATCGGGCCGTGTTTGACCTCGGCCGAGCTATACGCTTCGGCGTGCAGGCCGCAGGTTTCCTTGAACTTCAGGGCCGCTTCCTGCGCCGCGCCCAGGCCCAGGCCGCGACCGAGCACGAACAGGTTGTGTGCGGGCACCAGGCCGGCAGTGAGTGCGGACCAGTCGGCCTGCCAGGCGTTGCGCAACTGCTGCGGCAATGCATCCAGCGCGGCCAACAATGCGGCGTCGTTCTTCCACACCGCGCCCAGGTGCAGCACAGCGGCCAGCGAAGCCAGATAGCTCTTGGTGGCGGCCACGCTCTTTTCCGGGCCTGCGCCCAGCGGAATCACCACCTCGGCCAACTGCGCCAGCGGCGAATCTTCCACGTTGACCAGGGCGACCACGCGCGCGCCGGCAGCCTTTGCGGCCTCGGCATTACGCAGCAGGTCCGGGCTCTTGCCCGATTGCGAAATCACGATGTACAGCGCGCCGCGCAATTGCAGCGGCGCTGCATAAACCGAACCCACCGACGGTGATGCCGAGGCAGTGACGATGCCAAGCTGGGTTTCGAACAGGTACTTGGCGTAGGTCGCTGCGTGATCGGAGCTGCCGCGCGCGCAGGTCACCACGAACGGCGGCGGTGTGTCGCGCAGCGATTGCGCAAGTGCGGCGATGGTGTCGGCGTTGCGGGCGAACTGTGCGGCGACCACGTCGGCGGTCTGCGCCGCCTCGCGGAACATCAAGGTATCGGTTTCGAGGGGAAGGCTCATCGGGCTCAGACGGATTCGGTGGGAGAGGATTTGGCGGCCGGCGGTTGCGCCGGTGCAGTGGAACCGCGCACGACCAGTTGCGGCACGAAGCCGCGGTTTTGCAATTGCGCGGGCTGGTCGTCGTAGGCATCGCTGCGCAGCTGGCTGATCAACAGGCGTGCGGCATGCCGCGCGATGTCGTCGGTGGCCTGCTTGGCGGTGGTCAATGCCGGCCAAGACTGGCGCGAAAACGGGCTGTCTTCGAAGCCGGCGATCGAGAGTTGATACGGCACGTTCATGCCGGTGGATTTGGCCGCTGCCAGCACGCCGGCGGCGATTTCGTCGTTGCTGCCGAAGATGGCGGTGGGCGGTTCGCGCAGCGACAACAGCCGGCGTGCGCCACGGAAGCCATCGTCAAAGGTGTAGTCGCCGGGAATCACCAGATGCTTGTCCAGCGTGATGCCGTAATCCTTCAGCGCGGCCTCGTAGCCGGCGTAGCGCTCGCCGCTGGAGCGATGCTGCGGGCCGCCCCACAAAAAGCCGATGCGTTGATGGCCGAGCTGGACCAGATGTTCGGTGATCTCATACGCCGCAGCGCGGTCGTCGATGTACACACACGGGCCATCGCCGGGGTCATCGGTAGCGGCGATGATGCGCACGCTCTTGATACCGCGCGCGGCCAGCCCGGCCATTAGCTCGGGGCGCTCTGACATCGGTGCGGTCAGCACCACGCCGGCCAGACGCGAGCGTTGCACCCATTCGGCCAATTCTTCGGCAAGCAACGGCGAGGTGGAATCACAGGGATGGATCTGCAGACCGAAGCCGGTTTCGCGGCACGCGGCGAGCACGCCATTTTGAATGGCGATGATGTGATACGGGTTGGGGTTGTCGTAGACCAGACCGATCACGAACGGCGTACCGCTGCGCAGATTGCGTGCGGACGGATCGGGTTCGTAATCGAGATCGGCGATGGCGCGCAGCACGCGCGCGCGCGTGGCCTGCATCACCGATGGCTCGTTGTTGATCACGCGCGACACGGTCTTCAACGAGACCTTGGCGCGCTCGGCGACATCTTTGATGGTGGGCCTGCGCATGGAGGTACCTTGTTCGTCGGAACGCATCATGCTGGCGCGTTCACTTGGCCTGGGCCGGCAGGCCCACGCGATGACCGCGCAGCGAATAGAACAGGATGTACAGATAGCACGGCACCATCAGCGCAGCGAACACGACCTGGAAGTCGTAGTGCTGTTTGAGAATGGCGAACAGCTGCGGAATGATCGCGCCACCGGCAATGCCCATGACCAGCAGTGCCGAACCGATTTCGGTAAAGCGACCGAGCCCGCGAATGGCCAGCGGGAAGATCGCCGGCCACATCATCGCGTTGGCAAAGCCCAGCGCGGCAACGAAGCCCACCGACACATAGCCGTGGGTGAGCAATGCACCGAGCGAGAACAGCACACCCAGCACCGCCGACACGCTCAGGTAGCGTGCCTGCGAGATCACGCGCGGAATCAGCACCAGGCCGGCGATATAGCCCACCAGCATCGCACCCAGCGTGTAGGAGGTGAACAGTTTGGTGCTGTCCAACGGCAGATTGAAGCCGTGACCGTAGGTGCCGATCGCATCGCCGGCCATCACTTCCACGCCCACGTACACGAACAGGCACAACACGCCCAGCCACAGATGCGGAAACTGGAAGATGCTGGATTTCTGCACGCCGGCCGCGCCGGGCGTTGCATTGGCCTCGGAGGCCTTGAGTTCTGGCAACGGCGAGAACAATACGCCGATGGCCAACAGCAACAGTACGCCGGACATCACCAGGTACGGTGCGTGAATCTTGGCGGCGAACGCAGTGAGCAAGGTTTCCTTGGTCGCGGCATTGGCACTGGCCACCTGCTCGGACAGATCGCCGATGCCGTGCAACACCAGCGAGCCGATCAGGATCGGCGCCAGGATGCCGGCAATCTTGTTGCAGATGCCCATCAGCGCGATACGCCGGGCCGCGCTCTCGATCGGGCCGAGGATGCTGATGTACGGGTTGATCGCCGTCTGCAGCAGCGCCAGGCCGCTACCGATCACGAACAGGCCGGCCAACGCACCCGGATACCAGCGCTGGGTGGCGAACTGGCCAAAGCCGGCCGCGCCCACCGCCATCACCACCAGGCTCAGCGCCAGGCCTTTCTTCATGCCGGTGCGTTTGAGTATCCACGACGCCGGTAGCGCCAGGAAGAAATACGACAGGTAGAACACCATCAGCACCAGAAACGCGTTGACCTCGTTGAGGTCGAACGCCAAGCGCACGAAGGTGATCAGCGGCCCGTTGATCCAGGTGAAAAAGCCGATGATGAAAAACAGCACGCCGACGATGGCGATCGAGACAACGGGATTTGCGGGCCTGGCAGTAGTCATGGATCGGCTGGCTCTGAGGTTGTCGTTGGGGGACGCCGGCTGGAATCAGCGGCGCAGTTCGGCGACGAAATCGTAGAAGTCGTTGTGGCAATAGGTGTCGGTCAATTCGATTGCGCTGCCATCGCGGGCATAGCCCACGCGCACCACATGCAGGATCGCCTCGCCGGTCTTCATGCGCAGATGTTCGGCCAGGCGCGCGGGCAGATTGATCGCGCGGAAATACTGCAACGCGCGCACCACCGGCGTGCCTTGCGCATCCAGATAGCTGTAGAGCGAATCGCCGATCTGCTGCGGGTCGGCGACGATGCGTTGCGGCAGCACCGCGTGCTCGTAGGCCATGACGCGGTCGTCGGCGCTGCGCAGACGCGTCAGCGAGGCCACTGCCGCATCCGGCGACAGACCGAGCCGCAGGATTTCTTCGCCATGCGCCGGGCGCAGGCGCCGCTCCAGCCAGCGCGTGCCCGGCTCGTAACCCTTGATGCGCAGCGTCTCGCTGAAACTGGTCAGGCCGCTGAGCTGATGCTGGATCTGCGCGGTGACGAAGGTGCCGGCGCCCTGACGGCGCGAGACCAGGCCTTGTTCGACCAGCACGTCCACCGCCTGGCGCAGGGTCACCCGCGAAATCTGCAGACGCTCGCACAGCTGGCGCTCGGCCGGCAGCGCCTCGCCGGCCTTCCACTCACCGCCGCGGATGGCGTCGGTGAGCTTGCCGGCCAGTTGCAGGTACAACGGGGTCGGCGCGGACGCGTCCAACGCCAGATCGTCCACCCGGGGATCGGTGTCGTTCCGGGGTGCCGCCTTGGGTTTGGCCATTGCTTGTCCTCCGGACCGACTTGGATTCGTTAGGTCCAATATAGTACCAATTTGGCTGCGGCGCATCTGTGCGGTGCCGATCCCGGCGACAGCTCGCACTGACCTGCGAATCGCAAGGTTCCGCGCGTCACGCGGCGGCCGGCGCTGGCAGGACCTGGCGGCGACAACCTGCAAGCATCGGCAGCCATACCATCACTTGACGCGCCGTGGCCTCACAACCGCAGGTACCAGCGCCGCTGGTCCATCCACCAGCCCACGCCCCAGCACAGCAGCGTGTAACTCAGCGCGCAGAGCAGCGAGCCGAGCGGCCCCGGCGCGATGGTCTGGAAGACGCGGATACCTGCCCAGGCGTACAGGTCCTGGCCGGAGCTGCCGGCCGGGAGCAGGCGCAGCACCACCACGAACAATTCGGAGAACAGATAGATCGCCAGCGGGTTGCGCCCCAGCACGGTGAAAAACCGCTGCCGCCGATCCAGCCGCGCAGCTCCAGCAGGTAGACCAGCACGCCCAGGGCCAGCAGATCCAGGCCCACGGTGCAGGCGACGAATGACCCGCTCCAGAGCTTTTTCGACAGCGGCCAGGCGGGGTTCCAGAGCAGCGCGAGCAGCACCAAGCCCACGCCGGCCAGCAACAGCGTGCGCGTGGCCGCAGCGGTCTTGCCGCGGCGCTGCAGGAAGCGCCCGGTCAGATAGCCGGCCAGCACGTTGACCGTGGCCGGCAGCGTGCCGAGCAGACCTTCCGGGTCGAAGCCGTTGTCTTTGCGATACAGGTGCGCGCGCCCGTACAGCCACAGATCCAGCCGGGTGCCGGCGTTGCCGGTCTTGCTCAACTCGGCGCCGGGCTGGCCGAAGACGTACAACACCGCCCAGTAGCCCAGCAGCAGCGCCACGCAGGCCGGCGCGATGCCGCGTGGCGGCAGATAGCGCACCAGCAACGCGGCAAGCAGATAGCACAAGCCGATGCGCTGCAGCACGCCGGTCAAGCGGAGTTGATCGATCGCGGTAAATGCCCATCCCCCACCGGGCTGCAGATGGAAGAATGGAAACCAGTACATCAGCACGCCGCATAGAAAAATCAGCGCAGCGCGCTTGCCCACGCGACCGAGAAACGGCCGATGCGGCGTGTCTGTCGCCAGCGCGAAGCTCATCGCGCTGCCCACTGCGAACAGGAACGAAGGAAACACCAGATCGGCAAGCGTGAAGCCGAACCAGGCCGCATGGGTCAGCTGCGCATACGCCTGCGCACCCGGCCCGGCGGTGTTGACCAGGATCATCAGGAAGATGGTCAGGCCGCGGAAGACGTCCAGCGATAGAAAGCGTTCGCGCTTTGGTGTTGGTGTTGGCGATGCAGTGATCGCTGCAGCAGCGGGTGTTTGTTCGCTCATTGCAGTTCCTTGCTACGGTACTGCAGGTGGGTACGAGGTGGGCGTTTGATGCCGATAGCTTGCGTGATTGCATCGCCGCTGCAACGGTCATGCATGCAGACGAAGCGCAAGACGGATCCGCTCATTGGGCGTCGCCTTGCACAGTTCCGTGCGTGGTGCCGTGCATGGCGCCGTGCGCAATTCCTTGCACCTCGCCTTGCAACTCGCCTTGCAGAGCACTCTGCACATCGTCTTGCGCATCCACCTGTGCCAGCAATGTACGCAGCGAGGTCAGTGGGTCGCGTGGTGGCTGACGCTTCGGCACGCTGCCCTGCTCCGCCCATTGGCGCTCCCACGCTGCAAGCTTTGTGTTGAAGGCCGCTTCGTCGAACGGCGTGCCCGCCTTGCGCGCAGCCCGGTAGGCGCTCAGAAAGCGCGTCCAGCGCTGCAGATAGAACTCCGCGTACATGCCTTGCCACGCCTTGGACGCGTAATCGGCAAGATTGCCGTCGCCGCCCCAGACGCTGACCTGCGCACGCGCGTTGCCGACATACACGCGACGCAATGCGGCATCGTCGCCCGCGGCAGCGGCCGCCTGGCCGGTCCAGTCGGCGAGGGTTTCGTGTTGGCCGCCGACCAGTGCATCGAGTCCTTGCACCAATCGCGTCGTGCGCGCCAACAGCGCATCGCCGCGTGCGAAGTCGCCGGCGCCGTACGCCTGCACCACCGCCTGCAGTTGGCGGTCGGCGTGCAGGCTGAGGTAATGCCGCGCGTCTTCGATCAGGTCGTAGCGGTACAGCGGCGCGTCGGCGTAACGGTCGGCTTGCTGCAGTAGCGCGTCGATGGCGCGGCGCAGGCGTTGCGGATCGCCGGGGCGGTCGTCGAAGCCCACAATGTCTGCAGTCGGTCGCTTGAATAGCAGATACGCGCCGGCACGCTTGTTCCACCAGCGCGGCGACCAATAGCGGGTCTGGTAGATGCCCGCTTCCAGATCCGACCAGGCCTGCAGCAATGCCGCATCGCTACGACCGTAGCGGGCGCGCGTGTACTGCGTGAGCCACTGCGACCAGGACTGCTGCGGGCCTTCCCAGGCCAGCGCGTAGAGGTACTCGTAGACCACCGAGTTGCTGTGCAAGCCTTCGGGAAACACGCCGAAACCGCGCAGATTGCGTTTGTCCGGGTCGGCCAGCAAGGCCTGCAGATCCTGCCGATAAAATGCAAAGTCGCCGTACAGCGGATTGCTGGCGCCGTAGTTGTGCACGTAGCCGTAGATCCATTGTTTGTTGTCGAAGGCTTGCGAGGCCTTCCATGTGCCCGGATAGCGGTCATTACCGATGTCCAGCACCATCAGCCGCGCGTCGGGTACCTTGCCCAGAAACGCGGCGATCGCCTGCGGTTGCCAGAAGTCGCGGTCGGCACCGAACAACCAGCCCTGCATCACCCACGTGGCCTGCGGATTCACTTGTGCGATGGAGCGATACAAGGCCTGACCGTATTCGGCCAGGCGCGCATCGCGTTGCGCTGGCGGCACTGCCTTGGCGCGCGCAGCATCGGAATTGGCGATGCTGTCGCCGTACTTTGCCGCGGCCACGTCGCTGCCATCGTCGGCCACTGGCGGCAGCATTTCGTTGTAGGCATCGGCCAGATAGAACTCGCCTGCGCCGTAGGTTTGCGTGTACAGCTCCAGGAATCGGCGCGCAACCTTGGCGAAAAACGGATCGCGCGGATCCAGCCAGTAGGTTTCGTGAAAACCCTCCCAGGCGCGCATGCGGTAGATGCGCGCGTTCGGATGTGCCTGCGCGAATGCCTTGGGTACGTAGCCGGCAAATGCCGGCAGCACCGGTTGCATGCCGAGCTCGCGCATGCGCTTCAGGATCTGCGTCTGCAGCACGCGCTTGCTGTCGATCCACTGTTGCGGCAACGGCGCGCGATAACCTTCGATATTGCCCATGCGCTGCCACGGGGTGAACGCCGGGCCGGAGAAATACTCCGCCAACGCAGCATCGCCCACATCGAACTCGCGCCACAGCGCTTGCCAGATTGCTTCCTGGCCTTCCATCGCCAGCGGCATATCGATGCCGTGCAACGCCATCCAGTCGATCTCGCGCTGCCAGCGCGGCCAGTCCCAGAACGGCGTTGTGTAGCCGTAGGTGCAGGTGTTGAGATAGGCGCGATGGGCAAACGGCGTGCGCACCTGGCCGCTGCTGTAGGCCGGCCATTGCGCCGGCAGCGCCACGCGGTCGCCTTCCCAGCTCATCGAGGCCGCACCGGCCTGGCCCAGATAGGCGTAGGCGCCACGCGCCAATGCCACTTGCGAGGAACCGGCAATGCGCACCGTGTCGCCACCGGCATCGATGCGATACCAGTCCGCACCGTTGCCGCGTGGCGCCATCGTCATCTCGAACTGTGCGGCACGTGTGCCGATCAAACGTTGCACCACCGCCTGTGCGGGCGGTGCGGCCAGCACGCTGACTGGAATGGCGAGCAACGCGCTCAGCACTGCACCAGCGAACAGGCGCGTATGCGACGAGGGTGAAAACGATAAAGCGATCATGGCGAGTTCCGATAATGCACGGTAACAACGTCGTGGAATCCAAACGGCTGATCAGCGTCGACCTGCATGATCACCGCCAGCGTGCGCACACCGGTTGCGGGCGCAAGCGTCAGTTTGATCGGCGCGCCGGCTGCCGCTTGCGTCACTGCGCGACCATCCAGAAATACCTGCGCCGGGCCGCTGAGGCGGCCCAGATCGAGCACGCCGCCGTGGGTCTGCACGCCTTGCCACGGCGTGAACTGGGTGCGGTACAGCACGTAGCCGGCGCGTTCGGGTGCGGTTTCCAGCGTGCCGGGTAGCGTGTTGCTCCAGCTGTTGTTGTCATTGGGGCGGCGCGACAGATCCGGTGCCGGTGGCTGCGCGAAGGCGGCAGTGTGGCGCCAGCTTTCGACCACCATCACCGGCGCGGCCACTGCCACAGCCGCTGGTAGCGGCACCGCCGTGCAGGCGATCTCGGCCACCGCATCTTGCAGTGCTGATGCACGCGCCTGCAGGCGTAGTACGCCGGCACCGCGGCCTGCCTGCACGATGGCCTGCGCCAGCCCGTTGAACAGGGCCACTTGCGTGGCCTGATCGGGTGCGTGCGCATTCGGGTCGCCATTGCCCACGCCCAGCAGCCGGCCGCCGCTGATCTGCAGTGTCAGCGTTGCAGTGCAATCGGGCACGTGGCGGCCTTGCGCATCCACCGCTTCCAGCGTCACCGGCTGCGCGTCGCGGCCATCGCCGCGTAGCTGGGGGCGGTCGGGCGTGAGTCGTAGCGCGACCGCTGCGCCAGTGGTTTCCACGCGCGTGCGCGCCACCTCGCGGCCATCGCGCCAGGCCACCGCTTCGAGGACGCCCGGCGCGTACTGCACCTGCCATTGATTCATCTGCGCGCGATCCACCGCCTGTTTGCCGAGCGAGCGGCCGTTGAGCCACAACTCCACCTGCGCGGCATTGCAGAACGCCATCACCTTGATCGGCTGGCCTTCGCGGCCCGGCCAGTTCCAGTGCGGCAACAGATGCAGCACCGGCGCATCGTCGATCCACAACGCGCGGCGCAACCAGTAGGCTCCCTTGGGAAATCCGCACTGGTCCATGATGCCGAAGAACGAGCCCACCGACGGCCATTCGAACGGCGTGGGTTCGCCGCGATAATCGAACCCTGTCCACACGAAACTGCCGGCGACGAATGGGCGTTCGGCAATCAGCTGCCAGGCGCGGCGATGGGTATTGCCCCAGTCGGCGGCCAGGCTGTCGTCTTCGGCCACCACGTGTGCGTCCATGTCGGTGAACCACGCGCCGCGGGTCTGAAAGGCACTGGTGTCTTCGCTGGACAACATCGGCGTGCGCGGGCGCGCGGCATGCACGCGGTCGTAGTTGTACTGGCGATAGTTGAAGCCCAGCACGTCCACCACATCGGCCGCGCCGCGGGTGGCGAACATGCCATCGTTCATGCCGGCAGTGATCGGGCGGGTGTCGTCGAGCGCACGCACGGCGCTGGCGGCGCGCGCCATGATGGCGTAGCCGGTGGCGGTGCCCTGCAGCGGCTCTTCGTTGAGCAGCGACCACAGGAATACGCTGGGATGGTTGCGCTGGCGCCGCACCATCGTTTGCAACAGCGCCACGTACTCGGGTGCGGGGTTGAACAAGCGGTTCTCGGCCATCACCAGCATGCCGAGCCGGTCGCAGGCCTGCAGCAACTCCGGCGCCACCGCGTGATGCAGGCGGATGGCATTGCAGCCCATCGATTTCAGGCGACGCAGGCGAAACGCATGCAAGGCATCGGGCAGCGCCACACCAACGCCGGCATGGTCCTGATGCAGGCACACGCCCTTGATCTTGAGCGCGCGGCCATTGAGAAAAAAGCCGTGGTCGGCATCGAAGCGCAGGCTGCGAAAACCGATCTCGCACTCGGCATGATCGCTGCGGCCGTCTTCGCCGCGCACGCTGGCCACCACGCGATACAGCGCCGGCGTGTCCACGCTCCAGCGCTGTGGCTGCGCGACCGATACGCTCACTTCTGCTTGCGCAGTACCGAATGCAGCGACGCGTAATTGCGTCTCGCCATGCGCCACCACAACACCACGTGCATCGCGTAGTTCGACATCTACCCAGGCCTCGGCAGGCTGCTCATCGCTGTTGACAAGCTCCAGCTGCACCGGCACCTGCCAGACATCGCCCGGGCCTTCGCGCGGCACCACTGCCAGGCCATCGCCAGCAACATGCAACGGCGTACGCAGCACCAGCCAGGTGTGCCGGTAGATGCCGCCGCCTTCGTACCACCAACCGTCCATCGCTTCGGCATCGACGCGGATGGCGATGCTGTTCAAGGCGTTACCGTAGCGCGCGACCGGCGTGAGGTCGATCACCAACCCGTTGTAGCCGCTCCAGCTACGTGCCATCAGCATGCCGTTGACCCACACGGTGGCATGGCTGGCGATGCCGTCCAGACGCAGCTCCACCGCCTGGCCGCGCGCGGAGTCTTCCAACCGCAGCGTGCGCCGGTACCAGGCGATACCGCGCGGGCGATAGCCTTGCGCGATATTGGCGTCGGCGCGCACTGCCTGCTCCACCACAAAATCGTGCGGCAATTGCAGCTGCCGCCAGCCGGTGTCGTCGAAGTCCGGCGCCGCCGCACCCCAGGCCCGGCCCGCCTTGGCGTTGTCGTAGGTCTCGTCCTGCGCAAGCAGACGCGGGAACGGCAGATCGCCGGCATGGAACCGCCAGCCCTCATCCAGATCCAGCCATTGGCCACTGCCATCTTTGACCGATGGCGGCGGAGTAGGACGCGGCTTACCGGTAACACCAGCGCGTGCAGTTGCAGCGCTCGCCATGCCGGGAGTCAACGTCGGCACACCAAGCAACGAGGAGGCGCAGACGCTGCCGGCGAGGAAGTCACGCCTGCGCATGGCAGTGCCCGATCAACAGCATTGCGTACATGCCCTGCGAACGACGCGCAGCAGCAACACCCGCAGCATCTTTGAACTGCGCTTCCACAACAGCTGCAGCATTGCATTCAATGCGTGCTGTAGCACGCAGCCGTGCACACTGGCGCTGCGCGCCCTCCCCGCCATCAAAGCATGTCCCACTGCATCGACAGGTAGTAGCTGCGACCGGTGACCCCAGTCATCTGCCAACGGCTGGTGATGTCCTTGTAGGCCTCTTCGGTGCGGTTGGTGAGGTTCAAACCGCCCAGCTGGAAGCTGAGCTTGTCGTTGACCTGATACCCGAGCACCGCATCCAGCTGCGTGCGCGCCTTCATGGTGTGGCCTTCGCGCGCGAAGAAGCTGTCGCTGCTGTCCTGCTCGTATTCGCTGCGATGGTTGAGCGAGACGCGTGCCGAATAATGCTGGCTTTCCCAGTATGCGGTGGCGTTCCAGGTCTGCTCGGACAGATTGCGGATCTGGAATGCCGTATCGCGCTGCGGAATCACGCGGGTGAAGTTGGAGGTCACGCCGAAGCCATCGATCGGCAGCCAGGCATCCAGCGATTGTGTCCAACCCAGCTCGTAACCACGGATCTTGACCTTGCTCGGATCGTTGGTGGTGGCGGTGATCTCGTAGATGTTGCCGACGCCGTCCACGCAGTCGCCGGCCGCATTGCTGGACAGTGCGGTGCCGTTGAACGCGCCCGGGCAGACGATGCTATTGAAGGTGCCGTTCTTGATGTTCTTCCAGAAGCCGGCAACGGTCAGCGCGCCACCGTTGCCGTAATACCACTCCAGGCTCAGGTCGGCCTGGTCGGCGGTCAATGCCTTCAGATCGGTCTGGCCCTGGGTGACGATGAACGTGGTGGTGCCGCCGGTATTGGTGCCGGTGGAAATGGTCGAAGCGATGGCGGTGTTGCTGTCCAGGATCGGCCGCACCAGCACCTTGGCGGCGGCAAAGCGCAGCAGCAGGTCTTCGCGCATGTCCAGCACCAGATTCAGGCTGGGCAACCAGTTGGAATAGTCGTACGGCGCACGCGCGGTGCCGATCACCACGTTGGCGTCGTCGCTGGCTGCCTGCGCCTGGGTGAGGTAGGTGTCGGTGGTGCGCTTGGTGTTTTCGTAACGCATGCCGACGTTGCCGCGCAGACGCATGCTGCCGATGTCGGTATCGATGCGCGCCATCGCATAGGCCGATGAAATGTCGTTCTCGATGCTGTAGCTGCTTTGCGGGGCGAACAGCACCGGCACGCTGATACCGGCAGCCGCCAGCGAGCGCGCGTAGGCCGCAATGTCCGGGGTCACCCAGCTGTCCTGCGAGGCGAGTTGTCCGTCGAGGAAGTTGCTCACCGTGCTGTTGGCGGCCGACAGTTCCGGGAACATGTCGAAGCCCGACACGGCACCAGTCCTGAGCAAATACAGAAAATCGCGCCTGCGCACATCGCGGTCGAAGGTTTCGCGCCGGTATTTGGCACCGAAGCGCACTGCGTTCAACGCGCCCAGGTCCAGATACCGCTCGGCATCCAGTTGCAACGACCATTCCTTGTTGCTGAGCGACTGGATGCCGCCATTGGGATATTCGCTACGCACCAGATTGGCCTTGTCCCAGGCGCTGGCATCGGTGGCGTCGGCATCGGTGATCAGCGAAATCGCATCCGAATTCGAGGTGTCCAGCAGCGTCGAGGTCGGCTTGCGGCCCAGGATCGCCGCGCGCTCGTTTTCATCGGTCTTGCCTTCGGTGTAATTGGCCGCGCCACTCAAGGTCCAGGCATCGCCCTTCCACTTGAAGTCGTAGGTCAGTAGCCGCGTAGACAGATCGTGCTGTTCGATCTGGCGGTTGTTTTCCAGCCAGTAGTCGGACGCCGACACCTGCGTGGCAGTGAGCCCGTTGGTCTGCAGTACGGTCAGCGGGCTGCGCTCGAACGAATACACCAACTGGTTCATGTCGTTGGCGGTCTTGTCCTGCGAATACAGCGCGGTGAGGTTCATTTCCAGCTGATCGCTGGGCTTCCACTGCAGCCCGCCGTTGAACATCTTGCGGGTGGTTTCGCGCTCGATCGAGCGGTAGCGCGGGCGGCGTGGAATGTACAAGGTGCCGGCGTCGGTTTGCTGCGTATACCAGCGGTCGATCCACAGATAATCGGCGCGATCCTTGAGCTTCTGATAACCGGCGCTGAGGAACACGCCCAGATCGCCACCGCCGAATTTAAACTGGTCGATATAGGTCAGCACGCCCTTGGGCGTGGGCGCACCGCCGGCAAATTCGGCGTATTGCGCCTTGGCCGAAAACAGCAGCTTGGTCTGCTTGTAGTCCAGCGGTTTGGTGGTGTTGATGTTGACCGTGCCGGACAACCCGCCGGCATCCATGTCGGCCGACGGCGACTTGATCACCTCGATACCGGCAGCCACTTCCGGCTGGATGATGTCGTAACGGAAACCATCGGTGAAATCAGCGCTCTTGATCACCTGGCCGTTGATGGTGGTGGCCGAATACTGCGGGCCCAGGCCACGCACGCTGATGGTGGAACCGCGCCCGTTGATGGTGGAAATCTGCACACCGGGAATGCGCTGGATCGCCTCGGCGATGTTTTCGGCGGGGAACTTGCCGATGTCCTGCGCCGAAATGCCGTCGGTCATGCGCACGTCGTCGCGCTTGTTGTCCATCGCGGTGATCAGGCTCTTCTGGTACGAACTGGTGACCTTGACCGTATCGAGCTGGGAAATCTGCGCAGCGTCTGCAGGCGGCGACTCCTGCGCCTGCGCGCTGGCGCCGCAGGCAAGCAGCGACAGCGCGATGGCGATGGATAGCGAGGAAGGCGAACAACAACGCAACGAGGCACGCGAGACAGGTGACATGGGAGATCCTGAGGTGGAATGGCTGGACGACGACGCGACTGGCATTCCGATCGGTCAGCGATGACAGATCCCGGCGTTGGGCAACCCACCCACACGCGCACAGGCCCCCAGTCCCGGACATCCGGAACCGCCTGCGATCTGTTGTTTGAGACGCACCCCGTACGGCCCCCCGTGGGTGCCGATGCCGCCTCCCTCCCAGGACGGACATCGCGTGCCATTGCTGATCAACGGCCCTGACTGGCAAATACCAATTCAGTGAATTTGATTCTTATGGTCTTTAAAAGATTCTGTCAACAGTCACTGTCGAAAGTGTTTGATCGCTACTCGTGACTGGAGCCATATCCTTTATTCAAGGGTTTTTATGGGTGCGCTCAGGATCATTCGGGTGCATCCCGGGTATCGTTGTCACAGGACCAGTCAATGACCAATTCGCCATTACCAGACCAATTTTGTTCCAGGCGAAATGTGCCAGACGCATCGCATTCGCTGGAAGCTGCGTCACAGTCGATATTCAGGCGTTCCTGCGTGTCGAAAGCGGCGTCGATGTCTCACCAACGCAACCAGCTGACTGCAGCAATGACTACAGGCGGCGCTACGCCGACAACGTTGTCAGCAGGCTAGCTGTGCGCGCCGTCAAGTCGGCCTGGACGAAGACACAGGCCATCACGCATGCACGCTAATGGTGCAGAAGACAGCCTACCTGGCGCGCAGCCCGCCAAGCAGCGCTCAGCGCAATTGCCCCTGATCGATGCGCAACGACATGCGCTCCGGCGTGGCGGTAAAGCCCAGCAGTTGCAGGCCCACGCCCAGCACCGCGTCCTGACCGGGATCGACGCGCGACTGCAGCTGCCAGCGTCCGTCGCGCCACAGTTGCAGCTGCGCGTTGGCCTGCACACCTGCAGGCAGCGCGGCGTCCGGCAGCAGTGTCAGCACCGCCGTGTCGTCCACGCACACCGGTTGCCCGGATAACCGCAGCGGCGGCAAACCCGTCAGCTCGCCCGCCCCACTCGGCAGCAGTTGCAGGCTGACCCGCCCGCGTGCGTGCACGCAGCGGGTGGCATCGAATAGCAGATCGACCTGCTGCAGTTCCAATGCCAGATCGATCAAGGTCATCCCCGCAGGCTGGCGTACCAACAACTGCCCCTGCGCATCGCGAATGCCGTGTTGCGTGCCATCCACCAGCAGCACTTGCAGCTGCGTGGTCTGCAGGTACACCTGCCGCTCGCCACGCAACAACGGCCAGACGCGCGGCCGCACCGCGACATCGCCGAATGCGATGCCCTGCCATTGCACCTGCCGCAACGTGCCGGCCCACACCGGCCCTTCCACGTCCAGCACCGAAAACGGCAGCCCCTCGCGTGGCAGTACCAGGCGCAGTGGCAGCCATGCCAGCAACGCGACCAATAACATCAGTGCAAATACCAAAATCCAACGCGTGCGCGTCACGGTGCGGGCTCCGCAAATCCGCAGCGTACCCGCAGTTGGCCCTGGTCGCGCACGATGCTCAGCTGCGTCGGTGCCAGGCCATGCGCTTGCCGCAGCCGTTCCAGCCAGGCGAACAAGGTGGTGGCGCTCACCGCATCGATCTGCACCTCCAACCGGCCCGAAGCGCTGCGCTGTTGCGAGGTGATGCCGACACCGGCATCGCGTGCACTGCTTGCGATGATCTCGGCCAGCCCAGCTGTGCCCGCTGCGGTGGGACGCTTGGTTGCCGACGTCTGCGCGGATGCATCCAGTACCAGCTGCGCCGCATCTGCGTAACGCGCCTGCGCCTGTACACGCCAGTGCCGCAGTGGCAGGTAAAGCGCATACCAACCGATGAACGCGGCCACTGCGGCGCACATCACGCCCAGCATCACCCGCTCGCGCGGCGCACGCGTCTGCCACCACTGCATCCCGCGTTGCAGACCTGCACTCATTGCACTGGCTCCAGCACGAATGGCGTGCGCAGACGATCGTCCTCGCTCTGGCTGGTGCCTGGTTGCACTTTCCATCCTGCCTCTGCCAGCCGCGCGGAAAGTTGCTGCACGCTGGCGGCATCGGTATGCAGCAGTGTGGCCCGCAACGGCTGTGCGGATTGATAGTCAAGCTGATCCAGTTCGGCAGCGGGAATGGCATCGACTGCGGCGAACAAGGTGCCGAGCTGCACCGCCAGGGTATCGACCGCCGCACCCGCATGCCGACGTGCCTGCAGCGCTGCAGGCACCGCCGCTGCGTCGTGCACGCCCAACTGCGCGGCGGCGCGCGACTGCAGCATGCGCGCACCGATCTCGTAGCGTAGTGTCTGCGCCAGCAACAGAAGTAGTGGCGACAGCAACACCAGCGCGGCCAATGCCGCAAGACGACGCGGCGTGACCATCTGCGCAGTGTCCGGCTTTGCAGCGAATGCGTGCTGACGCAGATTGATCGGTGTGCGTGTGGCGCATCGCGCAAAGCAGGCAATCGCAAGCGCAGGATCGGTCGTTGGCGGCTGTACCGGTGCGCGCTCGCCCAGCAGCATGCGTGCAACCTCGGGCTCCAGGCTGCAGGCCAGGCCTGCGGCACGGATCAGCCAACGGCCATCCCAGTCCATCACTGCCGCCGCACCGTCGGCACCGGGCTCCAGCAGCAGGCAATCGGGCACTACGGCATCGGGGGTGACGCCTAGCTGCGCTGCGCGCGCCAACCACTGCTGCATCACCGCGCTCTCCACCGCAGCCACCAGGCGCGTGCCATCGGCTTCGGCACTCTCGGCGATCACCACATGCAAGGTCTGCGTCTCCACGGCCAGATGCTCGACCAGTTGCAGGCGTGCGGCGGCTATCGATTGCGCGGTGCTGCGGCCCGGCAATGTCAGCCAGCGCAACTGCACGTCCACGCCCGGCACCACCAGCACGCAGCGTGTAGACGCTTCAAACGGCGCGCTGGCTGCGCGTTGCGACAGCACCTGGCCGTGCGCATCGACGCGCACGGCAATGGCTTGCGCAGTGGCATCGGTGGTCAGCAACAGCAAGGTGGTACTCATTCGTCGGAACTCCATTGGCGTGCCACCAGCCGCACACGCCCCGCAGGATCTTGCTGCAACAAGGCATCCAGCATGACCTGCGCGCCGGCATGGTCGACCTGGCTGTAGAGGGAGAAATAGCTGGTGCGTAGTGCGAATTGTTCCAATACGGCGTTGGAAGGCTCGGCCTGTATCAGCGCAGACTGGCTCAGGAACGTCTTGGCGTCGCGCCATCCTCCGGCCGGCCGCGCGGCAATGACGCGTCGCGCAGCTGGCAGCTCCAACGCGCCTTCGGTGAGCGCCACCAACACCGGCGCATCTTCCAGGCTGAGCGTATTGATATTGATCGGCGACAAGCGCCCCTCCGGCAATGCACACAGATACGGCCGCAATTGCGCGATCACCTGCGGCGTATAGCCGGCGATGGCGCGCAGTTCGCTGACGCCGGCCAGCAAGGTCGCCCCGGTGCGCAACGGCACTGCCGATTGCAGGTAGCGATCGTCTTCGGCGCCCTGCGCACCGGGCTGGCTGTCGCTGTCGATCCAGTCCACCAGCGCATCGCTCAAGGCCTGCGCCTGTTGCGGCGCGATGCCGAGCACCTGCAGCAACGCGATGTATTGGCGTGTACCGTCGTCGTTGCGTTGCCATTGCTCGGGAGCACCGGCGACCACACTGTTGAGATTGAAACAGCCGCCGCGATCGCGCAGACGCACGCTCACCGCGCCGTCGTCCAGCGGGAAGGTGATCGGTTGATCGTTCCAGCCGCCCTCCAGCGTTGTGCGCATCGGGTCGCGCCTGGCCAATGCCTGCAGACGTTGCCGCGCAATGGTTTCGGTGCCCAGCGCGTA
Organism: Xanthomonas hortorum pv. pelargonii; assembly: GCF_024499015.1. Taxonomy (NCBI): domain Bacteria; kingdom Pseudomonadati; phylum Pseudomonadota; class Gammaproteobacteria; order Lysobacterales; family Lysobacteraceae; genus Xanthomonas; species Xanthomonas hortorum. The sequence continues at coordinate 3,441,222 of NZ_CP098604.1, read as the reverse complement.
CCACTGCGCCTGCGTCATCGCCTCGCCATTGCCGCTACGACGCAGACCGAAGCGCAGATCGTCCAGCACCGCCACCATCAGCAGCGTCATCACTGCGACCAGCAACAACACCGTCAGCAGTGCCACGCCGCGTTGCTGCGTACCTGCGTTCAAGGCCTTCATCCGCGTCCCTCCGGCAGCACGAACAGCTGACGCACGCGGCCCCATTGCTCCAGGTCCAGCTCCAGCGAGATCGCATCCGGCAGTGCCTCGAGCCCGCCGCTCCAGCCATCGCTCCATTGCGCGCGATAGTGAAACCCCACCACCGCCGAGCGCACGCCACGCAGCACCACCTGCGGCGTGCCGGCAACTGCACCATCGAGCGCGGGGCGTGCACTGCGCTCCAGGCGTCCATCGACCACGCGGTACTCCACGTATTGCAACGACGCACGCGGCGCCTGATCCGGATTGCTCCAGCCGCGCCGCACAAACCCGAACAAGGGCCCAGACACACCCGGCTGGCTTGCGATGAACGCTTCACGTGCTGCGCCGCCCTCGCTGTTGCGCGTGCGCCGCACAGCGGCCTGCTGCAGATCGCTGCGCAGCAGACCATGCGCAAGTTGAAACTCACGAATCTGCTGCAGGCGCGCACGTACCGCATCGCGCTGATCGATGCTCTGCCGCATCACCACCACTGCCGCGACTGCCACCAGTGCGAACACCGCCAGTGCAACCAGCAACTCGATCAAGGTGAAGCCGGCACTGTCACGGGTACACACTGCGGCACGACGTGCGCGGATCATTCGGCGCTCCGCAAGACGCTGAGACTGGCGATTTCCTGCGCCTGCGCTGCGGCCCGCACCTGCACCTCGATCCGCACAATGCCTGCGCCGCCGGCCGGCATCGACTTTCGCTGCCAGTCCCATGTGCGTCCGCCCAGTGCCTCTTGCCCATTCGCCGGTGCCAGTGCTGCAGGGGTGGGCGCGAGCATCGCTTCGATTGCCTGATTCTCTGCAACCACCGCAGCCAACGCACGCTCTTCCAGCACCACCGCAGTGCGCGTGCTTTCGCCGGACAAATTCAGCAAGCCAACCACGGCCATACCGAAGATCGCCAGCGCGACCATCAGTTCGAGCAGCGAAAATCCAGCGCTGTCATGGCGATTAGCGTTGTGGCGCATCGACCCGCACCACGCCGGCTGCATCCACCAGGACCTGCACCTGCTGTTGACCGTCAGCCAGCGCGATGCGTTGCGGCGTGGCCGCACCGGTAGGATCGAAACGCACGCTCACTTGGGTGCCGCCAACCGGCAATGCGGTCTGCACGCCATCCGGCCAACGCATGGCAACGAAAGGTTTTTCATCCAGTGGCACCCAACGCTGCTGCACCTGACGTCGGAATGCATATCCACCCGCATCGACAGTCACCTCGACCATGCGCAGGCTCAGGATCGCCTCGTCGCGTGCGTGCAGCAGGGCGCTGGCCAACGCGTCGGCCTGGTCGTGCAGATCGCGCCGTGTATCGGGCAAGGTCATCACCACCAAGGTGCTGGCGAGTGCGGTGATCACCAGCACCGCGAGCAGTTCGAGCAAGGTGAAGCCACGCATGCCCGCGCGCGGCGCGCGTGCGGGCACGTGCTTAACGATGGTCGGTTGCCCAGACATTTCGGCAACTCAGCGCCAGTTGCCGATATCGGCATTATGGGCGTCGCCGCCTTCCACGCCATCGGCGCCGAACGAATACACATCGAAGCCGCCGCTGCGGCCCGGGCGACGGTACTGATACGCATGCCCCCACGGATCCTCCGGCAGGCGGCGGATGTAGCCACCCTGGCGATAGCGCTCCGGCCGGGTCAATCCGCTCGGCGCGTTGAGCAGTGCCTGCAAACCTTGTTCGGTGCTCGGGTAGCCGAGGTTGTCCAGGCGATAGGTTTCCAGCGCCTGCTCCAGCACCGCCACGTCGGCACGCGCTTTTTCGACCATCGCGCGGTCCTGGCTGGGCATCACGTTGATCATCACCACCGTGGCGAGCAGGCCGATGATGACGATCACCACCATCAACTCGACCAGGGTGAAGCCGCGCATGCGCCTGCACGATGTGAGCGAGCCGATGCGTACGCGAGGATGGATGGACTGCATGAGGATCTCCAAGGATAAGCGGCTGCGCTCAACCAAGCGCGAGGGTGTTGAATTGCAGGATGGGCAGCAGGATCGACAGCACGATCACCGCCACCACGCCGCCCAGCAGCACGATGATGGCCGGCTCCAGCAAGCTCATCGCCGCGGTGGTGAACGACTCGAATTCGCGCTCCAGATAATCGGCGGCACGTTCCAGCATCGGCGCCAGGCGCCCGCTGTTTTCGCCGCTGGAGGCCATGTACAACAGCGTCGGTGGAAACACGCCCGCCCGCTTCATCGCCGCTGCCAGGCTGCCGCCCTCGCGGATCGCGGTGACCATGTTGTCGGTGGCCAGCCGCAACGCGCGGTTGTCGACGGTGCGCGCAGCGATCATCAAGCCTTCCATCAACGGCAGCCCGCTGTTGACCATGATCGCCAGGGTGCGCGCCATGCGTGCGGCGTGCAGATCGCGGATCAACCTGCCGAGCAAGGGCGCACGCAGCAGCGCGCGGTCGGCCGCCAGGCGCAGCTCCGGGCGCTTGAGCAACCGCAGCGCCGCGATCACCGCAATGACCAACGCAATCAGCAACGGAATGCCTGCATGCAACAGAAAGTTCGACACGCCAATCACCATGCGCGTCAGCAACGGCAACGCACGCCCCATCGAATCGAACTGGTCCACCACCTTGGGCACCACGAAGGTCATCAGCACGATCACCACCGCACCCGCGGTCAACGCCAGCGCGGCCGGGTAGACCAGTGCAGACTGCAACTTGCTGCGCACCTGCGCCTGCCGCTCCAACAGATCCGCCAACCGCTCCAGCACCTGCGGCAACGCACCGGCGCTTTCGCCCGCGGCCACCATCGCGCGATACAGCGGCGGAAACGCATTGCCCTGGCGTGTCATCGCATCGGACAGACGGAAGCCTTCGACCACCAACCCATGCGTCTGGCTGGTCACCCGGCGCACGCCGCGGCGTTCGGACTGCGTGCCGATGGTGCGCAGCGCTTCTTCCAGCGGCGCGGTCTCCACCAGTGTGGCGAGCTGGCGGGTGAACAACACCAGATCCTTGCCGCTGAAACGCGCCGGGCGCACGCTGCTGGTCGCTACCGCCGCCTCCACGCGCACCGGTACCCACTGCCGCTGTTCCAGTTGCGCACGCGCACTGTGCGCGTTGTCGGCAGTGATCACGCCCTGGCGGCTGTGCCCGTGCAGATCGAGCACGGTGTAATCAAACCGTGGCATGCGCATCGTCCTGCTGGCGGGTGACGCGCAGCGCTTCTTCCAGCGTGGTGAGACCTTGCAGCACCGCAGCGCGCGCGGCATCGCCCAGGCGCGGTGCGCGTGCGAAGGCCACCGCGGCCAGGGCATCTTCGTCGGCGTTGTCGCCGATCAGGCGCCGCATTGCATCGTCCACCGCGATGGCTTCGTAAATGCCCACGCGCCCGGCATAACCGCTGTGATGGCAGACCGGGCAACCCACTGCGGTGTAGGTCGTTGCCGCGTCCGTGGCATCCAACATCTGGCGCGTACTGGCATCCAGCGGGCGCGGTGCGCGGCACTGCGTGCACAGGCGCCGTACCAACCGCTGCGCCAGAATCAACCGCAGGCTCGATGCGAGCAGGAACGGTTCGATGCCCATATCGCGCAGGCGCGTGACCGCGCCCACCGCATCGTTGGTGTGCACGGTGGACAGCACCAGGTGGCCGGTCAAGCTGGCCTGCACCGCAATCTGCGCGGTCTCGGTGTCGCGGATCTCGCCGATCATCACCACGTCCGGATCCTGCCGCAGGATCGCGCGCAAGCCGGCCGCGAACGTCATGCCGACACGTGCGTTGACCTGGGTCTGGCCGACACCGTCGATGGCGTATTCCACCGGGTCCTCCACCGTGAGGATGTTGCGCGAGCCATCGTTGAGCAAGCTCAGCGCCGCATACAACGTGGTGGTCTTGCCCGAACCGGTCGGGCCGGTGACCAGCACGATGCCGTTGGGCACCTGCAAGGCGCGCTGCACGGTGTGCATCACCGCCGGCGGCATGCCCAACTGCGCCAACGACAGCGTGCCCTGCTCCTTGTCCAGGATTCGTAGCACCACGCGCTCGCTGCTGCGCGTAGGCAGCGTGGAGACACGTACATCCAACGCTTTGGCGCCCATCACCAACGACACGCGGCCATCTTGCGGAATGCGTTTTTCGGCGATATCCAGGCGTGCCATCACCTTGACGCGCGACACCAGCAGCGGGGCGATGCGTCCGGGCAAGGTCGCCGCTTCGCGCATCACGCCATCCACGCGCAGCCGCACGCGCAAGCGCGATTCGTAGGATTCCAGATGCACGTCCGAGGCGCCCAGGCGTGCAGCCTCGGCGATGATGCCGTTGATCAGGCGGATGATCGGCGCATCGTCCTGGCTGTCGAGCAGATCGGCGGTGGGGATATCGTCGATCAACGAATCCAGGCTGCCGTGCAGATCCAGCGCCTCCACCTGCACGCCCTGCTCCATGCCAGCATCGGCGTAGATCTCCGACACATGCCGGTCGAAGACCGACGGCGCCAAGGTGCGTACCTGCAATGGCACACCGAGCGCACGCCGCAGCTCGATCAGGGCCTGCACATCGCCGCCTTCGCGCAGGCCGATCTGCGCAACAGTGTCGCTGCCGAGCAGCACCACGCCGTGGCGCTTGGCGAACGCATACGAAATGCTGGCGCGCGCACTGCTCATGGCATCAGCGCTGCACGGGGCGTGCGCTGGGCGCAGGCGTGGGTGCTGGTGCTGGCGCCACCGACGATGGCCCGGCCGGCAACTGCGGCGGCTGTGCACGCAGATAGTCGCGCACCAGTGCATCGAGCGCGGCTTCCGGGTCGCCATCGGCCAACTGGCGATCGCGCAGATAGTTGTAGCGCGGTGCGGTCATGCGCTGCGCATCGGCCGCATCGCGGATGATGGTCGGGCGAATGAACACCATCAGATTGGTCTTGTCGCGATTGCGCGATTTATGCCGGAACAGCGCGCCCAGACCGGGCACATCGCCCAGCAGCGGCACCTTCTCCACCGTCTGGCGGTCGTTCTGATCGAGCAGTCCACCGAGCGCGACGATGGCGCCGTTTTCCACCACCACGCGGGTTTCGATCTGGCGCTTGTTGAATACCAGCTCCGAGGATTGCGCGCTGACCGGCCCGGCGATCGCCGAGACCTCCTGCTTGATCGCCAGCGTGATGCCGCCCGCGGTATTGATCTGCGGGCGCACTTCCAGCTGCACGCCCACATCCTGGCGCTGGATGGTGCGGAACGGATTGACGTTGGCGGTGCCCAGCACTTCGCCGGTGGTGATCGGCACTTCCTGGCCCACCAGAATACGCGCCTGCTCGTTGTCCAGCGTCATGATCGACGGTGTGGACAACAGGTTGGAGCCGGTGTCGCTCTTGACCGCATCGATGATCATGCCGAACACCGCATCGTTGCTCTGCCCGGCCAGGCCGATCAATCCACCGCTCAACCCCAGCAACGATTGCGCGGCCACATTGCGCGCCTGTTCCAACACCGAATCTTCTTCACCGTTATTGCTGCGCGTGCCGGCAGCCGCAGCGGCCAGCGGCACGATGCCCGGCGCTGCACCGCTGTATTGCGTGGCGATCAACGGCACCGTGCCATTGCGGCCTGCCAGCAACAGCTGCACACCCAGGCGCTTGGCGGCGTTATCGGAGATCTCCACCACGATCGCTTCGACCAGGACCTGCTCGCGATGCACGTCCAGCTGCCGGATCACATCCATCAAGGCGCGCTGGGTTTCCGGGTCGGCGTTGATGATCAAGGCATTGGAACCGGGATACCGCACGATCACCGGGCGCTTGCCGGCAGCCGGTGCAATCACCTGCGTCTGTGCACCGCCGGCAGCGGCCGCCACATCCACGGCAGTCGGGCGCGCATCCTGCCCAGGCTGCGCGTCATTGCCTGGCGTCTGCCCGACCAACTGCTGCAACACGGGCAGCAATTGCTCGGCGCTGGCGTGTTGCAGACGCACCACGCTGACATCGCCGCGGCGCTCTGCGCGCCCGTCCAGATCCACCGCAGTGCGCACCACCCGCTGCACCAGTGCCGGGTCGCCGCGCACGATCAGGGAGTTGCTGCTTTCCACCGGCAACACCGACAGCACATTGCTGCGCTCGCCCGCCTGCCCGAACAGCGAGGTCAGCGTGCGCGCCAGTTCCTGCGCCGAGCTATTACGCAAGGTCACCGTATCGATCGCCGCGCGGTCGGTGTCGATCTGTGCGACCAGGCCGCGCACGCGGCGCAGATTGTCGGCGTAGTCGGCAATCAGCAGGCTATTGCCTTGCGGCATCGCCATGATCACGCCGCCGCGCCCGATCAAGGGCTTGAGAATCTCAGCAGCGCTGCGCGCATCCACGCGCTGCAGGGTGAACACCTGCGTGGCAAAGCCCAGGTTGCCGTTGGCCGCGCTGCCGGGCTGTTGCGCTGCGGTGTCGTCGGGAATGATGCGATAGGTCGAAGGACCGCTGGACACCGCGATCAAGCCATTGGCACGCAACACCGCCAACAGCATGCCGAGCAGATCCTCTTCCGACATCGCCTGCGCACGCGCCACATTGACGGTGCCCTGCACGCGCGTGTCCAAGATGAAGGTGATGCCGGTGGCACGCGACACATCCTGGATGAAGGCACGCAGGTCCACATCTTGTAAACGCACGGCCGGCGCATCGGCGGCATGCAGCGACACCATCGGCACCGCCGGCGGTGCAAGCAACAACGTGGCTGAAAGCAGCCATATAGGGCGAACAGCAGTCATTGCGGGCGCTTCAAGGTCATGGTGTGGGTCTGGCCGTCGCGGCGGTAGGTCAGCGTGGCCGCCTGGCCATCGCGCAGTTCGTCCTGCAGCTCGCGCAGGTGTTCGGCATCGAGCGTGCGGCCATTGATTTGAGTCAGCACATCGCCCGGTGCCAGGCCGGCCTGGCGCAGCAGTGCGCCATCGCCGCGCGGCATCACGGTAAAGCCGCTGCCATCCGTACTTGCACGCAAGCCGGCGGTCGTCAGCAGTTGTTGCGGGTCGACGGCCGTTGCTGCGGCGGTGCCGGTGACTGTGCCGACATTCGACATCACGGCAGCTGCGGCGCTTGTCGGCACTGTCGCGTTCGTTGCCGGCGATGTGGTCGACGAAGCCGATGCCGTGGATTCCACCAACGCCAGACGCCGCACGCCATTGCTTGCACGCAGCAACACGTGATCGCTCGCGATCGCTTGCAGCGTCACGCCACGCACCACGACATCGCCGATGCGATAGGCGCCTTGCTTGCCGTCGCCACTGCTCAAAAACGCGGCGGCTTGCGTGCCGCCTGCGCGCACGCCATGCAACACGATGCCATCGCTGCTGCTCTCGGGCACGCTGCGATAGAACACATCGCGGCGCAATGCGGGCAGGTCCGCGCCGGTGGCCGTGGCAACCTGGGCAGTGCCCAACGGCCCGATCGGTGTGATCAAGATCCACAGCAGGCGCGCGCACTGCAGCGCCAACACCGCAAGCAGCACGCAGGCCAACGCGGTGCGAACACCACGCAGCGTCATCAAGGGTTTCAAGGAGGGCAAAACGCGCTGCAAAGCGGACATCCGTCTCAGGATTGCGGTCGGATGACAGAATGCGGCAGCAATGTGTCAGTTCGAAGAAACCAATGACACACGCCGACACACGGCGCGACACCATCGAACGCAAAACGCCCGCCATGCGTTGCACAGCGGGCGTTTGCGATTACCGCAACAGATATTGGATCAGAAGCGCGCTGTCACACTCAGGTCATACGTCACGCCGGGCTGGTACTCGTACAGGTCCACCCGGTTGCTGCCCAGGCTCTGGTATTCCTGATACTTGGTCTTGAGCAGATTGCGTGCCGCAAAGTTCAGCGACAGCGTATTGCCCGACCACACCAGACCCTTCTTGATCACCAGATCCAACGAAGTGCCCGGCTTGTCGATGTAATCCGGCTGCCCCGGGCGACCACGCGCCGACACCCGCTCGCCGACATAGTTGGCGATCAACGTGGCCTGGCTGTGGGTGCTTTCGCTTTCCACACCGATCTGCAGGTTGGCGATGTCGTCGGACTGCCCCTGCAAGGCCGAGCCATCGCGGATGAACAAGGTCGCCTGCACCGGTGCGGTGAAGCCGAACGGCTGCACGGTGTCGCCATCGCTGGCACTTACTTCCGACTTGGTGCGCGTGTAGTTGCCAGACACGAATACCCGGTTGTCGCCCCACCAGTCGCCCGCGATCGGCAGGTCCAGATACTTCTTGGCTTCCAGCTCGACGCCGTATAGCGTGGCTTTGGGCGCATTGATGAAGCTCTGCACGATGCCGCCACCGGGTGCATCGTTGACGATGGCTTCGATCGGCTTGTCGATGCTCTTGTAGAACGCGCCAACGGTAACGTACTGGCCCGGCTCGAAGAACCATTCGTAGCGCGCATCCAGATTGACCAGCTCGCTATCGACCAGAAACGGGTTACCGAAGAACTGGCGGTCGATATCCGGGTCCAGATACTGCTGCGGTGCCATCTCGCGGAACTGCGGCCGTGCGATGGTCTTGGAGGCACCGAAGCGCAGTTGCTGGTTTTCGGCAAAATTCCAGGTCACCGTGGCCGATGGCAGCGCGTAACTGTTTTCCAACGGTGCCACGCTGTCCTGGCGCGTGCCGCTGAAGATGTCGTACGGATGCACCGCCTGCGTGGCGTCTTCGTAACGCACACCGACGGTGGCGCGCAGGGTCGGCACGATCTCGCCTTCGGCCTGCAGATACGCCGCCTTGACCTTCAAGGTCGCATCGTACGCGGCCGCACCGAAGCTGCCGGTAGCTTCGCGCAGGCGCAGCAGATCGTTGCTGAGGTTGAAATCGGAGATCAGGTAATCCACACGCTGGAACTGGTTGTAGAACGGCAGCGGGCCGTCCAGTGCCAGGAAGCGGAATTCGCGACTCCACGCCGTGCGGTCGTTGTCCAGATAGGCCAGACCACCCTTGACGGTGAGGTCGTGCTCGATCGGCAAGCGCCAGGTCACATCCACGCCACCGCTGGCCACCTTGTCGTCGACCTTGCTGAAACGGGTGTAGTTCTGCACGCGCGAAGCATCGTGCGCCCAGTAGCCATCCAGCAGTTCGTAACGAATGCCGGTTTCGTACGGCACATCGCGGCTGGCATTGGCCACCGCTGCGCGCCATTCGATCTTCAGGTCATCGTATTCGCCGAACGCATGCGTACCGCGTAGCTGGTTGTTGATCAGCTGGCGCTCGTACCACTCGGTGTTGTCGTCGCGCACATCGAAACCGGCCAGCTCATCGCGGCCGGCGCGACTGCGCGCCACCTTCAAGGCATCGTGCACATACAAGGTGGTCCAGCCGATGGTGTGGCGGCCGTATTCCCAGCCCAGGCCCAGCATGCCGTTGGTGCGCACGTTGTTACGGGTGGTGGCGAAGTCGTAATTGGAATTGAACTCGACCGTATCGCCGACAAAGATGCCGTCCTGCTGCTTGCCGGTACGCGTGCGCCATTCGTTGTCGTAGCTGGCCACTGCAATGATGCCCAGCTTGGCTTCGCCCACATCCATGCTGTAACCGGCACTGCCGCCCACATTGACGTCCGGGGCGATGCTGTCCTTTTCCTGCAGCACGTACAGGTTGGCATTGTTCAAGCTGCGGCCGATGCTGCGGATGTCCTCGCGCGAGAAGCTGCCCAGATCGACGCGCCGGCCGCTCTGGATCGCATCGCGCAACGCGGCAGGCTGCTTGCGCGTGCCATCGTCATAGCCCCACTCGTCGTCGCCGGAGCCGTAGTAGGTCAGGCCTTTTTCGCCGGTGCTGACGCTGCTGACGCCGCCGCCCACCGTGAGCGAGAGAAACGGTTTATCCGGCACCGTCATCGATTGCAGATCGATCACGCCGCCGCCGAATTCGCCCGGATAATCGGCCGAATAGGTTTTTTGCACGGTCACGCTGGCCAGCACATCGCTGGGAAACAGATCCAGCGGCACCACGCGCTGCATCGGCTCGGGGCTGGGCAACGGCGAGCCATTGAACAACGCAGAGGAATAGCGCTCGCCCAGGCCGCGCACATACACATATTTGCCGCGCGACAGGCTCAGGCCGGTGACACGCGTCAGCGCTACCGCTGCGCTGCTGTCGCCGGTGCGCTCCATGTCCTCACGGGTGATGAAGGACGCCACCTCGGAAGTCTGCAGCATCGGTTCGGGAATGTACTCGCCACGCACCACGACCTGGTCGAGTTGCTTGGGCGCACTGTTGGTGGTGCTGGTCGTGCTGCTGGTACCGCTGCTGGAATCGGCATCGGTCGTGGTCGATTGCGCCAGAGCAGCGCCGGAAAACAGCAAGGTGGAAATGGAAAGAGACAGGCCCGTCCGCGAAAGACGGGCGACAGCGGAGGTTCGCATCGTGGGAGCCCTGGCAACTGAAAGATGAAGCTGGACGCATCACGCGGCGACCATCAGGCCGCCGCGTGACGCTGTGCCTCAGCAGGGACGATCGGCGGTCAGACCGCAGGTCCAGCCCTGCCACCAGGTGTCGTTAGCATCACGCACGCCACCGATGTAGTTCACCTGCTGGAAGAAGCTGCTTACCCCATTCAAGCCCTGGAATGCCGGCACGGCGGTTTCGTTGGCGCCATTGACGAAGGTGTTCTGCAACGTGGACACACCGTTGGCGACGTTGTTGGTACCGGCCGCAAACTGGGTGGCCGCACGCGCATCGCTACCGAAGGCGGTCGGGCAGGCGAAGAACACCGAGTTGAATGTGCCCAGGGTATCGGCGTCGGCCAGGTTGAAGCACACCAGGCCATCGCCGGTGCCACCCGCCGGACGCGTAAACACCGAGTTGTAGAACGCGGCCTGCGTGCCCTGGTTGAGCATGATCGCCGCACCGGCGCGCGCATTGCCCACGTAGGTGAAGTTGGCCACCTTCGGGCGCGAATACGGCTGGCGACGCAGGCTGCTCCACTCGTTCATGCGGTCGCCGCCACCGGCGCGCTGCACCACGATGCCGAACTGCAAGGCGCCGTTCCAACCGGCATCGGTATCCAGCGAATCGTCGTCGGCACCGGTGATCACCACGTGGCTGCCGTTGACCGAACCACCGAACCATTCGATGCCGTCGTCGGAGCTGTTGTGGATCTGCACGTAATCCAGACGCGTGCCGTTGCCCACACCGGCCAGGGTGATGCCCTGCAGCTCGTTGTTGGGCGAGATTTCGAAGCCCGAATACATCACGCGCAGATAGCGCATGGAACCGCTGTTGTCGGTGACGCTGTTGCCGCCGTAGAACGCGTTGGTGCCTTCCACCTGCGCCTGGCATTCCGGCGTACCTGACACGGTGGTGCCCGGGCAGTTGTTGATGGCCGCGCGGCCCAACACCACAATGCCGCCCCACAGGCCGATGGTATTGGCGGTGACGGTGCCGTCCAGCGCCTGACGCGCGGTGAACACGATCGGTGCGGTGGCGCTGCCTTCGGCAAAGATCTGCGAGCCGCGATTGACCACGATGTAGTCGCTACCCGACGAGCCGTACAACGTCGTGCCCGGCTCGATCGTCAAGATGCCCTGCGCGCTGCCGGCGGCAGGTGCAATGGCATTGCCGCCGCGGTCGGTCCCCACGTTGACGCGGCCACTGATCGAATACGCAGTGCCTGCACGTGCCGGTACAACCAGATTGCCGGTGATGGTGTCCGGCAACTGGCAGGCGCGCAGCGTGTTGTTGGCGATGGTGCCGACGTTGGAAAAACCGGTCGGGCAATCCGCAGCCGGGCCGGTCGGTGCCGGTGCAGGCGTCGGTGCCGGCGTGGGCGCCGGGGTCGGTGCAGGAGCGGGTGTCGGTGCGGGCGGAAACGCGCCCTCGCCAGGCGAAGCGACGCGGTCGGCACCACCACCGCAGGCGGACAGCGCCAGTGCGGTACCAAACGTCATCAATAATGTCTTGCTGCTGTTGCGAACGGCCATGCGGCTGATCTCCAGGTCAAAAGGTCCGGTATGAAGAGGAGTCGTCAAGAATTGGTGGCGTTCCGCGCACTGCAGTGGCGAGCACGTTCAAGATCCCCGTCACTTTTATAGGGGCTATGTGTTGCATTTGTCTTACCGCGACACATTTGACATAAAGCTGCCACACATTGGCATGCACTGTAGGGTGATGACATCGACCACTATTCCCGCCGCCCTGGGTGATTGGATCATTGCGCAGGCAATGGCTGGCCAACCGCCCGAGCAAGCGCTACAACCGCTACTGGATCAGGGCTGGAACGAGCAGGACGCCATCGACGCGGTAGAAGCATTGCTGCGTGAGCACATCCAGCAACATGCAGTGACAAACAGCCTGCCGGTACCGGTGCGCGTGCCTGCGGTGTTGCAGGACAACGATGCCTCGCTGCTGGATCTGGGCGACCGCCAGGTGCGCGTGCTGGTCAGCCTGCTGCTGCCGCGCGTGGTGGTGCTGGGTGATTTTCTGTCCGATGCAGAATGCGATGCCTTGATCGCACTGGCACAACCACGCCTGGCACGCTCGCGCACCGTGGACAACGACAACGGCGCCCAGATCGTGCACGCAGCGCGCACGAGTGACAGCATGTGTCTGCAACTGGGCCAGGACGCGTTATGCCAGCGCATCGAAGCGCGCATCGCACGCCTGCTCGATTGGCCGGTGGACCACGGCGAAGGATTGCAGGTCCTGCGCTACGCCACCGGCGCGGAATATCAGCCGCACTACGATTATTTCGACCCAACCGCCGCCGGCACGCCGGTGTTGTTGCAGGCCGGCGGTCAACGCCTCGCATCGCTGGTGATGTATCTCAACACGCCCGAACGCGGCGGCGCCACGCGCTTTCCGGATGCACATCTGGACGTGGCTGCCGTCAAAGGCAACGCCGTGTTTTTCAGCTACGACCGCCCGCATCCGATGACGCGCAGCCTGCATGCCGGCGCACCGGTATTAGCCGGCGAAAAGTGGGTCGCAACCAAGTGGTTGCGCGAACGCGCGGTGCGTTTGCCCTAGTCAGTCGAGTGCGCGGTGCCCCACCGCTCGCGGGACACGCCGTGAATCCGTCCGTGGAGGCTCGGTGGCTGCATCCATGCCGCCACACGGTCCCGCAATCAGCGAGGACACCGCACCAGAGAGTTGATCGGTTGCTTTGTTTAAAACCATGCACACCGACCACCCCGACTGGTCCTTGCCCGTCCACCGTCGCGGGACCTTACGCGGCATGGATGCCGCGTAAGAGCCTACATGGACGTACTTGCGGCGTGTCCTGCGATGGTGGGCGGGCAAGGGCCCTGCAGCGAAGGCACAGATCAACCGCTCTGTAACTGATCTATCCGCACTCTCCATGCGTTTCAAGACAACCGAGATTTCGAGTCTTAGCGCCGTTTAGATGCGATCAAAAGCTTGGTGAGTCGAGCGCGCGGTGCCCTCACCGCACAGTTTGCTGATTGCTTGAAAACATGCGCACCGACCACCTCGACTGGTCCTTGCCCGCCCACCGTCGCGGGACCTTACGCGGCATGGATGCCGCGTAAGAGCCTACACGGACGTACTTGCGGCGTGTCCCGCGACGGTGGGCGGGCAAGGGCCCTCCAGCCATGCCGCAGCCCTGCGCACCAAATTTTGCCGGTCATTCCAAAACAGCAAAACACAGAAAAATCAGCGCGACCCAAACACCCGCTGATCCACCCGCAACATCACCAATCGCAGCCGCGTCCACGCAAGACACAACCCGGCAAGGATGCCCAAGGTATCGGCCAGCGCATCGTAGGGATCAGCACTGCGATTGGTGGTCAACGCACCTTGCGCGATCTCGATCCCGATGCCCAACAGCACCAACCCAAACGCCGCACACAACAACGCCCGACGCGTGGCGAACAATTGCACCGCGCCCCAGCACAACAACGCGAACGTCAAAAAGTGCTCGGCCTTGTCGCTGTTGGAGGGTAGCTCCGGAAACTCTGGCGGTGGCCCCAGGCACACCGCAATCACCACGAAAATTGCCGCGACCCACAAACCCACCCACAACCACGGCCGATGAAACGGACGCAGCGCAGACGTTACAGCCGCCATGTGAGATCGCCCGCCAGGAATGCAGGCGCAAAATCGACATCGCGCGCAAAGCCCATCACCTGGAATCGCTCGCCCATTTCGCTGGGCAAGGTCAATCGTTTGATCTGCTCGCGCAAGCGCATGCGCCCCACCTCATCGGTGCGCGTATCGGCCTGCGCCAGTAGCGCATCTAATCCATTGCCAAACAGAAAGCTCGATTGCGTGCAGTAACCGGCCAACTCGAAACCGGCCCCGGTGCCGGCCTCGGCCAATGCGGTGAAGTCTACCGACGCGGTCAGATCCTGCAGACCCGGCCAGCGATACAGATCCTCATGCATGCGATGACGGTAAAACGCACGCAAGGTGCCGTCTTCGCGTTGCGCACGATAGAACTCGCCACGCGGGTAACCGTAGTCGACAAACAACATCGCCCCGCGCTTCAGACCACCGGCCACCGCCTGAATCCAGTACGGCAACTGCGGCAACAACTCCGAGCGATACCCATCGGCGAACGGCTGTTGCAGATAGCGCTCCAGATGACGCACCGCTGCCCCCAGCAACGCATCGGCCGGCTGCTCGCCACGCGCAAACTGCTGCTGCGCATCCAGCACCACGGTTTCCTCATACACCTCGCCATCGCGTAGTGCGAAGCGCGGCGTGGGCAATGCATCGATCACTTCGTTGGCGAACAGCACGCCTTCCCAATCGTCCGGAAACGGTGCATCCAGCCACTCGACCAGATCGAACACCGGCGGTATCAGCGTGCGCCCCAACCGCTCGCGCTGACGTTCGCGCAAGTCTGCACTGGGCTCCAGAATCGCGTAACGCTCGGGCAGCGCATCCAGCTCGAGCAGGCGCTTGAGCGTGACTTCGGCAAATGCGCCGCTGCCACCGCCTACTTCGAGCACGCGGGCACTTGGGCCCAGTTGCTGCAACACCGGCGCCAACGCACCGGACACGGTCGCTGCGAACAACGGCCCAAGCTCGGGCGCGGTGACGAAATCGCCGGCCTCGCCAAATTTGCTGGAGCCGGCGCTGTAATAGCCAAGACCCGGCGCATACAGTGCCAGCTCCATGAAACGCGAGAACGGGATCGCACCGCCGGCAGCGGCGATTTCGGCGCGCACATGCGCAGCCAGGCGGTCGCTGTGCGCCAATGCGTCCGAATCGGGAGTGGGAAGGTCGGCGTGCATGCGGGCACCGGTTGCGGGGACAATGCACAGGATAGCCGAGCCCTTTGCAACGCCGAGCGAGTACGCCATGACAGACAGTTCCAAGGTGGTCTTGATCACCGGCGCAGGCCGCCGTATCGGCGCGCAGATCGCCACCACCCTGCATGCGGCCGGCTACCGCGTGGCCTTGCATGCGCACCGCTCCGGCGACGCGCTCAGCGCGCGCGTGGCCGCGTTGTGCACGCAACGCGCAGGCAGCGCGCTGGCCTTGCACGCCGATCTGCGCCTGCCGGAGGCACCGGCGCAACTGGTCGCCGACTGCATCGCCGCATTCGGCCGCCTGGATGGCGTGGTCAACAACGCCTCGGCGTTCTATCCCACCGCGCTGGGCGAAGCGACCGCAGCGCAATGGGACGAGTTGTTTGCAGTCAACGCGCGCGCGCCGTTCTTCATCGCCCAGGCTGCGGCCGCACAACTGCGCCAGCACCATGGTGCCATCGTCAACCTCACCGACCTGCATGCCCAGCAGCCAATGCGCAATCACCCGCTGTACGGCGCCTCCAAAAGCGCGCTGGAGATGCTGACCCGCTCGCTCGCACTGGAACTGGCACCGCAGGTGCGCGTCAATGCGGTCGCCCCCGGCGCGATTCTGTGGCCGGAAGAAGGCAAGTCTTCCGACGCCAAGCAGGCCCTGCTCGCGCGCACGCCACTGGCACGCATCGGCACGCCCGAAGAGATCGCCGAGGCAGTGCGCTGGTTGCTCGATGAAGCCAGCTTTGTCACGGGCCATACCTTGCATGTGGACGGTGGCCGCCAGCTCAGTTGAGCGGCAACGGCGCTACCGCGCCACATCCAGCGATGGGGCCGCATCCAGCTCCACCGTCGTAAACGCGGTGCCATACTGCGGGTGCGCCTGCCACAGCGCCGCCAGCGTCTGCCCACTCAACGGGTCGACAAAGTCGGGCGCGATATCGGCCAGCGGCTTCAACACGAACGCATGCTTGAGCTCCGGCCGCGGAATGCGCAGATGCCCGGGCCCTTCGATGATGCAATCGCCGAAGAACACCACATCCACATCCAGCGTACGGTCGCTGAAACGCGGGCCACTGCGGTCGCGGCCGTGCGCGTCTTCCAGCGCATGCAGCCAATGATCGAGCGCGTGCAGATCCAGATCGGTGTCCAGCACCACCGCGTTGTTGACGAAGTCCGGCCCATCGAAGCCCACCGCCGGCGTGCGGTACGCAGGCGACACGTCGAGCTGGCCAAAGCGCGCGCGCAAGGCGTCGACGGCCAAGCGAAGGTAGTGAGTCGGCTGGACATTGCTGCCGAGGCTGAGAAGCACGGTGGTCATGCGTTATTCGCGCATGCGGCCGGCGTGGGCGTCAACTGTTGCAATCGCATTGCACTTGAACAAGCACGCCCGCAATTCGCGAAAACCCTTGGATCAGGCCATTTCGAGCGCGTGCGACACGGCACGGAACACCCGGCGCATTTCCAGCGGCTTGCGCAGCACATGCACCGGGATATCCGCCGGAAAGTGCATCCGCTGCAGCGGCGCGCCGACATCTTCCAGCACGATCGCCGGGCCCTGATAGCCCAGCTCCTGCATGCTCAACAGCACGCTCACGGCCGAGAGCAGAATGATGTCGCTGTCGATGATCACCAGGTCGGGCATGGCGTGTGGCTGCACCAGTTGCAGCGCGGCCGCGCCATCGGTGGCCAGCTGCGGCTGATAGCCCTGGCTGGACAGTGCATTGCCCAGCAGCGACAGGCGCGTGGCTTCGCCGTCCACCAGCAGGATGCGTTGCCCCTGGCCCAGCGGCAGCGGCGGCTCGGTGTCGGCAACCGCCACCGCGTTCGAGCGCATCGGCACCAGCATGTCGAAACGCGTGCCCTCGCCCAGCCGGCTGTCGACCAGGATGCTGCCGCCGTAGCTTTCGATGATGCGCTTGCACGAAATCAGCCCCAGCCCGGTGCCATCGGCCTTGGTGGTGAAGAAGGGGCTGAACAGGCGTGCGCGGGTTTCATCGCTCATGCCCACGCCGGTGTCGGCCACGCTCATGCGCACGCGCGCATCGTCATGGCGATCGGCCGACAGAATCAATGTGCCGCCACCCGGCATCGCCTGGATCGCGTTCAAGCCCAGGTTGAGCAGGCATTGCTGCAGTTCGGTGTAATTGGCCTCGATGGTCAGATCCAGGGCGATCGTCTCCATCTGCAGGCGCACGCCATCGGGCAGGCTGCTCCTGAGCAGCATCTGCACGCCCTGGAACAGACTGGCGACGGATACCTGCTCGCGCGGCTTGTTGGAGCCGCGCACGAACGAGAGCATCGACTCGGCCATCTCATGCCCGCGCCGGCCGCACTCGGCCACCACCTTGGCCAACTGACGCAGCTGCGGGTCGTCGGTGCGCCCGGCCAGCAGGTCGGGCACGATCAACAACGGCTGCAGGATATTGCGCAGGTCGTGACTCAACCCGGCCGCCAGCATCGCCAGGCTTTCCAGCCGCTGCGCGCGCATCAGCTCGCTCTCCACGCGCTGACGTTCCAGGTCGGCACGCGCTTCGCGGATCGCGCGGATCACCGCACTCGGCAAGCGGGTCGGGTTGTGCTTGATGATGTAATCGTTGGCGCCGTCCTGCAGCGCCTTGACCGCAGTCTCCTCGCCCATGGTGCCGGAGACGAAGATGAAGGGCGTGGCGCCGTTCTGGCGCACCAGACGCAATGCCTGGTGGCCGGAAAACCCGGGCATGCTCAGATCCGACAGCACGATGTCCGGCTGGAATTCATCCAGCGCGCTGCGCAGCGAGCGTTCGCTGTCCACGCGCTCGAACGCCGCGTCGATGCCGGCATCCAGCAGCTGATCGGACAACAGCTCGGCATCTTCCGGTGAATCTTCCACCAGAAGGATCTTCAGCTGCTCCAGTTTGCCACCCTCTTGCAGCATGGTTCAGTCCAGCTCCGGTGCCTGATTGATGACCGCCCAGAACGTGCCGAGCGTCTTGACTGCATTGAAGAACTGATCGACATCCACCGGCTTGACCACATAGGCATTCACGCCCAGGTCCCAGCTGCGGGCCAGGTCGCTCTCTTCGCGCGAGGACGACAGGATCACGATCGGCAAGCGCTTGAGCGTCTCGTCGCCGCGCACCTGCTTGAGCACTTCCAGGCCATCCAGCCGCGGCATCTTGATGTCCAACAGCAACACCGCCGGCAAGCCTTCCTCGCGATCGGCGAACGCGCCACGACGCAGCAAATAGTCCATGGTTTCCACACCGTCTTCGACATGCACGATGGGGTTGGCCAGGCGGGCTTCGCGCAGAGCGTCGACCGCCATTTCTGCATCGGCCGAGCTGTCTTCTGCCAGAAGAATGGTACGGATGGCACTCATACATTGAACTCTTGGTTGGGCGCTTCATGCGCAGGGGGAAGCACAAAATGGAACGTGGCGCCTTCGTCGACGACGCCCTCGGCCCAGACCCGGCCACCGTGGCGCGTCAACACGCGCCTGACGCTGGCCAGGCCAATGCCGGTACCGGCGTATTCGCTGGCCTTGTGCAGACGCTGGAACACACCGAACAACTTTGCGCTGTACTCCATATCGAAGCCGGCACCGTTGTCGCGCACACTGAATTGATGGCCGCCGTCCGGCAGCGGCCGGTAGCTGACCTCGATCTTGGCCACTTCGCGCTTGGCGCTGTACTTGACCGCATTGCCCAGCAAGTTCATCCACAGCTGGCGCATCATGTTTTCGTCGGCCACCAGCACCGGCAGCGGGGCGATATGCCAGTCCACACGGTGGCCGGTGTTTTCGCTCTGCACGCTGGAATCCAGGATCGCGCGCGTCTCCGACACCAGCGATTGCATGTCCACCGCCTGCAGGCGCAGCGCACTGCGGCCCAGGCGCGAATACACCAGCAGGTCGTCGATCAGCGACGCCATGCGCCGCGCCGAGCTGCTGATCACCTCCATGTAGTGACGCGATTTTTCGTCCGCCGCATCGCCCAGGTGGCGCGCCAGCTTGTCCGAAAAACCGGCCACATGCCGCAACGGTGCGCGCAGATCGTGCGAGACCGAATAGCTGAAGGCTTCCAGCTCGCGGTTGACCTCGGACACCTGATCGACCTTGCCTTCCATCTGCCGGTTGAGTTCCTGGATGCGCTGCTGCGAGGCTTTCTGCAGGCTGATGTCGCTCACCGTCATCAGTACCACGTCTTCGTCGTTGGTATCGGGCAACGGCATGCGTCGCGCGTTGATCAACATGGTGCGCAGCACGCCATCGGCGCCGCGCTGCTCATGTTCGTAATCCCACAACTCGCGGTCGCGCAGCAGCACGTCGGCGAGTCGCTGATGAATCTGCGCATCGCGCCACACGCCCTCGCCCACGTCCTCCAGCGACATCGATTCGTTACCGCGCTCTTCCAGGCCATACAACTCGGCGAAGGCCGGGTTGTGCAGCATGATGCGCTGATTGTCGTCCAGCAGCACGATCGGCTCGCGCACGGTCTGCAGCACCGAACTGGCGCGGCCATTGGCACGCAGATATTCCTGCTCGGCCGCCAGGCGGCGACGGATCTGCCGCTGCAGCAACCAGATCACCGTGCCCAACAGCAGCAACTGCACGGCCAGCGTCGCCCAGCTCAACACCGCGTAATGCGTGCGTTCTTTGGTGGCGCGCGTACTGCGCAGTTCCAGCAACTTGCTTTCGGCGCGTTGCAACTCGTCGATCAACAGCCGGATCGGGTTGCTCAAGGTCATGTCGTCGATCAACGCACGGATCTGCGCCGGATCGGTGGTCACCGCGATACGCTCGGCCAGCAGCAAGCGGCGCTCGATCGTGCTCTGGATGCGCCCCATCCGCACTTGCTGAGCCGGGTTGTCCTTGGTCAGCACGATGAGCTGATGCACCGCCGCCAGCGCTTCACGCCGGCCACGCCGCATGCGCTCCAGCAAGGCAGGGCGCACCACACCATGCGAGCGCATCAACGCCGCCGATTCGGTATCGCGCATCGCCGCTTCCAAGCGCTGCGCGGTCTCCTGCACGTCCTGGCTATGCGAGACCCACACCGCAGCCTGATTGGCGTTGTGCGCCATCTGCTGCAACAGCAACGAGGGCACCACCACAATCAGGAACACGGCAACTGCCAGCAAAGGCAGGCGCCAGCGATCCCATCTGTCTGCTTGGACCGTTGTCTGCATTACTCGATCTGTATCCGCTCGCTGCAAGGACCCGAAGGCGCGCCGGTATTATCCCCGACCAGACCCAAGGTGAGATTAATGATTCAGATTTGTCACGCCGATCCGTGACATAGCTGAATGGGCATATCATAAGTGCAGTAAAGGTGAAAACGGTGAGACAAGTACGCCGTTTATCGGCTGTATCGTTGGCACACTGCACAACCGACGTGGCGAAGTGTGTGCAGGCAACCATGCCGCCATCTAGGCGCCGGTCCCAAGCGATGCCAAGAACGCCTTAATGAAAGACATCAAGACACTGGATCTGAACCTGCTCAAGGCGCTGGATGCCTTGCTGGACGAGCACAACGTCACCCGCGCTGCGGCCCGGCTGGGCGTCACCCAACCGGCCATGAGCGGCATGCTGACGCGGTTGCGCAAGACCTTCGACGACCCGCTCTTCGTGCGGGCACAGCGCGGTATCGTGCCCACGCAGCGTTGCCTGGCATTGGCCGGGCCGCTCAAGCAGGTCATCAGCGAAATCGGCGGCTTGCTGCAACCGCTGGTGTTCGAGCCATCGACCGCGGCGCAGACCTTTACGATTGCGGCCACCGATTACGCCTTGCGGGCGATCGCGATTCCGTTCCTGTCTGCACTCAAGCAACAGGCGCCGCACATCAGTGTGGCCCTGGTGCCGGTGGACGACCGGCAGATCTACGTTGAGCTGGAACGCGGCGAGATCGACCTGGCCCTGCTGACGCCAGAAAGCACGCCGCCCGACCTGCATGCCCGCGCGCTGTTCGAAGAACGCTACGTCTGCGTGTTGCGTGGCGACCACCCTGCCCTGCAGCGAAACCGCAAGCGCCTGACGATCGACCAGTTCTGCGCGCTCGACCATGCGCTGGTGTCGTATCTGGGCGGAGGATTCCGCGGTGTGACCGACGAGGCCCTGGCAGCGCTCGGCAAGCACCGCAGGGTCACCTTGTCGGCGCAGTCCTTCCTCATCCTTCCCGAGATCCTGCGCGCCAGCGACATGGTGGCGATCCTGCCCAGCCGGTTGGTTGCCGGCATCGAAGGCCTGGCCACATTCGAGCCGCCCATCGCCATCCCGGGCTTTACCAAGATTGCCGCCTGGCATGCGCGTACCCATCACGATGGCGCGCAACGCTGGCTGCGCCAGCTGCTGTTCGATCATTGCGGAGATCGCGCCACGCGCCGCCGTAGATAGGCAGTGCGCGTGACCGCAGGGCGTCGCCATTCAACGATGGCATTCCAGCTCACGCCATCCCGGCAACTGGCAGATGCCGCGCTTACCTGGCGGCGCGGGCAGCGGCAACCAGACCGTCCAACCACTCCTGGTGACCATTGATCATCGGGTTGGGCTTGGTGTTGTGCAGCTCTTCGGCCGGCTTACCTTTCTGGGTTTCCTGCGTGAGGATGCGCACGCGGCCGCCATCCAGGTCTTCCACCAGCCAGGCATGGTGCACGTCCAGTCGCGTCGCGCTGCCCTCCTCGCCCGACCACCCGTGCCACGCAACGCGTCCGGGCTGGCCGTTGGTCGGTGCGACGAACTCGGTGCAGCGGGCATGCACCGGAAATCCGAAGGTTTCGAAATAAAAACGCACACCGTCTTCCAGCTGCGGACCGGTGTCATCGAAAAACGCACATTGGCCGAGTTGGCGTAGTAGCTGGGCCAGCGCGAGGGCACGCTTAGCAACGGCCAGATCTCGGCGGCAGACAAGCCGGCGACGATGACCTCGTTGGAGGCAAAATTTTCGGTGAAACCCGGCACGTAGCCTTCTGGCCAGATGATCGCATTGGCGTGCGCAACGTTGGTTTGCATGAGAGATAGTCCTGCGTTGGATGAAAGTGGCCTGGATCAGCAGTGCCACGGGCGCGCAATTGCTGCCCATGCCTGTCTGTTCGGCCAAAGATGGCGGCCGAGCAGATATAAATCCAATCCTTACTTTTTATTTCCTCCATCGCCGAATCTGATATCAGCATCCGGACACTGCCACGCGATGCGATACACCTGAGTTGCGCACGATCGATCCTGGAATCGATCGCCACTGTCGCTCACCAGGCCACCGCGTCACTGCGCCAGTGGTGCGTAAGGGCTGAAAAATTCGGCGCCGGCCCACTCCGGCATCTGCACGTCGATCGCCGGGCCCCGTACGAAGCTGGATGCCTTGTCGGGGTCGCCCTTGCCATTCCACGCTGTCGTAAACGGCCAGGGATACACCGGGCGCGCTCGCATGATCGGTACGGTGGACGGCTTGTCCGGCCCAAGCGCTGCTGCTTGCGTGCCTGGCGCAGGCGCCGCGCGCTCACCGCCCATGCCACCTGCACCTCGCGGCGCTCCAAAATCGCTCGCTGCATCCTGCTGCGGTTGACGCGCCTGGATTGCATCCGGCGCACTGCCACGCTCGACCCAGGCCATCATCGGCGTCAGCAGATCCATCTGGTAGGGACCCTCGCCGTTGGAGCAGTGATACATGCCGGGAAATACATACAGGCGTGCAAAGCCGTCGACACGCTTGCTGCCCATGTATTCGCGCATCGCAGTGTAGTAGGCGATGCTGTTGATCGGCGAAATATGCGGGTCGGACCAACCGTGGAAGAGGATCAGCTTGCCGCCGTTGTCGGCAAAGGCCGACAGGTCGGGGTCAGTCGCATCGAACAGGCGATGCCGAAAGCGCAGCTTCTGAAACGTCGCCAGATCGAACTGCATGTCGGCCAGCGTGAAATCGCTCGGCGGATCAACGTCGAACGCCATGTTGCGCAGCACCGGCAGGCTGACCTTCTCACTGAAGATCGCCTCGTTGGCCGACTGCGGCACATACACGCCGGCCCAGGCTAGCTCCGACCCGTACTGCGGGCCACCGGCGCTCAGGCGCGTGCCGGTCGCAGGGTCGCGTGGGCCGTCATAAAACTTGCGGGCGACCTCGATCTCGGCCGCGCTCAGGCAGGCGGAACGATCCCGCGCATCGGCCGGGCATTGCAGCGTTGCCGGATCGAAGTGGCACACCAGCGGATTGCCGACCACCCCATCGGCCAGTCCATCGAGCGCATCGCAAGCTTTGAGCACCGCTGCATGCAGGATCGGCAGGCGCGCTGCCAGCAGCACCGGCTTGCCGTCGGCACCGGTATTGGCACGTGCCTGCCAGGCATGGAAGACCGCGTTTTGCACAATGAAATTCAGCGCGGCGGCACCGGCGATGATGCCGTCGAAATCATCCGGATAACGCTGCGCCTCGACCAAGGCCTCGCGCCCACCATCGGAGCAGCCGCTGAAGTACGCGTAGCGCTGCGGCCGGCCATAATAGGCCCGGACCAACGCTTTGGCAGCCACGGCCGTCAGGTGCTGGCCGCGATAGGCGAAGTCGGCGCGTTTGCCTGCGTCCTTGCCGAATGCGCCATCCTGATCCTGATGCCCCATGTCGGTGGCCGCCAACACGAAGCCGCCGCTATTCAAGGGCGCGCATCCATCGGCAGCGCCGACATTGCCCGCGATGCTGCCGCACAGCCCACCACAGCCAATCTGCAGATAGCGCTGTGTCCAATGCTGCATCGGCAACTGCACTGCAAAGTTGATCGTGGGCGAGAGCGTGCCTTCGACTGCGCAAATCGACCGGCCCGCCTGGTTGGTGGTTTCGACAGCAGCGGTGATCTTGCTGCCCGCACCCCCGATCGCGCCCAGATCGAACGTCGCCAAGTCCGCGCAAGCCATCACAGGCTTGACGACATCGAGCGCGGCAGCGGCCTTTGGCAGCGCTGCCATGGCTGGAACAACGGCAGTCGGCGCATCCTGGGCCCGTGAGCAGCCTTGCAGCCCGCCGCCAAGCGCTGCGGCAACTACGCTAATCATGGTCGCCCGGAACAGCTGCTTGTTGCGCATGATGAAACTGGTCGGGCTACACATCGCAAGGATCCTCTTTCTTCAACGAGTCGACGCGTACGCACCGGCCGAATAGGTCAGCTCATAGCTGTGGCTGTAGATTTCCAGGATATTGCCGAACGGGTCTTCCATATAGACCATGCGATAAGGCTTTTCGCCCGGGAAGTATTCACGCACCGGCATGCGCTGCTTGCCACCGGCAGCAACGATCTTCGCCGCCAGTCCTTCGACATCCGGGTCCTGGATGCAGAAGTGAAAGACACCACTCTTCCAGTATTCGAAGTTGTTGGCCGGCTTTTCCGCGTTGCGAAACTGGAAAATCTCCACGCCCATACGATCGCCTGTCGATAGATGCGCGATGCGAAACGAGCCCCAACCGGCTCCGAAGACATCCGTACACATCACGCCGATGGCGCTGGCGTCTTCGTTGATCAGGGTCGGCGGCATGATCAGATACCAGCCCAATACATCGGTGTAAAACGCGACAGCGGCGTCGATGTCAGTGACCGACAAACCGATATGCGAGAAGTTTCGCGGATAAGGCTGAGACATGGGGAGCGCACGGCGAATGAGGTGCACCGATACTAAGTGGGGATGACGGCGATGAGACCCTGCAGCGTCTTATGGCCCCGATAAGATCCTGATATAACCGCCACCACGCATGCTCGCAGCAGAAGGCGTCACATCGAGCGCGCACGTCGCCGAAAGGCGTGGCAAGCGACCTTCCAGGCCCGATCAGCCACGCACACCAAAAAGGCGCACTCCGAAGAGTGCGCCTTCGTGCTCAGACCAGCCGCCTCGTCGCGGCGGCCCGGCATCTGTGGCTGCGATTACTTCTTCGCAGCAACAACCTTCAGACCCACCGACTTGACGCTCTTGACGCCTTCGATGCCCTTGGCCACAGCCACGGCCTTGTCGTGCTCGGCCTTGGTCGCGACCGAACCGGTCAAGGTCACGATGCCGTTCTTGGTCTCGACCTTGACGTCGGTACCCGACACGTTGTCGGTGGCCAGCAGATCGGCCTTCACCTTGGTGGTGATCCAGGTGTCGGTCACCGGCTTCTTGGACTCGTCCATGCTGGCAGCGTGGTCCTTGTGATCGGCATGTTCCTGCGGCGCCGCGAATGCCTGCGAGGCGCCCAGCGTCAGGCCGAGCGACAGCGACAGAGCCAACAGCGTGCGTGCATGCGTCATGTTCTTCATCCGATACCCCTTCCAGTGAATGTGGCCGCAGTCTGCAGTGGCGTTCGTCGTGCAGGTGTGACTGCCAGATGCAGAGGTTGTGAACCTGGCGCACACGGGTGTGTGCAATACCATGGACGCTTCCTCAGTCGTTGCGATGAACCGTTTTCAATGCCTAAACCGTTCAATCTGGCCGTCGTCGGCTATGGCTATGTTGGCCGCACCTTTCATGCCCCGCTGATTGCCAGCACACCGGGTTTGCAGTTGCACAGCATGGTGTCGTCCAAGCCGCAACAAGCGCAGGCCGACTTCCCCGACGTGGCCGTGCTTGCCGATCTGGAAACCGCGTTGGCCGACCCCGCGCTCGATGCGGTGGTGCTTGCCACGCCCAACCAGACCCATGCGCCGTTCGCCTTGCAGGCACTGGCCGCCGGCAAGCACGTGCTGGTCGACAAACCCTTCGCACTGGATGCCGCACAGGCGCGCGAGGTGGTGGATGCTGCCGCAGCGGCCGGGCGCATCGTCAGCGTGTTTCAGAACCGCCGCTGGGATGCAGACTTTCTCACCGTGCGCCGGTTGATCGACGAAGGCCAGCTGGGCGAAGTAGTGGAATTCCATTCGCACTTCGACCGCTATCGCCCGCAAGTACGCGACCGTTGGCGCGAGAGCGACATCCCCGGCGCCGGGCTGTGGTACGACCTGGGGCCGCATCTGCTCGATCAGGCACTGCAATTGTTCGGCACCCCGCAGGCGATCAGCGCGGATCTGCAGCGCCAACGCAGCCAGGCACGCAGCGACGATTATTTCCATGTGACCCTGCGTTACCCGCGCCTGCGCGTGATCCTGCATGCCGGCTCGTTGGTGGCCGACAGCAGCCTGCGCTTTGCCGTCCACGGCACTCGCGGCAGTTATCTCAAGCACGGGCTGGATACGCAGGAAGACCAACTCCGCGCCGGGCGTCGCCCGGGCACCGCCGGCTGGGGTGTCGACCCGCTGCCCGGCACCGTCACCCGTGTCGATGAAGAAGGCCGCGTGCACACCCATCAACCCGACACCCTGCCCGGCGACTATCGCAACTGCTACGCCGCATTTCGCGATGCATTGGCCGGTACCGGCCCGGCACCGGTCAGTGGTGCAGACGCCGTGCAGTTGATGGAACTGCTGGAGCTGGCGCAACGCAGTGCCGCGTCGGGTCAGGTGCAGTGGCTGGATGGTGCCGGCGCCACGTCTGGCGACCGCTGAAACGACTGCGCGCCCGCAAGGCAGGCGCGCAGAACTGCTTCACTCGCTGACGCGTTACGCGTCCTTGCTGCCGATCGTCGGCGGTGTCGCGGTGGTGGTCATCACCGCATGCCCACCGAACTGGTTGCGCATCGCCGCCAGCAACTTGTCGGTGAACGAATCCTTGTCGCGCGAGCGCAACCGCTCCATCAACGACAGCGTGATGATCGGCGCAGACACTTCCAGATCGATTGCCTCGGCCACCGTCCAGCGGCCTTCGCCCGAATCGGCCACGAACGGTGCAATGCCGGCCATGCTCGGGTTGTGCCCCAGCGCATCGGCGGTGAGATCCAGCAACCACGAACGCACCACGCTGCCATCGCGCCAGATCTCGGCGACCTGGTGCAGATCCAGTGCGAAATCGGTCTTGTGCTGCATTAGCGCAAAGCCTTCGGCATAGGCCTGCATCATTCCGTACTCGATCCCGTTATGGACCATCTTGGTGAAGTGGCCGGCACCGCTCGGGCCAACCCGTCCCCAGCCCTTGTCCGCTGCCGGCGCCAACGTGGCCAGCACCGGATGCAGCGTGGTCACTGCCGCCTCGTCGCCGCCCACCATCAGGCTGTAGCCTTCCTGCAGACCCCAGACGCCGCCGCTGGTGCCGCAGTCGACGAACGAAACACCGCTGGCCTGCAACAGCGCGGCGCGGCGTTGCGAATCCTTGTAATACGAATTGCCGCCGTCGATGACGATGTCGCCGGCCTGCAACAACGGCAGCAGCTGCGCCAGGGTGTCATCGACGATCTTGCCTGCCGGCACCATCAACCATAGCACCCGCGGGCTCGGCAGCGCCGACACCAATGCTGCCAACGCATCGGCAGTGACAATGCCCTTGGCCTGAGCACTGCTACGCGCGCCCTCGCCCGGATCGTAGCCATGCACGCGATGCCCGCCGTGTACCAGACGCTCGGCCATGTTGGCGCCCATGCGGCCCAAACCCACCATACCCAGTTCCATAATCGCTCCTCGCGATCTGATCAGTGCAGGGTGCCACGCTGGGCGTACGCTGGCGTGGCGAAATTCTCAATGGATCGTTCCGCAGCGGTGCCGGCGCTGCACTGTTGCAGCTGCCAATCGATCCAGCGCCAGTACAAGGTGCTGCGCAAATTGTGCAGGGTCAGGTCGATGGCATACGGCGTGCGCGGATTGCGGTCGAGCAGTCGCGCCACGTGGTAACCGATCGGCTTGACGCCCTTGGGATGCACGTAGACCAGAAAGCCCTGATAGAACGGATCGTCCAGTAACGCTTGTAGCGTTTGTAGCTGCGCGTGTTGTTGCGCATCGAGCGTGGCGCGCAGCTGCGCATCGCGCTCGTACAGCAAACGCTCGAAGCGGCGCTTGCCCCGCCCGCGCAAGTCCTTGGCCAGTTCCCAGATCTGTCGATTGAGCGCGTCGTAATGCGCAAAGCCGCCGTGCTGCGCCAACGCCTGCGCCGCCGCATCGCTGACATCCACCACCACGAAGTTTTCGGCCTGGTTATGGATGTCGTCCAGATACGACTTGTCGAACACATGCGCGATAAACCCCGGCGCACCGACAAATGCCTGGCGCCCCAGTTGCGCGGTCTTGACTGCCTTGCCGTCGGCAAAGAATTCGCCGGCATGCGCACCCAGCAAGATGCTGTCGGTGTTGTGCAAGGTCAAAAAGGTACCGATCGACAACTCGCCAGGCGTAAACACCTGATCGAATCCGGCATCGCCATACAGCTCGCGCTGCGTGGCCAGCTGCGCCACCTGGCGCCCAACCCCGCATTCGGAGCGCACCTGGCCGCTGTAGAACGCATCCAGCGCCTGCGCATTGCTGCCACGCGGCTGATAACCACGCCCGAAACTACGAAAACCGCTCCAGCCCTGCGCAGCGGCGCCACGCCAGCCGAAGCCGATCCAGCCCAGTTGCACGGCCGAAAACCGATAGTGCGGGTTGTCTTGCAGCTGCGTCGTTGCACGCCGCGTGGCCGCGCCGACTTCGAACGCGTAGGCGCACTGCGTGGCGGAATCGTCCAGCAAGGCCTTGAGCGATGCGCCGCGTTGCTGCGCATTCCAAGTGACCGGAAGCGTCAGCTGCAGGTCGCCGGCGGCGCGTGCCTGCGCGAGCGAGCCGCGCGTACACGGTTCTCCGCGTTGGATCACCGGCGCACTGACCGCTGCGCTGCGGATGTCCCAGCCCAGGCGCCGCAGCAATGCTTCGACGCAGTCCACCCCTGCAGCGTTTGCTGCCTCACTTGGCGCGGCACCGGCGACCTGCAGCAATTGCGCGGCCAACAAGGCCAGAGCAAACATACCGTAGCGGCAAGTGCGAAAAAAACTCATCGCTGCGATGTGGTGTGAATCGACAACACGGCGCTGCACCCTCAAACGTAGAAAGCCCCGGCATGACCGGGGCTCGTAAAATCAATACATCACCTTCAGCGGCGTTCGCAGACGCGCTCGACCTGACGGTTGCCGTTGGCTTGCTGACGATTGCCCTGGATGGTGCGGCCCGCAGCACCGCCGGCGACTGCACCAGCCACGGTTGCCAGCTTCTTGCCGTTACCGCCACCGACCTGATTACCCAGCAGACCACCAACCACTGCGCCTGCAACGGTGCCGCCGACGCGATTGGGGTCGGTCGAATTCTTCTGCACTTCGACATTGTGGCAGCGCACGCGCGTGCCGTCATTGAACTTGCGGCCTTCGTCTGCTTCCGTATAACGGTGCTGACGCGAATGGGTCTGGGCCTGCGCGAAGGTGCTCGTCGCCATCAGGCTGATCAAGGAAATACCCAGCAGGGAATTGCGCATCTTCATCGTGGTCTCCGTCGTTCTCGCCCACTCGGCGAGTCATGGCTGCACTCTCGCGGCTCGGTCGAGAACGCAACGTGAAGCGCGCAGCCGGCTATTCAGGTTCCGGAGCGAAGCGTGAACTCTAACGTCACGGCTGAGTTGCGGGCTCGGTCTGCGGCACGTTCATCGGCGTGGATGCAGGTGCAGGTGCAGGGGGCGGATCCTGGGCCTCGACCGGTAGCGGCGCAACCGGCGGCTGTTCGACTGTTATGGAAGCAGACGTTGCGGCAGCGGCCGGCACTGCAGTCGCGGGCGTTGCAGCCGCTGCGGTCGGCACGGGTGCCGCCGCAGGTGTAGCCGCAGCCGGATGTGGCGGTGCAACTGGCGCGGGGGCCGCACTCGCAGCGGCAGGCACGGCCTGGGTCACATTGGGCAGATACGAGTTCAAGCGCTCGAAAAAGCGCTTGTAGAAAGCCGCGTCCTGCACCGTGGTGGTGGACACACGCACCAGCGAATCGCCGGTGCTGCCCACCGGCAGCGACAACGAGCCGAGCACGCCAACACCCACGCTGGCCGAGGTCGAGCTCTTCTTCAGTGCATAACGATCCTGCAGCGCGCTGACGAACACCTGCGCCTTGCCGCCCTCCTGCGTGGCGCAGGAAATGCGCAGATTGAGCTGCTCGCTCTGGTCGGCTTCCTTGAGCTGGAAGTTCTTGCTGCCTTCCACGCCTGCGGCATCGGCGCGCGTGACCGCGTAGCCCTGGCTCAACAACACGCGCCGCGCGGCCTCGCAAGCCTGCATCGAGGTGGCCGCCACACTGCGCGAATAGGTATCGTCGGAGTTGAACGACTCGCGCATCAGCATCGTGTCGCCCTTGCTGCCACCGCAGCCAGCCAGGGTTGCCAGCGCGCCAAGCAGCGCAGTGCGCGCGATCAGGGAAGAACAAGACATAGAAAATTTCCGGCATCCAAAACCGGCCAAGAGCATAGCCGCAACCCATGTGCGCGTGGCGTGGCGTTGCCGGATCAGGGCAACGGCGGTTCATCCGCCGGCAATTGCAGGTCCAGCTGCAGGCGGCTGCCGTCTGCGCCGATGCGCTCGGCGCGTAGATAGTGGTGCGCACGCACCGCGGCCAGCGCCACCGGCGCCCGGCACGGCTCGCCCCACAGGCTCAACGCGAATCCCTGCGCCTGCAGCCAACCGGTGACGCGGTCCCACAGTGGCTGCTCGGCTTGCAGGATCAGGTCCAGATCGGCCGGGCCCTGGGGCACCAAGTCCGGCGACTCCAACCAACGCGCGTAGCTCCCGTGCACCACCACCGGCAGGCCTTGCGCCCGCACCGCCTGCAGCAACTGCGCCGCCTGCTGCAGGTCTAACCGCGGACGGCAATGCTGGAAAATCAATGCGTATTCGTGGCTGCGATTGCTCTGCGTGCCGGCATGCGCCAGCGCTGCGCCCGGCCGCTGGTAGCACAGCACCCGTTCCTCGCGCAGCGTGAACAGGCTGGCGAGGATCCGCCCCAGATCCCACGCCTGCGGGATCGCCCGCCCGCCGACAACGACGTTTTCCACCATCGCCACGCCGAAGCCATCCGGCCGTAGCCGCTTTCGCAATGCATGCAATACCGCACGCATGCCGGACAGATAGCCCGCGTAATCGGCACTGGCATACAGCTGCCCAGGCACTACCTGGCCGCGCCAGTGGCAACCGAAATACGGCACGTTGGTCAGACACAGATCGATCGCCGCAGCAGGCGCGGTGTCGACCAACGTGCCGACCACGACCGACGCGTGCACACCATGCCGTTGCAGGCGCGTGCGCGCCAGTTGCGCACGTGCAGGGTCGATCTCCATGCCATGCGCGTTGCGCCCTTCCATCGCCGCCGCCAGCAGCGTGCTGCCGAAACCGCAGAACGGATCGAACACCTGCTCCCCCGGCGCACTAAAATGCCGTACGAACGGGCGCATCTGGTTGACCCAGCCACAGTCGCGCCCGCCAAGCGGATCTGCGGCGCATAGATCGTCTGGCAATACCCAGGCCGGGTCGTCCGGTGTTGGCGTCCACCAGCTGTGCTGATCGAGTTCATCCATCGGCCGGCTCCCACAGCACATCGGCATCCGGATCCCAACCTGCGCACAGACGGCCGTTGGCGAAAAACACCAGCTTGTAGAGGTCGCCGGTGGCATGCCGCGCGTGCATGGCGGCGTAGTCGGCGCTTTCGAACACCACTTCCAGGCCATCCTCACTGCGCATGCGCAGATTCCAGAAGTAATAGCCCTCGGTCATGCCGTCCGCTTGCCAACGCGACCACCACGGCTGCTGCATGCACTGCGCCAACAAGGTCTCCATCCCGATGCGGTGCTGCGCGATATAACGCCAGGTGCCATTGCTGCGATACGCATCGTCCAGACGCGACAACTCGCGAAAGATCACCTGGCTGGCGCCACAGCTGCGCGCCCACGCGATGTACTGCGCCACGGCATCGGCACTGTCCACACCACCGCGTTGCACGATGCAGACCAGTCGCACCGGCACGCGCGCCGCAATGCCTCGTGCCGTATGCGCGAAAGTGGCCGTATCGGCAATCGGCTCGTCGGGGCGAAAGCGCATGATCGCGTCGTTGCCCGCCTGCAGCGGGTGGTGACGCGACAGCTCGATCCACGACAGGCCGAAGTCCACCAAGGCATCGATCAACTGCGCACCTTGCGCACGCGCAAACCCGGCACCATTGCTGTACAGCACGCGCTGCTCCACACGCGGGCCGTTGGGCGTTGTTGACAAGGTGTGCAACAAAGCCTGCAACCAATCCGGATCGTCGGTCATCTCCAACCCGGACAAGGAATACGACAACGGCACCTTGTGCAGCAGCTGCAACGCAGCGCTCAACTGTGCGAAGTAGTCCGGCCC
The DNA here is from genome assembly GCF_024499015.1 of Xanthomonas hortorum pv. pelargonii. NCBI lineage: Bacteria > Pseudomonadati > Pseudomonadota > Gammaproteobacteria > Lysobacterales > Lysobacteraceae > Xanthomonas > Xanthomonas hortorum. The sequence goes on along the minus strand of NZ_CP098604.1, from coordinate 3,408,669 downwards.
CGGACGCAACATCGCTGCGGCCAGGCCGCCGCCGTGCTGGCGCAGGTTTTCCGAACAGAAACCGCAGCGCGCCGAACACGGCCGCACCGACGCATACGGCGTAAAGGTGATCGGCAACGCCACCCGATACGCGCGCTCGCCGATGCGCAGCGCATGCCATCGGCTTGTCTCGCGCTGCTGCGGCACGCGCCGCCGCAGGCTGGGCGCCGCAGCGCGCAGCCCGGCCAACAGCGGCGATGCAGACAGCAACGAAGCCTCGTCGATGGAAGCGTCCATGACGCTGCCTGCGCGCCGAACGTCAGCGACGCGCAGCGTCGGCACGCGCGCGCACCTGCTCCAACGTCCACTCCTGCTGCATGACGCCGTTCTCCCACACCGTCACCAACGCATCTTCGCTGCCGGCGCTGGCGGCCACTTCGTCGAGCAAGGCGCTGCGATAACTGCCATCGCCGCGGTCGCGCAATAGCGTCAATCGACCACGCTTGCTCTGCTTGCCCTTGTCGGTGATCGGGTCCTTGTAGACATCGATCCATTGCCCGTCCACACGCACCGCCGAGCACTTCAGCGCGAACTTCTGCGTATCGCGGTCCACCTTCTGCAGCAACGCACCGCCCATGCCGAAGGCGACGTTGTCGGCGGCATATCCGGCGGCAGTGATGCGTTCGAGAATGGCGTGCAGCGATTGCGGATTGATGCCATCGCCCTGGATCACCCGCACATGATTGAGCACCTTGTAGCCCTTGCCGTTGCGCTGATGGCCGAAGGCGTCGTCCAGCAGCAGCAGGCACTGTTCGACCACATCCACCGGGTCGCCGGAATCGGGGCGGATCACTACCGTCGCGCCGGAGGCGATGATCTCTTCGCGCAAGGTGGTGCCCCAATGCTCGCGAATGGCGCGGTAGATGTCGTAGCTGTCGGACACCACCGCCACGATGGAACCGGGCCGTGCAAATTGCGTGAGCATGTTGCGATACGCATCCACCTCGCGCTCGCGCCCCCAGCTGGTGATGGTGCTGTGCTCGGCGGCGGGAATCGAATACCCCGCCACCGGCGTGTGGTAATGCGCACGCGCCAGCAGCAACGCCGACAAGGTATCGGTACCGAGGAAGTTCACCAGGTGCGCCGCGCTGCCCAGCGCGGCCGAGCCAAGACTGGACACCCCTCGCGCGCCAAAATCATGCAGCTTGAACGGCAACTGCCCTTCCGGATCGTCGCTGGTGCGCTGCAGATAATCGCGCACGATCTGCTTCACCTGCCAGCTCACCGTGGCCACCGTCACCGGGTACCACACGCGCAACAGCAGCGTTTCCAGATACGACGGCACCCAGAATGCCTTGGGGTCGGTGGACTCGATCGTCATCAACACGTTGTGCGTGGGCACCACTGCGCCTTCGGGCACCGCGCGGATGCGGATCGGCAGCTGCCCGCCGAGACGATCCACGATATCGCGCCAGCCGGCTTCGTTGAACGGCTCGCCATGCGCGGCCAATAGTTCCTTCGCATCGTCGATATCGGCGTGCGTCACCGGCCGGTTGATGGCTTCTTTCAGGATCGACTGCAGGCCGAAGAACACGGTCTGGTCGTACACGCCACCGCGCGATTCCACATAGAAAAACGCCGCATCGGTGCCGGGCGGGTATTGCAGCCAGTGGCTGGCTTTGTAGCTGTCGGTGTTGAGCAGCAGGTTATCGAGGTAGTGCATGACGGAAGCTCCTTCGCGTCGAGTGAACCAGCGGTCTATCCGCCGGCGGGAGGTCATGGTTCAAGCCGACACACGGTGCGAGCGGCTGCTTGATAGTCAGCAGCAGCACGCAGCAGATGATGTCGCTCTCAACCACGGCCCAGGAAAAATTCAAGAATATGCAGATGGTCTTCGTACAAGCGCGGGCCCATCGCCATCACTTCGGCGATCGGAATCCAGCGCGCCTTGTCGGCATCGTCGCCGCCGCGTACCGCGGGCAACTCGCCGGCCGGAAATTCGAAATGGAACGCATGGGTGATGGTGCGTCCACGCAGGCTGCGCTCGGGGTGATCGAACACCTGGCGCCCCCGCAATGACCCCTTGAGCACCGGCACCGGCACCTTGAGCCGGGTTTCCTCGCGCAGCTCGCGCAGGCAGCCGTCCAGCAGACCTTCGTCCTGGCCGATGAAACCACCCGGCAACGCCCACAACCCCTTACCCGGCTCGGCGCGACGACGCACCAGCAACACATGGCCCGAATGCACGACCACCGCATCGGTGGTAACGAAGGTCGGCGCATACGGCGCGTCCTTCCACGCGGCGCGGTATTGCTCGATGAAGCGGTACTCGGCCACCAACTGCACATAGCTCGGGGAGTTGCGCCGGAACGCCTCCAGCATGTCGTACACCGGCGCCGGCACATTGCCGCGCAACATCAGCAAGCCACCGTGGAAACCGATCTCGCCGGCTTCGAACAGATAGCGGCGCAACTCGGTGGCCGACAGCGTGGCGGTGTGCTGCACATCTTCCAGCGGCCACTGCGGAAACTCACGCAGGTAATAACTGCTGGCATCCTTGTCCATGCCGATCAGGCCGATGCGTGCATCGAGCGTGCCGCCATCGGCATGCACGGCTTCCGCCACCTGGCGCTGCACGTCGGCGATCCACAGGCTTTCGTTATAAAGATGGTCGCGCAATGGCCGCACTATCAACCGGTCGCTCTCGCCCGGCAACGCGGACTCGATCATCACCGCGCGTTCGGCAACGGTCCACGGATTGCGAATGGTGCGAGGCGTGTCGGCAGAGCCGATCAACACAATGAGCTTGTTCGCCTTGCCCAGCGCGTGGCGGGCGACGGCGGCGTGGCCGTTATGAAAGGGCTCGAAACGCCCAATAAACACGAGATAGTCGTACTGCGGTGCCATGAGAATCCCTCACGGTTGAGTGGTCAGCCAGCGGTCTATCCGTTGGCTTGCTGCAAATGCTACGCCGATGCGCGGCGGCGTCAAGCCTGCGATGCAGCGATGCACAGTGATCTATCGGTCATGCCAGCTGACTAGACTTGGCAGTCTGCCCTTATCAGGAATTCGCCTGTATGCCACGCCAATCCACACGCCAATCCATTCGCGTCGTGTCACGTTGCTTGCTCGCTGCAATCGCAGTGCTGTGCATCGCATTGCCTGCATTGGCCGCGCCTGCGCCCGCACCACTGCGCGTGATGTCGTTCAACGTGCGCGTGCCGGTGGATACCGAAGGCGACAAACGTTGGGAGGTACGCCGCACGGCGATGGTCGCGCTGATTGAAAAAGCGCACCCCGACGTCTTCGGCACGCAAGAGTTGGTGAAAGAACAGGCGCAGTATCTGGCAGCACAATTACCCGATTACCGCTGGTTCGGTAAAGGCCGCCGCGCCGATGGCAGCGACGAACATATGGGCGTGTTCTACGACAGCAGTGTCCTGACGGTGGTCGAATCGGGCGACTTCTGGCTGTCCGAAACGCCTGAAATTCCCGGCAGCAGCAGTTGGAACACCGACCTGCCGCGCATGGCCACCTGGGCGCTGTTCGAACGCCGCAGCGACAAGCGCCGCTTCTATCTGTTCAACACCCACTTCGCTCACCGCGACCAGGACGAAGCAGCGCGCGAACACAGCGCACGCGTGATCCTGTCACGCATCGCAACGTTGCCTGCCGGCATTCCGGTGGTGGTGACCGGCGACTTCAACAGCGATCCCGACAACGGCACCTACCGCACGCTCACCGCTGTACTTGGCGATGCGCGATCACATGCGACCAAGCGACAAGGCCCGGAGAAAACCTTCCAGGACTTCACCACCCACCCGACCCGACGCATCGACTGGATCCTGTTCCGCGGCCTCACACCGACGCGCTTTTCCACATTGGATCAGCGCCCCGGCGGCGTGCTGCCGTCAGACCACTATCCGGTGCTGGCCGAACTTGCCTGGCCGCAGTGACATCGCGACAGCCCTGCCCTGCCCTGCCCTGCCGACCTGAGCGAGCGTCCCTGCGCGCGATTGCGCGTGACCATTAAAGCCTCATCGCGCGTAAGTGCATCCCCCAAATCACCATCAATTTAATGAAGGGATGTTGGTAATGGCGGGGATTTTGCTCGGATCGAAAAGAGCAGATCAGGTTGCCCGCCATCGGCCCGCGCAGACACCGCTCGCAACCAGGCACACCGACCATCTCCACTGGCCCTTGCCCGCCCACCGTCGCGGGACCTTACGCGGCATGGATGCCGCGTAAGGTCCCGCGACGGTGGGCGGGCAAGGGCCCTGCAGCAAAACCACAGGTCATCCGCTCTCAGAGCCGCTCTTAGTCAGCATCAAAAAAAAAGCCACCGCATGCGGTGGCTTTTCTTGCACTACAAACAACCCACCAAGATCAATCAGCCCAACGTCCCGGCGCAGTCGACTGCGGCAACACCTGCGCCGATAACGGCTGGTCCTGCGAGAGCAGACCCAGCGCGTCGGCAATGATCGCGGCCGATTCGTGCAACAACGGATCCGGACGCTTTTCTGCGGCCTTTTCGCGTGCGGTGTCCTTAACGATGTCGCGCTCGTTGCCGGTCAGGCCGTCGTCGCTGTCCTCGGCAAGCGGGTCCAGCGGCAGACCCAGCTGCTTGCGCACCTGTTGACGTTCCTTGCGCTGCTGATCCTGCTTCTGACGCTCGGCAACGCGCTCGGCTTCGTTCAACGAGATGAACTTCTTGGCCTTCTCATCGCGGAACTGCTTGACGTCTTCTTCCCACCACTGGAATTCCTTGTCGGTGGCGATACGCGCGGTATGCAGGCCCTGCAACTTGGGCAACAGCGGCGCGAAGTTGCCGTATTGGGTATGCGGTGCAGCGGCGATGCGTGTCCACGGCAGCGCGTTGTCGTAGGTGCTCTCACCGAACTCGGTGGCATCCACGCTGGCCGGGAATGCGATGTCCGGCACCACGCCCTTGTGCTGGGTGCTGGAACCACTGACGCGGAAGAACTGCGCAATCGTCAGCTTGACCTGACCATAGCGCTGACCTTCGGCAGCCGGCCAACGATCAAGATCAACGATGTTCTGCACCGTGCCCTTGCCGAAGCTGGTCTCGCCGATCACCAACCCGCGGCCGTAGTCCTGGATGGCGCCGGCAAAGATCTCCGATGCCGATGCCGAACCGCGATTGATCAACACGCCCAGCGGGCCGTCCCATGCCACCTTGGGATCGCTGTCGCCGTTGACGGTGACGCGGCCGCCGGATTCGCGCACCTGCACCACCGGGCCTTGCTGGATGAACAGGCCGGTGAGCTCGATGGCTTCGTCCAGCGAACCGCCGCCGTTATTGCGCAGGTCCAGCACCACGCCGTCGACCTTGTCGGTCTTGAAGCCGGCCAGCAGCTTGGCCACGTCGCGCGTTGCCGAGGCATAGTCAGCCGCATTACGACGACGGCCTTCGAAATCCTGATAGAAGCCCGGCAACTTGATGATGCCGATACGCCGCTCCGGCTCGCTGCCCTTGGCCGGCAGCGTGATGGTCTCGCCCTTGGCAGCCTGCTCGGCCAGACGCACCTTCTGCCGGGTCAAGGTCACGGTGCGGTGCTTGCCGTCGATGCCCGACTCGGCCGGGATGTATTCCAGACGTACCTGGGTGTCCTTGCTGCCGCGGATCTTGGCAACCACATCGTCGATACGCCAGCCGATCACATCTTCGATCGCACCGTTCTTGGCCTGACCCACGCCCACGATACGATCGCCCGGCTTGAGCGTGCCATCCACTGCCGCCGGACCACCAGGGATCACCTCGCGGATCACCACCATGTCGTCCTGCTTCTGCAGCTGCGCGCCGATACCTTCCAGCGACAACGACATCTGCTGATTGAAGGTCTCAGCGGTGCGCGGAGTGAAGTAATCGGTGTGCGGATCGACCGCATTGGTGTAGGCGTTGACGAAGAACTGGAACACGTCCTCGCCTTTCAACTGCTTGACCGAATCGGCCAGCGAGACGTAACGCTTGTCCAGCGTCTTGCGAATGTCGTCAGGCTTCTTGCCGGCCAGCTTGAGACGCAGCCAATCGTTCATCACCGACTGCCGCCACAGCACGTCCAGCTGCTTGTCGTCGGCCGCCCACGGCACGTCCTTGCGGTCGTACTCGAACTTGTCGGTGCCGGAGAAATCGAAGTCCTGCTTGAGCAGGTCGCGCGCGTATTTGACGCGTTGATCGACACGCTTCTTGTAGACCGAAAACACCTGGAATGCCGGCTCCAGATTGCCGCCACGCAGCGCATCGCCAACACCCGTCTGCAACGGCGCAAAGCTATCGATGTCGGCCTGGGTGAAGAACTGCTTGCTGCCGTCCAGTGTCTCCAGATAGCGCTTGAAGACGTCCTTGGACATCGCCTCGTCCAGCGTGCGCGGACGGTAGGCATAGCGGCTGTCGGAGAGCAGACCATAGACCAGCTTGGTCGCGGTGGCCTGGTCGGGCGTGGCTGCAGCCGGCAACGCCGTATCGGCGCGTGCGAGCAAGGCCATCGGAGTAGTCAACACCAGCGCCAGCAGGCCGGCCTTCATGGACGTAGAAACGTTGTAGGTCATCGAATGGCTCTCGGCACGGGGCCGATGAAAGGAAGGCGGTGAACGGATCAGACAGCATGACAGTGCCGAAAGTTGCTGGCGTTGTCATCCGCTGCTGAATCAGCCTAGCGCCGGGCCTGTAGCGGATTGTGAACGCGACCGCACCCTGCGCGCGCAGACGCATGGCCCGGATACGACACGGCCCCGCGCTGAGCGCAGGGCCGCGTGGCTTGCTCCACTGCCAGTGCTGACCTCAGGCCGCGACGCCAGCGCCGGCTGCCTGCCGGTCGGCGTGATACGACGAGCGCACCATCGGCCCGGAGGCGACATGGCTGAAGCCCAGCGCATTGCCGTAGTCCTCCAGCGCCTTGTACTCCTCCGGCGTCCAGTAGCGCATTACCGGGTGGTGGTGCGGCGTCGGCTGCAGATACTGGCCGATGGTGATCATGTCCACATCGTGCGCGCGCAGGTCGCGCAAGGTGGCCTGCACCTGCTCCATCGTCTCGCCCAGGCCGAGCATGATGCCGGACTTGGTGGCGATGGACGGATGCTGCGCCTTGAAGCGCTGCAGCAGGGTCAGCGACCACTGGTAATCCGCACCGGGGCGCACGTTCGGATACAGGTCCGGCACGGTTTCGATGTTGTGGTTGAACACGTCGGGCGGGCTCAGCGCCAGGATCTCCAGCGCGCGGTCCATGCGGCCCTTGCCGCGGAAATCCGGGGTCAGGATCTCGATGCGGGTCTTGGGCGAACTGACCCGGATGGCCGAAATGCAGTCCACGAAATGCTGGGCACCGCCGTCGCGCAGATCGTCGCGATCCACGCTGGTCACCACCACGTACTTCAGGCCCATATCGGCCACGGTGGTGGCCAAACTGGCCGGCTCGCTGGCGTCCGGCGGCTTGGGCCGGCCGTGCGCCACATCGCAGAACGAGCAGCGCCGCGTGCACACCTCGCCCAGAATCATGAAGGTCGCGGTGCCGTGGCTGAAGCACTCGTGGATGTTCGGGCAGCTGGCTTCTTCGCAGACCGTGACCAGGCGGTTTTCGCGCAGCTTGGCCTTGAGGTTCTGCACCGCGTTGCCGGACGGAATCCGCACGCGAATCCACGACGGCTTGCGCAGCACCGGCGCATCGACGAACTGCACCGGCGAGCGATTGATCTTGTCGCCACCGATCTGCTTGACGCCGGTCTGCAGCGGCGCAGGCGCGGCGGTGTCGCCGGAGACGACCTGCAAGGGGATGGAACGGGCGATAGGCTGGGTCATGGCAATAACGGGCGCTCAGGCCGGAAGCGAAAGGTCGGGCAATGCGGAAACAGGCTGCAACACGAGACCGAACTGGCGCGCCAGCTGATCGAGCAGCACCGCCTTGACGGCGTCCATCCCGGAAGGGCCGCCTAAGTCTAGCACCGAGGTCACTTGCAGGCCCTGGTAGCCACACGGGTTGATGCGGTGGAACGGCTCCAGATCCATCGCCACGTTGAACGACAAGCCGTGGAAGGTGCAGCCGCGCCGCACCCGGATCCCCAGCGCGGCGATCTTGGCCCCGCCCACGTACACGCCGGGCGCGCCCTCGCGGCGCTCGGCGACGATGTTCCATTCTTCCAGGGTGTCGATCAGCGCCTGCTCGATCTTGCACACGTAATCGCGCACGCCGATCTTGAGCCGGCGCAGATCCAGCAGCGGATAGACCACCAACTGGCCGGGGCCGTGATAGGTGACCTGCCCACCGCGATCGACCTGCAACACCGGGATGTCGCCGGCTGCCAATACGTGCTCGGGTTTGCCGGCCTGGCCCAGCGTAAACACCGGCGCATGCTCGACCACCCACACTTCGTCGGCGGTGTGCTCATTGCGCGCATCGGTAAAACGCTGCATCGCACGCCATACCGGCGCGTAGTCCTGGCGGCCGAGATCGCGCAGTTGCGCCGGCAGGATCGGAACCGATGCGAGCACAGGCTCGGCCGCTACAGCGTCCACTTCACTTCCGGGTGTTCGCGCAGCGCCTGGTGGGCGGCATCGAACTGCGCCCGGTCCTCTGCGCGAAAGCCGATCCGGATGGACACGTATTTGCCGGTGGACGAGTGCTTCCAGCTGATGCTTTCTTCCAGCAACTCGACGCCAGTCGCGGCGAGCAGACGCGGAAGCTCGGTTTCCAGCCCGCGTTCGGCCTCGCCCATGGCGGTGAGCTCGAAGGTGCCGGGAAACTGGAAGCCGTGATCGGGGTTGTCGGAGCTGATTTCCATCCGCCCATTATCGGGCCGCTGGCGGGCAAACCCAAGCCCGTCTGCCACTCTGACGTGTCGCAGATAGCACAACGGGGCCACATGAGCCCCGTTGTGTCAGACCAGACGCATCACGCCTGACCTGCGTCTTGCCAAAGACTTACTTGGACAGTTCCAGCATGGCCGACGACACCCAGCCACGGTTGCCCATCTCGTCTTCGACTTCCCACATGACGCCTTCCTTGTTGCCGGTCGGGTACAGCATCATGCCCGGCTCGAGCGTGCGCACAGCCGCGCCGGAACCCTTGGCATTGCCCAACAGACGCCCTGCACGCGTGACGGTGACCGCCTGCTGGGAATTGGAAGCCGCCGCATTACCGGACAAACCGCCGAGCTGGCTGACGACATCGGTATAGGCCTGCAAATAGGCCAGCGTGATCACTTGGCCGATCTCGGTATTGGCATAACCGCCGGCACCGGCAGCGCCGAAATCGCCGCCAGTGAACAGATTGCCACGCGCACCCCAGCCCAGGTCGGTCTTCTTGGCGTTGCCTTCGGCCATGGCGACCTGTTCGGACGAGCGCACATCGGTGATGGTCAGGACCACGTCGGCGGTCTTCTTGTTGAGATTCAGGCCACCGACCAGGTTGCCGGCATTGCCGCCGACCAGACCGCCCAGCATTCCGGCAATGGCGCTGCCGCCGGCATTGTGATTCTGCGAAATGAGGTCTGGCGTCATCACATAATCGGCCGCGCGGATCTGGCCCTTGCCCACGTTGGAACGTGCGCGCAGATCGCCGTTCGCCGCCATCTCGCGCTCGCGCTGCGATGCCGCCATGCCCGCGCCACGGTCCACCAGGGTGAAGCAGCGCGAACGATTGACGAATACCTTGATCAACTTGGAAGGCGCCGGCAACTGCTGACCCGACCACCAGTTGACTGCATCTTCCGGCTCGATGACCGACAGGCTGCCCAACGGCTTGGCACACACCGGGATCTGCGCGACGGCGTCTTTGCGCTGGTCCTGTGCGGAGCCCTTGAAGGCATCCTTCAATCCGGCCGATGCCGGCGCGCTGACACCAGCCAATGCAATACCCAATACGCTGGACAACAGCGCTGCGCTCACAGAAATCGTCTTGCTCATGTAGTTCCCCTGACACCTGCGTTGCCGTTGGCAAACGCGATCCATTGCTAATGAAATAGCCTGCGAGAGGCCGCCGTTCCTTGGGGCTGGTTCCCCCGGGGGCGGATCATATGCTATTCGCGCGAGCTTTTCATGGCTGCGCATGCCGTAAATGGAACGGACTGGTGCCGGCAGCCTCAACCGCCGCCCAAGATTGCTCGGGCATGATGCCGGCACACATTCACGCGGCGCAGCAGCGGCCGCAGGCACCTTTGCCGAACATCGTCCTTTCCTACCTTTCCAGGCCCTCCATGCTTCGACCGCGCGCGTTGTCTGCTGCCCTGCTGCTTTCTCTCACCGGGCTGTCGATGCCGGCCCTGGCGGCTGATCAATGCGACTCCAGCAGGCTGGGACGGACCCCGCCGGCGGTGAATTTCCGGGTCGACAACGATTTGTTCGGCGGGGAGGATCAGGACCAGGGCTATTCCAATGGCGCGGTGCTGACGCTGGTGTCGCCCAACCTGGTCGACTACACCGACGACCCCTGCCTGCCGCGCACCGCGCGCTGGGTCAACGGTTATCTGGAACGTCTGCATCCGGGCGAGTTCGACCAGCAGAACATGGTGTTCTCGATTGGCCAGGGGATCTTCACGCCGACCGATTCCACCCGGCGCGACGTAATTCCCGACGATCGCCCGTATGCGGGCATCCTGCTGGCGAGCTTCGGCTACAACGCGCGCAACGATGCGCACCTGCGCACGACCCAGTTGCAGATCGGCGTGGTCGGCCAGTGGGCGTTTGCGCAGGAAGCGCAGGATGCGATCCACGATGCGCTGGGCGATGAAAAATTCCAGGGCTGGGACAACCAGCTGCACAACGAGCCGCTGATCAATCTGGTGCACGAGCGCATGCGCCGCTGGCCGGGCGATGCGGCGGCCAATGCGGACGGCTTCGGCTGGGATTTCATTTCGCACTGGGGCGGCGCGGTCGGCAACATGGCCACGCACCTGAATGCCGGCGGCGAAGCGCGCTTTGGCTGGAAGCTGCCGGACGACTTCGGCAGCACACCGACCCGGCCAGCCGGCGAAAACACGGCGCCCAGTCGTTTGGGGCGTGCCAGCGGCTGGTCGGGACACCTGTTCGTGACAACCGATGCGCGCTGGGTGCTGCGCGACATCACCCTGGACGGCAACACCTTCCGCAGCAGCCATAGCGTGGACAAGCGCGCGTTCGTCGGCGACGTGGGTTACGGCCTGGCGGTGATGTACGGCCGCTGGAAATTCGCCATCGCCCGCTATCACCGCACCCGCGAATTCGACACCCAGCGCGAGACGCCGGTGTATGGCAGTTTCACGATCAGTCGGATGCTTTGAGGGCGGGGAATCGGGATTGGGGAATCGGGAATCGCAAGAGCAAACGCTGTGCTCCTGCATCTACCGATTCCCGATTCCCCATTCTCGATTCCCAAAAAAAAGCCGGCTTTCGCCGGCATTTTTTTATTCAGATTCCCACCACATCCAGAACGCATCCCAGAGGCGCTTGAAGAACCCGCCTTCTTCGACGGCGTTGATCGCCACCAGCGGGGCCTGAGCGATGATCTTGCCGTCCAGGCTGACCTTAACGGTGCCGATCTGCTGTCCCTTCTTGATCGGGGCCTGCAGGTTCTTGGCCACTTCCATGCTGGGCTTGAGGTCGTTGTAGCGACCGCGTTGCAGGCTGACCAGCAGCGGCTGGGCCACGCCCAGCTGCACTTCGTCCTGCTCACCCTTCCACACCTTCTGCTTGGTCACGACCTTGCCGGGCGCGTACAGGCTGTGGGTCTCGAAGAAGCGGAAGCCCCAGTTGAGCAGTGCCAGGCTGTCGTCGGCACGCTGGCGCTCGGACGAATCGCCCATCACCACCGCCACCAGGCGCTGATCGCCGCGCTTGGCCGAGCTCAGCAGGCAATAGCCGGCTTCGGAGGTGTGGCCGGTCTTGATGCCGTCCACCGCCGGGTCGCGCCACAACAGCAGATTGCGGTTGTTCTGCTTGATGGTGCCGACCTGGAATTCCTTGATCTTGTTGTAGGCGTAGGTCTCCGGGTAATCGCGCACCATCGCGCGGCCCAGCATGGCCAGATCGTAGGCGGTGGAGTGATGGCCTTCGGCGCTCAGACCGTGCGCGTTAACGAAGTACGAATCCTTCATGCCGATCTTGGCGGCGTAGCTGTTCATCAGCGAGGCGAAGGCTTCTTCGCTGCCGGCGACATGCTCGGCCAGGGCGATCGCGGCGTCGTTGCCGGACTGGATCGCCATGCCCTTTTCCATATCTTCCAGACGCGCGGTCTGGTTGACCGGGAAGCCGCTGTAGCTACCGTCGGTGCCGGCGCCGCCCTCGCGCCAGGCGCGCTCGCTCATCATCACCTGGTCGTCGCGCTTGACCTTGCCGTTCTTGATCTCGGCAGCGACCACGTAGGAGGTCATCACCTTGGTGATGCTGGCCGGCGCCAGCTGCTGGTGGATGTTTTCACCGGCCAGCACCTGCCCGGTGGCGTAATCCATCAGGATCCAGGACTTGGACACGGCCGGCGCGGGTGCAGGCGGAACCGGCACGGCGGCCGGCGCAGCAGCCACTGCGGGAGTCGGCTGCGGCGCAGGTGTCTGGGCGCAGACCAGGCCGAAGGCGAACGTGGCCACGACAGCGGCGGCGAAGCGGAATTTCATTGAAGAACGACTCCTGACGGGCCCGAAGGCTGGGTAATGCGAAATTGTAAGGTGCGATGGCGATCAAGGCGACGCGCCGCAGGGCATGCACGCTTGCGGAGTTCAGCGTTGTCGTAACCGTGCGGGCCGAGAATGCCTGTAGCAGCGCGCGTCGGGATCGAGCGAGGCAGACGACGCTGCATCCAGAGTGAGCGAGTGGGCTAGCCGATTCCGTGCGCCAGCCCTGCCGGCCGCCCAGTCGACGACTGGGCGGCTGGCTCGATCGCTGCGCTTAAGACGCAACGCTTAATTGGCGACGATTTGCGGGCGCCCGAAACCCAGCCCGGCAATGCGCTGGGCGATTTCCGAGGCATTGGCGTGGTCGCGTGCGTTGACGCGCAAGCGCCACAGGGTGCGCCCGCCACTGACGATGTCGCTGACGCTGGCACCGGCGATGCCGGCCGAGGCCAGCTGCGACAGCGCGCGATTGGCGTTTTCGCGACTGGCGAAGCTGGCGACCTGCAACAGGATGTCGCCGAGTGCGGTCTCGGCAACGCTGGGTGCCTTGGCAGGCACCGGTTCGGGCTTGGTCGCACGTAGCGGCGCGCTGCCTGCAGGCTTGACCACCGCGACCGCAACCGGTGCGGCAGGCGCAGGCGTCGATGTAGTGGCCGATGCCGGCCGCGGCGCAACCGATGCTGGCTTGCCGGTCGCAACACGCACGCCCTGCGACTTCATCCACGCATCGAAATTGTCCGGATTGCCGGGCTGGCGCGAATCGGCCACGTGATAGCGCCAACGCTCACCTGCCGCAGTGACCGGCGCGGCGGCGATCGATGTCGCCACCGGCACGGCAGCCGAACTTGCCGCCACCGCGCGCGGAGCAACCGTGCCGTTGGGCAGACGCTGCACCAGACCATCGATCTGGCTGCCGCCCGAGGCTGGCCGCGCTGCGGCAACGCCGGTAGCGACAGGTACCACGCCATTGCGGCGCTTGGCCAGCAGATTGCCGTTGTCGGCTTCGGTCAGGCCGCGCACTTCGACATTGCCGGTGCCCTTGCCGGTGATGCCCAGCTTCACCGCAGCGGCGTAGCTCAGATCGATCACGCGGCCGTCGTGGAACGGGCCACGGTCGTTGACGCGCACCACCACCGAGTCGCCGGTGTCGGTATTGGTCACCAGCGCAAAGCTGGGCAGCGGCAAGGTCTTGTGCGCGGCGGTGAAGGCGTACATGTCGTAGACCTCCTTGTTGGAGGTCAACCGGCCGTGGAATTTGCTGCCGTAATACGAGGCGGTGCCGCGTTCGACATAGTCGCCGGGGTTGTCCATCACCACGTAGCGCTTGCCCAGCACTTCATACGGCGAGCGATTGCCCACCGCCGAGCGCGGCTCGTTGCTGACCAGCGGCTCGGGAATGCAGGCCACGTTGGGAACATGGTCCGGGGTGGTGTCCTTGACGCCGGGTTTGTACAGGCCGCCGGCGGTGTAATCGCCACGCGTGGACGGATCTTCCTTGGCTGCCGCATACGGCGAGCTCGACGGGCATCCGGTGGCGACATACGCCGGCCCCTTGCCTTCGACCTTGACGCCCTTGATCGCGCCGCTGCCTGCGCTGCCCGAACTCTTCTTCGGTGCACTGCTACAGGCCGCCAGGCCGAGCATCAGCGCCATCGGGATCAGCCACTTGGGGCCTGTCATGCTGTTCATGCCGGGGGTAACTCCTTGCCGGCGATGGCCTCGGACAGCTGGAACACGGCCATCGCGTACATCTTGGAAATGTTGTATCGGGTGATCGCGTAGAAATTCTGGAAGCCCAGCCAGTACTGCTTGCCGTTGGCATCGTCCAGGGTGATCGGCGTCGCCGTGCTGCCGGCCACTACGGGCGCATTAGGGTGGTAACCACGCGCGGACAGATCGGCCAGCGTGTACACCGGCGACCAATCGGTGGGATTGAATTCCTCGTGGCCGGCGGCCAGCGTGGCCGGCACCGCGACCTGACCGCCGCGCACCCAGCCGCCCTTCTTGACGAAGTAATTGGCGACCGAGGCGAACACGTCATTGTGGTCGGTGAACAGATTGCGCTTGCCGTCGGCATCGCCATCCACCGCAAACTGGCGGTAGCTGGACGGCATGAACTGGCCCATGCCCATCGCCCCGGCATAGCTGCCGATCAGCGTGGTGACATCGAGTTGCTCTTCCTTGCCGAGCGCGAACAGCTGGCCGAGTTCATCGCGGAAGAACAGCTCGCGACGCACTTCGCGTTCGAGCTTGGCCGGGTCGCCGCTGCGCGGATAGCGGAACGCCAGCGTGTACAGCGCATCCAGCACGCGGTACTTGCCGGCGTTGCTGCCATAGCTGGTTTCCACCCCGATGATGGCCACGATCACCTGCGCCGGCACGCCGGTGGCCGCTTCGACCTTGCTCAGTTCGGCGCGGTGCTCGGCCAGGAACTTGCGGCCGCCATCGATGCGCGCCTGGGTGATGAACATCGGCCGGTATTCGTTCCACGGCTTGACCCGTTCGGCCGGACGCGACATCGCGGTGGCGATGGCGTCCTTGAATTGCGCCTGCGCCAGCACCGCTTCGATCTGGGCGGCGTCGAGGCCGTACTTGGCGGCGGTGTCGCGCACGAAATTGGCACGTGCGATCTCGAACGGCACCGGGGTCAGGTCCACCGGCGGCAACGCGGGCGCTTCGGCGGCCGCACTGGCGGGCGCGACCGGGGCGCTCGGCGGCTTGGCCGGGGGCGCACTGGCGGCCGGCGGCGGGGTCGGAGGGCTGGGCTGGGTCGCGCAGGCGACAAGGCCAAGGGTGAGCAGGCAGGTCAGGGTGCGTCGAATCATCGGCCGAGAGTAACAGAGACCAGATGAACTTCTGGCAATAAGACCATGAAACGAAAGAGCTTTAGCCGAAGTCAAGACATGCCGCAGCATTGGCACAAGCTTGCAGGACACTTCGCTGGAGGGCGCAGCACGAAAAAACCTCCATGCAGGCCCGGATGTGTCCGCTGCGATGGAATCGGGGATTCCCTCAGTCCCCACGATGCAGCACCTCGCGGCGCTGCATCGTTTTTCGCAAACAGCATTTGAAAAAATCAGGCGCAGCCGAAACGCCGGCCACGCCCGATCAATCGATCACAGTTCCGGGAAACGCGGTGCCGTCGAGCAGGTCGGGATCGCGCCACTCAGTTGCACGGGGGCGGTAGTGACGCCGGCGCCCAAATTTTCGGCGGTCAGGTCGCTGTTGAACAGCCCGATCTGCGCATTGCTGGCAGTGACGGCAGTGTTGCCTGTCGCAAGATTGGCCAGCACCAGATCCAGCGGCGTCTGCGCATCAAAGCCCTTCAGGATCCAGCCCTTGCCCTTGAGGCCAACATCGCCCGTGGTACGCAAGCCGTTGACCACGATCTCCTTGAAACTGGGCTTGGTCCCGCTACCACGGGTCGAATAGAACGGGTTGATCACCAGCGGGCTGGTCACCCCGAACAGGCAGATGTTGCGATAGGTGATCAGGCTGACCGGGCCGCCCTTGACGATGCTGGTCTTGATGCGGAGCCCGTTGCTGTCGGTACTGCGGTTGCCGGCATCGTCGATGGAGGTGATGGCGTTGTTTTCGATCAGCACATTGTTGACCCCGGACATCACTTCGCTGCCGATCGAGATGCCGTGGGTGCCGTAACAGCGGTTGTCGCGCACGCTGATGTTGCCGGACTTGGAGGCAATGGTCTTGATCGCCACGCAGTCGTCGCCGCCCATCACATCGTTATCGACCAGGCTGGCGTTGACCACGCTGTCCAGGTCCAGACCATCGGTGTTGGGGCTGGTGGCCGGCGACTTCACCCGCACGCCCCAGATGGTCAGGCCATCGACGATATGCGCGAAGAAATGGAAGTACGCCGCATTGATCAGGTTGACGTTGTAGAGGGTGAAGGTGTTGGAGTTCTGCACCTTGATCAGGTCCGGGCTGTTCTGCACCTGGCCTGCGTTCTTGGCGTTTTCGCCGAATTCCCACCAGGTGGTGCTCTTGCCGAGCATGGGCAGATCGCCGCGGCCGTCGATGGTGCCCTGGCGCCCGCCGGTGCGCACACCCATGACGCCCGACTTGACGCCCTTGACGCTGATCAACGGCAAACATCCACCGCTCTTCGCACCGGCAGTGCCGCAGCCGCTGCCGTAGTCGGCCGGATTGCGCGAGCCGTATAAGGTGACGCCCTGATCGACGACCAAGGTGACACCAGTGGGAATCGACAGCGGCCCGGTGAGAAGCGCAGTGCCGGTGCCGGCCTTGAGCAGCACGCTGCCGTTCTTGCCGGTGCAGGCAGTCAGCGCGGCCTGGATGGTTTTGGTGTCTGGCGGCGCGCTTTCCGATGCAGCGTCGAACAGGCGCGCACTCGGCGTGTGGCTGGCACTGACCGTCTGGCAGGTGGCAGGAATCGCCGGCTCGGAGACAGCGCGCGTATCGCCCGTTGCAAGGTTGATGGCGCCGGCTTGTGCGGCGAGCGTAAGACAGACACCGCCGATGGCGGCGGTTAGCAATTTCATGGAAAAGATCACCTGAAAGAGGAATGGCGCGTGCCTGCTGAAGCAACGCGACCCGGCCGCGGCAAACTCAGCGGCGTGATGGACTCTACGGAGCAACGCCCGCACATGCGCAAGGCAAGCGAACCCGGCGCCGCACGAACGAAGCGGCACCGCACCGGCGTGTCGTCATTGCAACGCAGCGCGCAGAAAGGTGCGCGATTTGCGAAGCGTCAGCTGCGTGACATGTGCGTGTCGCATGTGGCGCACTACCCCTCACTCCTCCCCTTGCATGCATAGAGGCACGCCCGGCCTGACAGCGACTGCGCAAACGCGCTCGACCTCCCGCATTCGACTTGTTACCGCGTCAACGTATTGAAATGAAAAATGTTATCGCCTGGCTCGCGAGTATTAGCCCCTATCACCACTGGACGCGTCCGACATGGCCTGCTGCTGAGAGCGCGCAGCAAGCGTCATCACTGGGCCCGTTGGGTTCTTGTCGATCTCTTCGCGCTCCCGCTGGAACTGCACCATCTGCTGTACCCGTTGCTGATCCAATGCCTCCGTCTTCTGCAAGGTGTCATTGATGCCAGGCGATGGCGTGTTGAGCGCGACTTCCGAGTGGAAACCCGGCGTTTTGCCAAAGACAAAGGCGACATCATCTTGGATAGTCACTTTGCGGAGTTCATCCGCGCGTTCGATCCCTGACTCTTTGACGGCATGCAATACCTCTGCCGTCTTCTCATCGGAGGTGCCTTTCGGGAGCTGCGCCTGGATGGCGGAGAACAACGCGTAATCCCGATGATCAGAGGGAAACCCCTGCTGAGAGACATCTAGGGAGAGCCTGACTTGCTCGACCCGATCCTCCTCTTGTTCACCTGCGTCTGAACGCTCGCTAGCCCTACCAAAACCTAGCGACGACGTATAGACAGCGGGTTGGCGCTCCGGCAAGACGATCTGCGCCGGCACTTCGCTTTGCGTTGGAATTGCCGGCGACGAAGCCTGCATCGCCTCTTGCTGCTCTGCCTGCAATGGAACAGTCGATGACGCACCGTTCTGTGGTGCAACTCCTTGCGCTTGCTGCTCGCTACCCTGCTCCACCGGCCCATTTGCCGATGCCGGCTCTGTGGGTTTCAAGGACTCTCGGCGCGCGTGTTGTGCCTGCGACAGCACTGCATCCAGGTCTTGGCCGGCAACGCCCGTTGCCGGCAACCCTTGGTCTTGCTGAAACTGCCTCACGGCATGTTCGGTCTCCGGACCGTAGTGCCCGTCTTGCGGCACGGCCTGGCCGTTCGGACCCCGGGCATCTACTTGCTGCAATCGATACTGCAAGAACTCGACCTCTTGACCTCGGTCGCCGAGGCGCAGCCCTTCCACTTCATGGGATGCCGGCGACACTGGCGCAGCGGCCTGAGTAGGCGCTTGATCGTGAGAGGTTGAAACTGATGATGCCGGCCCGGCACTCGGCGCAGCTGTGCTTGCCAAGGCTGGCGCTACCGCCTCTGCCTTCGGCTGGACTGCGCCGGCTGTCGGGGGTGCGGCAACCTCAGGTGTTCGGGTTTCTTGTGGTTCGCGTTGCGGGACAGGTTCGGGCTTCGGTTCGGCAGGCTTGGCGACCGGGCGCACGTCTTCTGGCGAAGGCGCGTTGGCGGATGCAGGCATCACGACCGGGGCAGGCGTTGCCGTCTCCACAACAACAGGCACCTCGGGAGTGTATGCAACGTTTCGATCACGCTGCGCATCAATGGCTGCCTGAGGCGCTTGGGTTTCATCCACATGCGGAGCTGTAACGGTCGTTGCTGCGAAGCTTGCGACCTGTTGCGCCTCTTGCGTGGAAACGCCCTGCCGATTGGCCTCGCGCAGCGCTTGCTCGTAGGCATCGCGCTCTTGGGGCGACTGCGCGTCAATGCGCAGCTCTGGTGCATTGGCCGAAGGGGATTTTTCTTGCCGGAGTGACTGCACCTCGCCCAGTGCCTGATGGATCTCGTCAGCGCCGGTGGTCGCCGCAACACGCACCGCACCATCGGCGTCACGGCTCAGATGCTGGATGGGGCTGTCCACCGAGTATTGACCGGTCGCATCACGCTCCAATGCCAAAGAGCTGGTCGCTGCATCAATCCCGTTTGCCTCACGGGTCTTTTGCACCGCAAGCTGGATCGCGCCTGCGGTCTGGGCATTGGGCGCAACGCCATAGGCGGCATACGTCGCTTCGGTATTGGCCTGGTCCTGCTGCTGCAGGGTTGGCGTTTGCCGCGCGGACATCTGTGCCAATGCCTGCGCATGCTGCTCCAAGGCCGGGTACAAGCGTTCGCGCGTTGCGTTGAGTTCCAGCGGGACATTGCCTTCGGCAGCAACACCATCATGTCGCCACTGGCCTTGCGTATCGCGCTGATACTGCTTGCCGTCCGAGGCTTGCAACGAGTCCGGGTTCAAGGCTGTTTGCACGGCCGCTGGCACGGGGCCGAAGTCCTCCCAGCCATTGCGCTGGTGGGCAGCCTGATAAGTCGCTGCAATTGCAGCTGGGCCACGGGCAATGTTGGCATCCACCACCTGGGCTGCTTGCTGGTCCAACGCAGCACTGCGCTCGGGGCTTGCCGGATCAACCGTCCAGACGGGCCGATCGTTCCGATCAACGTCGTCGGCGACCATCCGTGACCACTGGCCATTCGCCGGATCGTGTCGCCAATCACGCGCGTAGAGATGCGCAGCATCTGCCTCACTGGATGGCTGCACATAAGGATTACTGGGTTGCACCTTGCCCAGCGCCTGCTCGGTCGCTTCGCCACTGGCGTGATAGTTAAGCTCTCGCGCTTTTTCGGGCAGTGCGAACATGGCCTGCTTCTGCGGCGCATCCACGCCATCGTTGGGCAGATCGGCTTTCTCTTGGCGCAGCCACTGGCTGCCGTTGAACTCCCAACTCACGCCCTGCTTGTCGGTTTGCGTATAGATCTGACGGTTGTCCCAGAGCGTCACCGCTTTGTCGGCAGCAGCACTGAACAGATAACCATCGGCCACCACCAGCGCGACGGGCCCGGCACCGGTTGTGCCAACCACGGCAGCGGCGGCGGCACCTCCCGCCCAGCCGCCCGCGCCTCGGGCAGCAAAGTGCAACGCTTCTGAGCGTGCAGCAGTGAGGTTGTCTTGTGCCAACAGCGTGCCAACACGCTCTCCGGTCTGCGACGCATCGTAGGCGGTCGCGGCAACACCCAAGCCCGCAAGCCCTGCTGTCATCCCGGCGCGACGCAGGCCTGGGATCTCCGACTCGGGCACAGGCACGCGTGCAGGCGGAGCACCTGGCCGCACGAGTTCGTCGATGGTGGCAATGCCTTCCAGCCGACTGGCAACCCCATCGCTGACGTTGAGCTCGGCGTGCTCAGCTAGCAATTTCGCTCTGATGGCTGGGTCAGACCGGGGAATTTGCTGCGCATGTGCTGGCAGGTCCCGATGCCAATCGGCCTGTTGTTGCCAGCTCTCGCGCAGCTGCTGTGTAACGGTAGGATCCTTAAACCACGCATTGCGCGCCTGCTCCAGGGCCTGTCCTGGCGATCGTGCATCGGTACGGCTGTCGTAGAGCTCTGCACCCTGGCGGTTGAAGATGCGGATTGGCGCGGTGGTCTGCTCATGTACGGTGTCTAGGCTGCTCGGCAGCTTGGTGTAGATGGCTTCGCGTGCGCCTTCGGGGACATAGCGGCCGTGACCTTCCCGATCCAGTTGTTGAGCAAATCTTGCGTCGACCCCATGCTCGCTTTCCAGTTTGTGCGCGGCAATCGCTCGCACCTCGACGTCATAGCCGCGCGATTGCAGATCCTTGATCAGACTTGCGCTCCATTCACCATTGCTGAGCGTGGTGTCGAAGATCAGGTTCTTCTTGCCTTCGATGGTGGCCTGCAGCAGCTCGTCGGCCCATCGGCTGGCATCGGCGCGGGTATAACCGGACCAAGTATAGGGATGGGCGTTGCGGAGGGTTTCCACTTGAGGATGGAATTCGCGAAGTGCATCCGGATCAATAGTTACAGCATCTTTTTCCAATTCTGCTCGTGCGGCACGAGCAAGGCTGCCTTCCCCGAGCCAGGCTGCCCTCCCAGAATAATCGCCTTGGGATGTTCCAGTGATGACTTGAAATCCAAGGCCGCATCAACAATAATTTTTCTCTCAAAAACCTTCTTGTGAGTAGTTTCATCGAGCTGGGGATGCTGAGCATTCATCGTAGCTCTCCCTTATTTTTTCGATGTACTCCCATAGCGCATCTAGATCCGACATACCCCCATTTTTTGAATATGCACGAAGCATCAGAAGTTCTTTTTCTTCGGCCTTTCCAATAGCCGTCACGTCTCCACTCTCCTCGGCGGCTTCGAGTTCTTTGCGGGCCTCAGAGATAAAGGATTCAAGCCTCCCTTCAAGGGCCCAAATGGCGCCATCAAAAGGCATTAAAATATAAGGCTTCTCGGTGTACGCATCGAGAACCTCCTGGAGACGTTGGATCAGCTCGGGGTAGTCTGCGAGTAGTTCACACAACTTCTGCGGCACGGGAGGCGGAGGCAGTGTTTTTTCAGTCAATGCATTATCGCGCTTGAACATTTCAAGATTTTCTCTGTCAGGAGAGGGTGCCGCAGGTGTGTGTGCTTCAAAGTAAGCAAGCATGTTGCCGCTTTTCCAGTTGTGACTGAACCCCGCAGGCCCAAGCTGCCTACGCTTTTTCTCGGCCGCCTCCAATTTTACCGGGTCACCGTCCTCCTCAGCTTCCCTAAGCTCCCTGTTGACCTCACCCAAGATGGAATCCAAGCAATCTTCTAGGTTCCATATTGCAATTTCAAGAGGAGGAGTGACCAATGACGGACTATCCACCGACTCTTTGATGGCCGATTTCAATCTATCCATATATTCAGGGTATTCCTGAAAAATTTTCTGCAACCCTTCGGGAACGGGAGGATATTCGCCAATCGAGCCAGATGAAGGAGAATTTTCCTGTGTCATTTGAACATCCTGAGCGGTGCGCTGGCTTTGACCATTGGGATACTTCGAACTTGGGAAGCCAAAATAATCCATCAAGTTCTGCCCCTTCCATGCGCCCTTAGCGGCGCTGTGAAGCATAAGCAGATGCGTTGACCTCGCTAGTGCGATTGCCTCTTGGTCACCTGTTTGCTCCGCAATGCGCAGCTTTTCGCGTGACTCGTCAATGAAAGTATCGATACAGCCCTCGATCGCCCAGATCGCAAACTCCAACGGAGGGGTGATCGGCGATGGCTTATCGACCGACTCTTGGAGTGCGCTTTCCAACCGCGCAATGTGATCGGGGTAATCCTTGAAGCTTTCGCGCAAGCCTTGTGGCACTGGCGGTCGCTTGCCGACCGAATCAGGGGAAGAATCGTTGGTCTGAGTCATAAAAGCATCCTGATTGAGGCGTTGCATTGGACGTGGAAGATTGGGCTTGCGCTTAGGCGTTGCCACGGATGCACCCGGTTGCAATTGCCCCAACTGCTGCACAGTGCGTGCATTGATTATTCCCCGATCACGCAGCAGCTGTTGACCATGGACTCCATCAGCCTTTGATCTACTTAGAGGCCTATTGGAAGACGTGCTATCACTCATGCGGGGACCATCTTTAAGGCTTCGATCTTCACCTTCGGCAACAAGCGCTTGGTGAAATAGGCATCTTCGTAATACTTGATCTTCTCGCAGAGCACCGGGCTTGGGATGCCTTCATAGAGGAAGACTTCCTTGTCAAAGCCCATCGCCTTCAACTCTTGCGGCAGCATCAAGGCACGGCGTTGCTCGGTCTCGGAGTAGGACACGCTGCTTTGCTTGCCACTGGTGTGCGACTTGTTCTTCTTGCGCACCGTGGTGTAGCCGAGCATGTCCGAGTAGTCGTTGGCGTCTTGCTGCTCGCGCGGGGCATAGACAATTTGCAAGGCATGGTTGGTGATGATGGTGCGCGAGACATCCTTGCCATAGGTCGCGTCCAGCTGCGCCATGCTCTGGATGATCGGCAGCAAACGTATGTTGTAGCCGGCCATGTAGCTCACCGCGCTTGCGATGATGTCGACCCGGCCGATGGACGTGAACTCGTCCATCAACAGCAAGCACTGGTGTTTGAGCGCCGGGTTGTTCTGCGGCAACTCTTTGGTGTTGAGATTGATGAGCTGACTAAACAGCAAGTTGATCAACAAGCGGCTTTCGGCCAGCTTGTTCGGCTGGATGCCGATGTAGATGCTCATCTTCTTCTTGCGCACATCAGTCAGCAGGAAGTCGTTGTCGCTGGTTGATGCATCCAGGATCGGATTGATGAACTGGTTGAGCGGCTCCTTGAACGTGCCCATGATCGAAGCAAAGGTCTCCTCGGCTTGCGAGAGCAAATTGTCGAAGGCGGTCTTGGCGTCGCGGCCCAGGAACTCGCGCTGCGAGAGCTTTTTGAGGTAGCCCTTCAAGTCGCTCCCATCGCCAGATGTCACGCGATAGAGCATCCCAAGGGTTGGGAACATCCAGGTCTCTTTCGGGTGCTTGCGCTTGATCTGATCGTCCAAGCTATCGAACAAATAGAGCGTAAACGCCATGAAAGCATTGCGGGCCTGGCTCACCCAGAACTTCTGGGCGTCGGAGCCATCTGGGTAGAGCATGGCCGCGACACTCATGAGGTCCGACACGCGAAAGGCGGGATCGGGCGAGATGTAGCTCAGCGGATTCCATCGGTGGGTGCGCCCATCTTCGGCAAAGGGGTTGAACAAAAAGACCTCTTGGCCTTGGCTCTTACGCCAGCCCGAGGTCAGGTCGAAATTTTCTTGTTTGATGTCCAGGACCACCACGGAGCCTTGGTAGTCGAGCAGATTGGGAATGACGATGCCCACGCCCTTGCCCGAACGCGTGGGCGCGGCCAGGATCACAAACTGCTGACCGGGCAAGCGCACCAACTTGCCACCGTGCTTGCCAACCACAATGCCGGTTGGCGACGGTTTGAGCATGTCCTTCTTGGCCAGATCACTGCCCGAAGCAAAGCGCGCGTCGCCATGCAAGGCGGCCGCCTTTGGCTTAAACAGCGGGATCAGCAGTGCGAACCATGCCAGGAGCGGCACGCCGAAGCCGATGGCGCCGGCCAGCTTGATCTTGCTGGCATAGGGAGCGAACTGCGGGAGGTCGAGCGCTTTGATATAAGACCAGTAGGTGCCAAAGCTGAGCGGCCCAGCCACCTTCAACAGCATCAGGATCAACTGACCGGAGAGGAGAACCCCTCCGATTAAGGCAAACAGCAAGAGCCCAATGGCGACGCCGATCTTGATCTTTCCTTTCATGATGCGGTGCCTTTCATCCTCGGATCCTTGGCTTTTTCATCAGACAATCGTCTATCAGATTACAGGATCAGCCTACGGCACGGGATCGGTACGCACCGCCACAAAAGCTTGGGCACCTGATTACTCATATTGAGTAGAACGCATACCTAAGCGGTAATTCAGATCGTGGATTACACGCTAGATGTCCCCTCCAGATCTGATCGAGTGCCTTGGCTTTGAGTGGTCCTTGCAATCGACGGTCTGTCGCTAGGCGATGTAATGCTTTGCATCTGCCTGCATACCCAGGCCTAGCTCAATACCCATGCACAGGACGATGCGCCTTGACCGCCATCACCAGGCCCAGTCCGGCCAGCAATGACACGGCCGAGGTGCCGCCGTAACTCATCAGCGGCATCGGCACGCCGACCACTGGTAATAGGCCGGAAATCATGCCGCCGTTGACCAGCACGTAGACGAAGAACGCCAGCCCGGTGGCACCGGCCATCAGCCGCGAATAGGTGTCGCGCGCTTGCGAGGCGATCCACAGGCAGCGCCCGATCACGATCAGATACAAGGTCAGCACGGTGGCCACGCCGATCCAGCCGAATTCTTCGCTGAGCACCGAAAACGCAAAGTCGGTGGTCTGCTCGGGAATGAAGTTCAGATGCGATTGCGAGCCGAGTCCCCAACCCTTGCCGTCGAAGCCGCCGGAGCCGATCGCGATCTTGGATTGAATGATGTTCCAGCCCGCGCCGAGCGCATCGTTTTCCGGGTTGAGAAACATCATGATGCGGTCCTTCTGGTACGGCCGCAGCAGCCAGAACCAGGCCACCGGCGCGGCCGCCGAAACACCGCCCACGCCCACTGCCACCCACCACCAAGGCAAGCCGGCCAGCAGCAGCACGAACACGCCGCTGGCGGCGATCAGCACGCCGGTGCCGAAGTCCGGCTGCAGCATGATCAAGGCAGTGGGCACGCCGATGATCATGCAGGTGACCAACACGGTGGAGATGCGCGGCGGCAGCGGCATGCGATGCAGATACCAGGCCGCCATCATCGGCAGGCTGATCTTCAACAACTCGGCCGGCTGCAGGTAAAACAGTTTCAGATCCAGCCACTGGCGGCCGTACTTACCGGTGCCCAGTGCGAACACCGCCAGCAGCGGCAGCATCGACAAGCCGTAGACCCACGGGGTCCAGGCGCGCAGGCGCAGCACCGACATGCGCGAAATCCCCCACATCGCGGCCAGGCCGATGACGAAGCGCACGCCTTGCGCCATCACCAGATGATCGCCGTTGGCGGCGCCGCCGGCGCTCTTGAGCACCGACAGGCCGATCACCATCAACGCACCCAGCGCCAGACATAGCACCCAGTCCAGGCTGCGCGTGAAGCGCGCCACCATGTCCACCAGCCAGCGCAGGATGTCAGTCAATGGTCGGTCTCCTGGACCGCGTCCGGCACATCCGGCACCACAGGCTGGGCGGGCGTGTTGGGATCCAGGGCAACGGCGGTCTGGCCGATCACCACCGGCAACTCGGCCAGCGTGGCGGCGGCCGCATCGCCAGCCGCACGCGCATCGGTGGCGCCGGCCTCGAACTGGTTGACGCCTACGGCGGTCATGCCGAGCTCGCTGTCCAACGGCTCCAGGCCGGCGGGCATCTTGCCGAGCAGCCAGGCGTCGAAAATCTTGCGTGCGATCGGCGCCGCCGAGCTGGTACCGAAGCCGCCACCCTCCACCGCCACCGCCACCGCGATGACCGGGTTGTCGGCCGGTGCGAAACCGACGAACAGGCCGCGGTGACGCAAATGCATCGGCAGGCTGCGCGGGTCCACCGCCGCCACGCCCCTGCGGCTGACCACCTGCGCGGTGCCGGTCTTGCCGGCCATCAGGTACGGTGCGCCGGGGGTGATGGCATAACCGGTGCCGCCGGGGCGCATGGTGTCCATCATGCCCTCGCGCACCACCTGCACATGCGCAGGATTCGGGCTGATCGGCTTGCCCGGCGGCTGGATCATCGGCTGCCACGGATGATCGAAGCCGGTGCGCTCTTCCAGCACCAGATGCGGACGCTGCAGCAGGCCGCTGGCGATCCCCGAGATGCCGCGCACCAGCTGCAGCGGGGTCACCTTCCAGTCGCCCTGACCGATGGCGATATTGACGGTGTCGCCGGGGTACCAGCGCTCCTTACGGGTTTTGTACTTGTAGGCCGGCGACGGCAGGATGCCGCCGATTTCGCCGAGCAGGTCCACCCCGGTGGGCGCGCCGAAGCCGTACCCGCCCATGTAGTGGTCGAAGCGCTCGATGCCCATGTCCACCGCCAAGCGGTAGTAATAGGTATTGACCGACTGGGCGATCGACTTGCGCAGATCGGTCCAGCCATGCCCGCCACGGTGCGAGTCGCCCCAGCCGCGGCTGACGCCGGGCAGGTAGAACATGCCGGTGGACAACACCCGGTCTTCCGGCCGACGCAGGCCGCTATCCAGCCCGGCCAGCGCGATCAGCGGCTTGAGCGTGGAGCCCGGCGCCACGCCACCCAGCACCAGCCGGTTGAACTGCGGCCGCGAGGGGTTGTCGTTGAGCATGCGGAAGTCGGTATGCGAGATGCCGTTGACGAACAGGTTGGGGTCATAGCTGGGCAGGCTGACCATGCCCAGGATCTCGCCGGTGCGCGGGTCCATGGCGATCGCCGCGCCTTCGTGCTCGCCGAATGCGGCCACCATTGCGCGCTGCAGATCGGCATCCACCGACAGCCGCAGGTCCGCGCCCGACTGCGGCGCGACCCGGCCGACGGTGCGGATCGCCCGTCCCTGCACATTGGTTTCGACCTGCTCGTAGCCGACCTGCCCGCGCAGATCCTGCTCGTAATAGCGCTCCAGCCCGGACTTGCCCATGTGGGTGAGCGCAGCATTGCCCTCGCCCAGTACCGCCAGATCTTTTTCGTCGATGCGGCCGACGTAGCCGATGATGTGCGCGAACAACGGGCCGAACGGATAGCGCCTTGTCAGATACGGCTCCAGCTCCACACCGGGAAAGCGCCAGCGCTCCACCGCAAAGCGCGCCATTTCCTCATCGCTCATGCGCAGCTTGAGCGTCACCGGCAGAAAGCTGCGGCGCGCCTTGCGCTCACGATTGAAGCGTTCCAGATCCTCGGGCGCGATCGGGATCACCTTGCCCAGCGCGGCGAGCATGGCGGCCATGTCGGTGACCTTGTCGGGGGTCACATCCAGGCGGAAGGCTGGCACGTTCTCGGCCAGCAGCCGGCCGGTGCGGTCGTAGATCATGCCGCGCCCGGGCACCACCGGTTTGGGCTTGATGCGGTTGGCTTCCGAGCGGGTGGCATAGACCTCGTGGTCGAGCACCTGCAGCTTGAAATACCAGCCGCCCAGGCCGACCAGGCACACCACCACCATCACAAAGCCCAGCACCGCACGCCGGCGGAACTGCTCGGCTTCCGCGTGCGGGTTCTTGGGGTGACGACGCCCGTGCATGGCTTACTTCTTGCTCCGCTTGCCCAGCCGCACCGCATCCAGCAATACGAACAGCGGCGGCCACAGCGCCATGCCCAGCAGCGGCGCCCACCAGTAGCTCCACGGCAGGGTCGGCTCGCCCACGGCCAGATGCACCGCCGAGGACACGATGCGGTCGTTCAGCAGCAACCCACCGATCGCCAGCGCCTGCTGCGACACCGGGAAGAAGCGCATCCGCGCGCGAAAGCGCTGCAGGATGAAGGTCAAGATCACCAGCCGCAGCGCCTGCTCGCCGAGCAGCCCGCCGTACAGCAGATCGGCCAGTACGCCGGCCACGAACGCGATGCCCAGCCCGACCCGGTCCGGCTCTTCGATCACCCAGTACGCCAGCACCAGCGCCAGCCAGTAAGGACGCAGCGGCTGCACCGCGAGCGGCAGCGGCAGCAGGCCCAGCACCAGCGCGATGACGAAGCTCACCGGCAGGATCCAGGTGTTGCGCATGCGGGTCATTGGTCCGTCTCCGGTTGAGACGGGCGGGAATCGGGAGTCGGAAGTGGGGAATCGGTAGGAGCGGTGTTCTGCGGCGGCCGCGCACCGCTCGCACGGCCAGCTGGCGTCTGCGCGCCGCTGCCATTCCCTGTTCCCGCCGCCCGCACGCCCTGCGGCGAAGCCGGACGGGGATCGGGAATCGGGATGTTGGATGCGTTCGACGCGGGGGGGCGGGCCAGCGTGGTGGACGGACGGACGGACGCTCGCGCGCGGGCCGGCTGCGCGCCGGGCGCGGCGGGTGTCGATGCGGACCGTGCACGCGGCGCGGTGCCGGTGCCCGATGCCGCTTCGGCCGTCGGGCGTGCCGGATCAATCGCTGTGTTGGAAACTCCGCCCGCCGGCGTGCGTGGTGTTGCGGTCACCGGCGCAATCGCTGGCGCGCTGGCCGCAGCCGCCTCGACGCTGTTGCTGTTGCTGTTGCTGTTGCTATTGCCGTTGCTGTTGCCGTTGCGAATCCCAGCTCCCGACTCCCCACTCCCGGCCCCAGGCACCACCCGCAACGGTTTGCCGGCGCGCAACAACAACACGTCGCGGCCGCGATCGAGCTTGGCGGCGGGGGTCAGTTCGCCGACCAGGAAGGCGTGGGTGTCGTCGGGATGCAGCTCGGACACCTTGCCGACCGGGAAACCCGCCGGGAAGCGGCCACCCAGGCCCGAGGTGACGATCTCGTCGCCCACCTGCACGCCGGCGCTCAGCGGGATGTCGCGCAGTTCGAGCCGGTCGCCACGGCCGTAGACGATCAGGCGCACGCCGTTGCGCGCGACGCTGACCGGGACCGCGTGGTCGGGGTCGGTGAGCAACAGCACCGTCGAATGCAGCGGCGTCACTTCGATCACCTGCCCCATCAGACCGCCGGCATCGATCACCGCCTGGCCCATCAGCACGCCATCGCGGCTGCCGGCATCCAGCAACAGACGCTGCCGGGTCGGGTCCAGGTCGATATCCAGGATCGGCGCCAGCTGCACGTCCAGGCCGCGCCGCTCGGCCACGTTGAGCAGTTCGCGCAGCTGCGCGTTGTCCAGCGCGGCGGTCTGCAGCCGGGTCAGGCGTGCATTGGCCACCAGCAGCTGATTGCGCAGCGTGCGGGTTTCTTCCACCAGTTGCGCGTGGGTGGCGGCATTGTCGCGCACCTGCGAGCCGATCCGCCCCGGCAGCCCGGCCACCGCCCAGATCGGCTGGATCAGCAGATTGGCCTGCATGCGCAGCTGGCTCAGCCAGCTACCGCGGCTATCGAGCGCGATCAGCACGATCGCCAGCACCAGATAGACCAGCAAGCGCAGCGTGGAAGTGACTTCGCCCGGACGGGAGGCGACGGGAGGACCGGCGTAGGAGGGCACTTTCAGGGCCGGGAATGGGGAGTCGGGAATGGGGAATCGGAGAGCGCTGTGCTGCCCTCGGTGCGGCTGAGGCTAAAACTCAAATCGGCGGAACCGCGTAGCAACCGCGCAGGGCCGCAGGCAGGGAATGTTTTTACGATTCCCCAATCCCGATTCCCGATTCCCGTCCCCATCACTCCGGCGCGAAGAACTCGTTGCCGTGCATGTCCACCAGCTCCAGCGCGCGACCGCCACCACGGGCCACGCAGGTGAGCGGGTCGTCGGCCACCTGCACGTGCAGGCCGGTTTCTTCGGAGATCAGGCGGTCCAGGTCGCGCAACAGCGCGCCGCCACCGGTGAGCACGATGCCGCGCTCGGCGACGTCGGCGCACAGTTCCGGCGGGGTCTGCTCCAGCGCCAGCTTGACCGCGGAGATGATGCCCGACAGCGGCTCATGCAGCGCTTCGAGCACTTCGTTGGAGTTGATCTTGATCATCTTCGGCACGCCCTCGGCGAGGTTGCGGCCGGAGATTTCCATCTCCTGCACCACGTCCTGCGGGTAGGCGCAGCCGATCTGCAGCTTGATGCGCTCGGCGGTGGCTTCACCGATCAACATGCCGTGGTTGCGGCGCACGTAGTTGGTGATCGACTCATCGAAGCGGTCGCCGCCCACACGCACCGACTGCGAGTAGACGATGCCGTTGAGCGAGATGACCGCCACCTCGGTGGTGCCGCCGCCGATGTCGATGACCATCGAACCGCGCGCCTCGGTCACCGGCATGCCGGCACCGATCGCAGCGGCCATCGGTTCTTCGATCAGATACACATCGCGCGCACCGGCCTCTTCCGCCGATTCCTTGATGGCGCGGCGCTCGACCTGGGTGGAGCCGGCCGGCACGCACACCAGCACGCGCGGGCTCGGGCGCAGGAAGCGCGACTTGTGCACCTTCTTGATGAAGTGCTTCAGCATCGCTTCGGTGTAGGTGAAGTCGGCGATGACGCCGTCCTTCATCGGGCGGATCGTGGTGATGTGACCAGGCGTGCGGCCGAGCATCTGCTTGGCTTCTGCGCCGACCGCAGCCACCGAGCGCGTGCCGCCGATTGCGCGGTCCTGACGTACCGCCACCACCGATGGTTCGTTCAGTACGATTCCCTGCCCGCGCACGTAGATCAGCGTATTGGCCGTGCCCAGGTCGATGGACAGGTCGTTGGAGAACATGCCGCGGAGTTTCTTGAACATCGGGGGAGCCGTTCCTGAGGAGTCGCGTGCCCTGCCGCCAGAGTGGCGAAAAAATGGGCGAAAAACGAAGTCCACTAGCCTAGCAATCCCCCCCGGTGCGAGCAAGGAAAAATCAGGTATTTCGGCCGGGTTTTCATGTGCCGGTCACGCCGGGCATGGCATGCGGTTGTGGCCCTGATCGGTCGCAGCCGTTACCCTTTGCGCCGCGGCGTTCGCGCCGCCCCGCTGCCATGCCCGGCAACTGGCGGGTATTTCCCTACGCAAAGGCCTGACTCGATGTCCGCACTGATCTGTGGTTCCCTCGCCTACGACACCATCATGGTGTTCCCGGACCAGTTCAAGAATCACATCCTGCCGGACAAGGTGCACATCCTGAATGTGTCGTTCCTGGTACCGCGCATGCGCCGCGAGTTCGGCGGCTGCGCCGGCAACATCGCCTACAACCTACATCTGCTCGGCGGCGCGCCGATTCCAATGGGTACCGTTGGCCAGGATTTCGGCCCCTATCGCGAACACTTCGAAGCGCTGGGCATCGACCTGTCGCGGGTGAAGATCATCGATGATCTGTTCACCCCGCAGGCGTTCATCACCACCGACCACGACAACAACCAGATCACCGCGTTCCATCCGGGCGCGATGATGCGCAGTTACGAAAACCATGTGCGCGACGTGCCCGGCGTGACCCTGGGCCTGGTCGGCCCGGACGGGCGCGAAGGCATGATCCAGAACGCGGAAGAGTTCGCTGCCGCCGGTATCCCTTTCATCTTCGATCCCGGCCAGGCAATGCCGTTGTTC
Organism: Xanthomonas hortorum pv. pelargonii; assembly: GCF_024499015.1. Taxonomy (NCBI): domain Bacteria; kingdom Pseudomonadati; phylum Pseudomonadota; class Gammaproteobacteria; order Lysobacterales; family Lysobacteraceae; genus Xanthomonas; species Xanthomonas hortorum. The sequence goes on along the minus strand of NZ_CP098604.1, from coordinate 3,376,964 downwards.
AACGGCCCGGAGCTGCGCCAGTTCATCGAGCAAGCCCAGTACGTGGTGGTCAACGACTACGAGTCCAACCTGCTGCAGGAACGCACCGGCTGGGACGAGAAGGACATCGTCTCGCGCGTGCAGGCCTACATCACCACGCAAGGCCCGAAGGGTGCGCTGGTGCATACGCCGGAGAAGACCTACGACATCCCGCCGGCGCACGAGCGCCGCGTGGTCGACCCGACCGGCTGTGGCGACGCCTTCCGCGCCGGGCTGATCTACGGCATCCAGGGCGGCTACGACTGGCTGACGATCGGTCGGATGGGCAATTTGATGGGCGCACTGAAGGTGGAACATCCGGGCACGCAGAATCAGCGCTTCGATTTCACCGAGTTCAACGACCAGTTCAAGCAGCAGTTTGGTTACGCGCTCTGAGGCTGCTCAGATGAGCAGCGTAGAGTGCGCTCTACCCTTCTCCCATCGGGAGAAGGTGCCCCGCAGGGGCGGATGAGGGTACGAGCGAAGCCACGTGCAGTTCCAACAGCATGAGGCTTCGCACCGTACCCTCACCCCAACCCCTCTCCCGCAGGAGAGGGGCTCGTTTGTCTCACTCGGTATTGAGCGAACAACCACCACACCGGCACCTGCCATCGCTGGCCGTGGCATCCGCATCAGCCATGCAGTTGCAGCAACGCAATTTGCTGCAATGCAGTTGCTGCAATGCAGTTTGAGCATCAGCCCGATCTGTGCCTCTACTGACGCTTCGCGCTCACTGAGGAACGCTGGCCCATGTCCGAGCCAAGCGTTGTCGCCGCTACGTCCATCGCCCTGCCTGAGATCGAACCGGATGTGCTCCGGCAGATCCGCCGGCTGCGCGACATCGCCCCGTTGGCCGCGCCACTGTCGCGCTCGTGGCGACGCTGCCTTGACGAGCATTCGCTGTTGCCCGAGGCACCACCCGAAGCGCTGGTGCACGATGCCTTGCACGTGCGCGAGCGCCAGCAGCGTCTGGGCGAGGTGCTGCGCATCGCCAAGGTGGAAATGGAAAACCTCTACGAACAGATCGCCGGCAGCGGTTATGCGGTGATCTTTGCCGATGCCGAAGCGACAGTGCTGCACAGCGTGCATGACCCGACGCTGCTGCGCGAATTTCGCCAGGCCGGCCTGTTCTGCGGCGCCAGCTGGGCCGAATGTCATCAGGGCACCAACGGTCTGGGCACCTGCGCGGTGGAGCGCACGGCGGTGAGCGTGCACCGTGGCGAACACTATCTGACCCGCCATCTGCCATTGTCGTGCTGCGGCGCGCCGATCCTGGACCCGCACGGCGGCCTGCTGGCGGTGCTGGATGCCTCCACGCCCGATGCGCAGGACGGCAAGCAGATCCAGCGCCACACCGTGGCCCTGGTGAGCATGTCGGCGGCGCAGATCTCGCGCTCGCATTTTCTCAATCAGTTCGGTCACGCTTTCATCCTGCGCTTCCATAGCCGGCCCGAGTTTGCCGGGTTGCTGCATGAAGCGCTGATCGCGATCGATACGGATGGCCGTGTGTTGGCGGTCAACGAGGCGGTACTGGAGCAGCTCGGCAAGATCGATCGCAGCCAGTTGGTGGGCCGCAATATTTCGCAGGTGATGCAGCTGGATTTCGACACCCTCGAGCACCGTGCCGGCAGCGATGCCGGCACCTTGTGGTCGATCCGCTGCGCCTGCCACGGGCGACGTTTCTACGCACTGGTGCGCCCGCCGCGTGCACGTCCGGCGCTGCCGGCGGTGGGCGGGCCGGCACAGCTGGCGCCGGATACCGAGCTGCAACCCGGTGAGCATGTGGGCTCGGATCCGCGCATGCGCCACAACCTGGCCAATGCGTTGAAACTGGCAGCGCATCGCGTGTCGATCTTGCTGCGTGGCGACACCGGGACCGGCAAGGAAGAGTTCGCCAAGGCAGTGCATCGGGGCTCGCCCTGGGCGAATGGTGCGTTTGTGGCGATCAATTGCGCCGCGATTCCAGAAGCGCTGATCGAAAGCGAATTATTCGGCTATGCACGCGGCGCCTTCACCGACGCGGCGCGCGAAGGCCGCCACGGCAAATTGCTGCAGGCCAGTGGCGGCACGCTGTTTCTGGATGAAATCGGCGACATGCCGCTGCCGTTGCAGAGCCGCCTGTTGCGCGTGCTGGAAGAACAATCCGTCACGCCGTTAGGCAGCGAACGCGCGGTACCGTTGGAACTGCACGTGATCAGCGCCAGCCACCGCGATCTGGCGCAGCGGGTGGCAGCCGGCGAGTTCCGCGAGGATCTGTATTACCGGCTCAATGGCGTGGTGCTGCATCTGCCGCCGCTACGCGAGCGCAGCGACAAGGCCGAGCTGATCCGCACCTTGCTGCGCGAAGAAAACAGCGAGCACAGCGTGCGCATCAGCGAAGAAGCGATGCACAAACTGCTGAGCTACGCCTGGCCGGGCAATCTACGCCAGCTGCGCAATGTGCTGCGCACGGCGGCGGTGCTGTGCAGCGATGGCGTGATCCGGCTACCGAATCTGCCGCAGGAAATCGTCGATGCCGGCAGCGCGCCGTGTCTGGTCGATGGCCGCGCGGTGGCGGCCGACGACATGCCCGGCCGCGTCGCACTCGATCAAGCCGAGCGCCTGGTGTTGCAACAGCAACTCGAACGCCATCGCTGGAATGTCAGCCGCACCGCCGATGCCTTGGGCATCAGCCGCAATACGCTGTATCGCAAGCTGCGCAAGCATGGGTTGGATACGGGCTAAGCGCTGTGCTGCCTGTGGCTAATCGCTGCATCCCGGAGGCAAATGCCGGTGTTCGCCCGAGTGATCACTCGCTGCGATCAGACGTGTCGCTCGACATCTGCGTCCTACGCACTGATTGAACCATTTCGATACGCATACTTGAGTTAGCGCCGCGTTGCTCCGCTCTTGAAGCATC